>CAYUIQ010000025.1:0-52200 GCA_964444795.1 uncultured Planctomycetaceae bacterium
GTTGGCCCAGAAAAGTAGCCTGCATTGCGGCGGGGACGCAAAGCGTCCGATCGTGCGTTACGACGCGGAAGCGTCGTAACGAGGGCAATTCGGCGTCGTAACGAGGAGCAAACGAGGTCTAATCGCCAGCTTAGTAGTTGTACGACATGCCGGCGAAGGCTCCGTGGAGGATGAGGTTTCCGTTGTAGTCGACGGCGCCGATTTCCGTGATGTCGGCGATGTCCGGCGGAATCTGGTTGTCGGCCAGGGCGATCCCGGTAAACGCCACCACCCGATAGCCGCCGAAGAGGCTCCAGTGGGGCGCGAACTGCCAGTCGAGGCCCAGGTCGATTTGCGTCAGGAACGAGATGGCGGTGGACGTGCTGGCGATGGGATAGGCGCCACCGCCGGCGGTGGGCGAGGCCGCCGTGCCGTCGCCGCGATAGGCCTCGAATCGGTTCTCGATGTAGTTGTTGAAGATACCGACGGTGGGAGTGATGAACACGCGTAGCTTGGAGGTCAATTCGCAGTCGGCGTTGAATCCCATCTGAAAACCGACCAGATTGTTGACGACCCGGTCGTCGAGATACGCTTCGTTCAGCCCGCCCGCTCCACCCCACGTGCCGGAAGCCAGCGATCCGAACGTCAAATCCTCCTGGAAGCGGAAGAAGCGGACACCGGCCGACCAATCCAGATGGACCGGGTGCGATGCGTCGCTGAAGAGGCGGTTGCGCAGCACGTTGATTTCCAGATTGTGGAACTCGTTGCGGCGCCAGAGGCGGTGTTCGGCGGCGCCGTCGAAGAGGGCCGTTCCGTTGACCCCGGCAAACTCGATGCGGTTGACGGCCAGCGGCGTGCTGACTCCGGCGGCGTGCGTCGTGCTGAGAAAGGCGTCGGTCGGCTCAAGGAGCCAATAGGTTGCGCTGACGTTCCAGGCGCCATCACTGAACCATCGGCCGAAGCGAATCTCGCCGCCCCCGCGCCATGTCATCTCGGCGTCGGCCGTATTGGCCAACAGGTTCGTGCGAGCCCCCGTTTGGTAACTGGTCCACAGCCGGTTCGGCAGATCGCGGCCCATGACCAGCCCCGACATCGACACGAACCAACTGGCCGATCGCTGCGAGCGACAGGAACGCGCAAAGGGGCTGCCCACCGGTTGAAACACGGGGCCGGAATCCGTTAAGAGGGGGTCCGTCGAGATATCGGCGTCCGGGATATTGGCGGTAATTCTGCTGGTCCCGCCGTTCGGGCCCCCGCTTTTCGGGCCGATGATTGCCGGACCGTACGACTCCGCTCCCCCGAACATCTCGTTGCTCAGGCTGATATTTTGCCCGGGCGGAGGCATTCTCTGGCCGGCGGGAATCAATGCGGGCATACCCGGCCCGGATGCACCTGGTAGCGATCGGTTGGTCGGCAGCGGCGGCAGCGGCGGGGGGGTCGGCAGCGGCGGGGGGGACTCGGGAATGTCCAGGCGAATCGACTGCCCCGGGCTCATCGCCAAGGGCCCGCCCGGATATTGCCCCCCGGGAGAATAGCCCTCCCGAGGCGGTCCTCCAAAAGACCGCGCGGCGGGCGGGCGGGCCGTCGGGGCCGGCAAGGGAACCAACTCGGGCGAGCCAAACAGCCCCACTTGCGCCTGGCTTTCACCACACACGCCGAGGGCCATGACCACAGCCAGCAGAATACCAGCCCATTTCATCTCGCGACTCCTTTCGCACGGATCTCCTTGCCAGTAGTCGCATCGTCAGCCCCGGCGTTGGGAATTCGCCAATCTTACCGGTTGAGCCGGTTTTGAGTGACCTGCGCCTGGGCAATCGATGCCACCGGTCAAGTCGCGCAAAAACCAACGGCACAAGGCGGGGGTAGGGACCGGCAAAGAGGGGTCGGTGGGGTGCCGATATAATCGGTAGAATCGGTACGGATCGAACCGGTGGGAAGAAGAGAACTCGATCAAAATGTACGACAAACAACGCAGCGTACCGAGGATCGAGACGACCATCAACAACCCGCGGCGAGTCAACCGGCTGACCCTGCGAGGTCGGTCTAAGATAATCTCCGGGAGCGATGCGAGCGGTCGCTTCGCAGTCGGCGGCGGGAAGGGGTTTCTCGGGGAGCCCCGTCACCGTTGCCGGACTCCTCGGGCGCGGAAACGACCGGGAACTTCTTGATCGGGCTGTCCTCGGCCGCGGCCGATTCGTCGAGCGAGTCTTCGCCGCCGCCGTCCGTCTTGCCTCGCCGTCCGAAGAAGCGTCCCAACGGACCGCAAAGAAGGGCTGGCAGGAAGATCAGATCGCCCACCAGCGCGGTTGCCAAGAGCGTCAGCATCAACACGCCGAATCGTTCGGTGGGTGTGAACGAGCTGAACGCGAATACGGCCAACCCGAGCCCGCCGATCAGCGTGGTTTGCGTCATCGCCGTGCCACATCGCCGGTAGGCCATCAGGGCGGCCCGGCGGCGCGAGCCTTCCTGGTCGAGCCCCCGGCGGAACCACGTCAGGTAGTGAATCGTGTCGTCGACCGCCACGCCCAGCGCCACGCTGGCGGTCATCATCGCGCCGATGTCGACGGCAATTCCCAGCCAGGCCATGCCGCCGAAGATCATGACCACGGGAAACAGGTTGGGGACCATCGCCATGCCGCCGGCCAAGGGGCTCCGCAAGACGAGTATCATCACCACGGCGATCAGCACGAAGGCCAGGGCCAGGCTGTTGACCAGCCCTTCCATCAGTTTGGTTTGCGATTTGTAGACCAAGGGGACCAACCCGGTGCATTTTGCCTCGACGCCGGCGAAGCGAGGATTGCCGCCGCGGTCGAGCAGGACCTCGTTGACCGTCGACTCGATGACGTGAATGTACTGGCCGTAGTCGACGTCCGACAGCGCGCGAACGCGAACGCTGACTCGCCACAACTCGTCGCCCGTCTGCCGGTCGACCGCCAGATAGTCGGGCAGTTCGTCATGCAACCGTCGCCGAAGGACCATGTCGGGAGTCTGCTCGTTGAGACCGCCGGCTCGTGCCAGGGCCCCAAGGAGCCCCCGCGGGCGGAAACGGTTCTTCTCGGCCAGACGTTCCATGTCGGGAGCAAAGGTGGCGACGGACAGGGCGCCGCCCACTTCGTCGTCGAGTCCCTCGACGGCCTCCTCGACGCTCTTGACGAGTTCGACGCGCTCGGCCGTACTCAGCGAACACTCGTTGGGATCGACCTTGACGACGACCTCCAGCGGAACCAGCGGCCCGAGGTTGTCTTCCAGCCAGGTATAGTGGTGGATGATTTCCGCGTCGGAGGAGAAGAGCTTCATCAGCTTGATGGTCGTTTTCGTTCGGGTGGCAAGTCCGAAAACGAAGCAGGCCATAACCAGTGCGCAGGCGATCGCCACCAGACCGTTGCGGCGGACGACAAACCCACCCAGCCGCAACCAGAACGCCGTTATCGGCGATGTTTCCGCGGGCTTCTCGCGCCGCTGAGAGGCGTCGCGGGCCCGATCCCGAGAGGGCCACAATTGCAGGCAGGCAGGAAGGAAGAGAAACAGCAAACCCAACGTCGCCACGACGCCGAACGCCGAATACTTGCCGAATTTTTCGATCGGTACCAACTCGCTGACGCATAGCGACCCCAACCCCAGCGACGTGGTCAGGGCGGCCAGCGTGCAGGGTAACCACCCGTCTTTGATCGCTTGCCCCGGCGCCTTTTCCAGGCCGTGGCGATCGATGGCTTCGTGGTAGTAGTTGACGATGTGGATGGCCCCGGAAAGGGCCAGCACGTAGACCAGCGAAGGCATCGACAGCAACACGGCGTCGACCGTGTCGCCGGTGAAGAAGACCAACGCCAACCCGATCCCCGCGGCAAAAATACCGCAGCAGAAGACGATGATCGTCAGGCGAATGCTACGGAAGCAGAGCCACGAGATTCCCAGCCCGACGACACCCGACAGCCAAGCCAGCTTGAACAGCGTTCGCTCGCCTTCGACGTCGATGGCCACGTTGTCGACCGGCGGTCCGCCGAGGCGGATCTTGTCGGGCCCGATGGCGCATTCGTCCGCGGCCACCTGACGAAGCCGTTCGACGGTCGGGCGAAGGTTCTTCTTGCCGGCCGCCTTGGTCAGCACGACGACCAGACAGGACGTACGGTGGTCGTCGCCGATCAAAGAGCCTTTGAGCCGGGCGATCATCACCTCGCGCTGCTTCATCGCGCCGGCCAACGCCTCGCGCACGGCATCCGCCGAGGATGTTTCTTCCCGGGCGATCAGCGCGTCTTCCAGATTGCCGCAGACGACGGCCAGCGATTGGAAGATGCCGCGAAGCCGCATGGCGACTTTGATCCCCGTCTGGGCGTCCAGCGGCGCTGAAAGTTGCTGCGAGTCGTGTAGCGTGTCGCCGACCCAACGATCCATCTCGCGCAAGGATTTCCGGGAAGATTCCTCTGCTCGGCCGGCATTCTCGGCTCGCAGTTGCTCGTGCAGTTGCCCAAAGCGGTCGTGCAGAGCGGCCAACTGTCGGCGTAGTGGCTGGTCACCGTCCGCGGACGGCTCGACTTCCAGACGCCGCTGAAGGTCGGGCGCTTGGGCCAGCGCCGTATCGAGCCAGCGGCGCACGCCTTCCTCGGAGATATCCCCGGAGCCTTCCTCTCCGTAGAACCGCGCCAGCTCGACGACGTCGTCGAAAAGGCGCAGCAGATGCCGGACCGTTTCCGCGGAGAGGTCTTTATGCTCGCGGCAAAGAAGCCGGGTGAGGAGCGTCGCGCCGGTTTCGTACTTGTGGAACAAGTGGTCCTGGCCGTCCTCTAGTTCGACCAGCTTCTTACCCAGCAGATCCAGCCGGGAATCACCCAACGTGCAGCCTTCCCAACTGACCAGCACGAACTTCTCGTGGGGAAAGTGCTCCTTGAACCAAGCGTGCTCCTGGGTCGCCGCGTTGTGCGCGGGCAGCCAGTCCGCGACCTCGTTGTGGTTACTTTCCAGGGCACGCCGCGTTCCCATCCATACAAACGGCAACAGGATTGCCAATCCGACGAGGATGCGGAGACTGTGGCGGCTAAAAAACGTTTCGTTCATGCGCGAATCGACGTGCCAGAAGCCGGGTGGACGAGGCCAATGTGACCGATCGCTCCGAGGTGACGGCGCCCCCGGCGTTAGTCATCGTCGGGAGTCGTCTTGCGGCGGCAACCGGTTCCAGTTCGGGCCAAAGGGCAGGCGGTCATTAGATAGATCGAGTTTCCTCATCCATCAACATTACACGGGTATGGGCGACTCGTCCATGGCTACCCAAGCTACTTTGCTCCATTTAAGCCGCTTATAGCCCCTGTACTGCCTAGGGTGCCATGCCCCCGATTGCCACGCCTACCCATCCGGCTCGCTATCGATTTCTCCGCTTGGGGCAAGAACAAAAAAGCTTCGGTGAACCCCCCATAAGAGCTATCGCAGCTAAGGGTCGCAACATGCCGGCGTTGGTCCACCGGTTGGAATTCCCTGACAGCGTCGGGGCGACCACGGCGACGCGATCCACATGGAATGAGCATGTACGATTGCATATCGTCGCGCAGTTATCGTCTCGCCGGTCCTGCCCGTGTCAGAAATCCCAGATCAAACCGGCGGAGAGGCCGTGTATGTGGAGGGTACCGTTGTCGTTCAGTCTCGAAGGAGCGTTGAGTCGATAGTTGAGTTGCTCGGGAGCCAAGGAAATGCCGGTCATCCACATGAAATCGTACGAAAACTGGACCATCATGTTACTGCGGAACTTGTACTCGGCCGCTATTCCCACTTCACCGACCGCTGCCACGACCGTCTTGCTGACCCGCCGATGGATGTCCAGGTCGCCGGCGGCAAACGGATCGTTGGCGGTTCCGCTGGTGGTAATGCGGCTGTCGGCCAGGGCGAAGTCGAGGAACGGACCACCTTTGGCCCGGATCCCCCAGGAAAAGAGGCAGTCGCGATTCATCATCTCGATACCGAGTTGAAATCCGAGCAGATCGTTGGATGTTTTCACGACGTAGTCGCCCCGGGCGTTGGTGGTGTTGACCCCGTCCCACAGCGCTGCCCGGCCGATAAAGTTGAACCGCTCGTCCAGGGTCATTCCGCGGAAGCCTGCCAGATACGACCAATACTGGCCGGGTTGGCATTGGCGGCGCCAATGGCCGCTTTTGTGCAGGACCATCCGGTCGGCACGGGGGCGAGGCCGAAGGCGGAAGTTGAACTCGAAATTGTTAATGCTCGACTCTTGGTACTGGTAATGGCTATCGGCCCGGTTGAAGCCGCCGACGGCCGGATCGAACTGACTGAAGAGGCTTCCTGCCACGAAATACGGATTGGCGGAATACTGCACGGGAATGCCGGCGACTTGCTCCGATTCGGCCCACTGGTTCATTCCCCAATAGACGAACTCAAAATACTGGTCCCGGTTCTGGGCATCCCGACCCAGATGGGTGGCGAGGGTGGCGCTAAACCCGGCCGCAATGTCGAAGCTGACCGACTTGGTCGTCATCCGGCCGCTGCTGGCCGAATCGACCGACAGGGTGGTTTGTCGCGGCCGATTCCTCGTCAACGCGCGAATACCGAATTCGGCGAACCAGGTTATCGGGCGGCAGTAACCGCCTCCGCAAGTCGTACAGCCCAAGTCGCCAACCGGCGTTTGCCCCGGCGACAATTGACCCGACGGCGTTTGAGCGGTCGACACGACTCCTTGCCCGGTAATCCACGAGGCCGGTGCGTCAGCCATCCCCTGAAACGACGCGGGTTGAACGACACTACCTCCGGAAGCACTGAACCCCGCATACGAGGGGCCAGTCACGTAGGGCAACGGGGCCGATGGGGGACCCTGGGCCACAGCCATACCGGTCGTGCTGAACCACGCGATTGTCAAACCTAGCAGCACATGTTGTCTTGTGATTCTCACAAGTGTTCCTCCTTGATCGCCAGCGGGGGAATCTTGGGTGTGGAGCATCCAGCAAATGGTAGATGTCCACAAACGGGTAAATCGGCCAACGAGCGGCTACAGAACAGGAATAACCGGCAAATTCAGAAAAGTAGCCTCGATTTGCGTTATCGGAAAACTCTATTGCCTCATCGCATCTTTTCTAGTCGCTTTTATCTCCCCTAAAGTGACGTGCCTTCGGCGAATAATCACCTCCCTAGCAGCCCGTTGAAAAAGGGGACTCTGCCGGAACGTGAGAGCCCACAGTGTCCCTCTTAGCCGGTCGGCGGGGCTCCCCCCCGTTCTCCAGGTTGCCGCTGGGCAACGGCGTACGGGAGGGGCGACGCAGGCTATCCGTCGGTCGGCGGCGGGTCGTCATTCGGCGCCCGGTGTGTTAGGATGACGGGTCGCCCCATCTTCCGGGCAAAGTGGTGCGTGCCCGTTCCATCCCCCCAGAGAAACAAGTGAAAGCCGATGTCGATTGACGCCTACTCCTACTGCCCGGGTGGCACGAGCAAGAAGATCAAGTTTTGTTGTCCCGATTTTCTGACCGAACTGCAAGAAATCGAGCGAATGCTCGAGGGCCAGCAGCACGCGGCCTGCCTGCGGCACGTCGAGGGTCTGTTGCAGAAGCACCCGGATCGGGCGTGCCTGCTGGGCACGTACTGCATGCTGCTTCGACTGTCGGGCCGAGAAGACGACTTCCGCACCACAACGAAGACGTTTCTGACCAAACACCCGGACAATCCGGTGGCCCTGGCCGAATCGGCCTTGCAGGCGATGGTCGAGAAGAAACCCCGGGAAGCCGCCGCACTGGTCCATCGGGCGATTGCCGCTTCGGACAAAGAGTTTATGGGCCGGGTCTATATGGCCATGGACGTTGCGGCCGAGGCCTTGGTGGCGGACGGAGAGACGGTGGCCGGGCGGGCCCTGCTGCAATTGCAGCGGGCGATCAACCCCAACGACGACCAGGCCCTGCAAAGACTGCTTTCGCTCAACCGCTCCCCCGCCGTCCCGCTGCTGTTGAAAGAGGACTCCCCAATGCGGGAGTGTCCTCAGGATGCCCCCTGGAAGGCGGATTTCGACGAGGCCATGGCGCCGCTGGCCATGGGGGCATGGCTGACAGTGGCCCAGCGACTCACCGCTCTGGCCGAGCAAGCGGAAGACGCGCCGGCCGTCTGGCACAATCTGGCCGTACTGCGCGGATGGTTGGGCGACACGGCGGAAGCCGTTGAGGCCTGGAGAAAGTTCGCCTCGCTGGAAGGCAAGGGCGAAGATGCCGTCGAGGCCACGGCCATGGCCATGTTCTTGGAAGAAGATTCGCTGGGCGATTTCGGCGACGTGTACACCCTGGCCCTGGCCGTTTCCGACGCGGATTCACTGCACGAAAAACTGGACCGCGCCGACCGCACCCACGCGACACCCATCGACCCCCAAGCACACGCGGGCAGCGAAGGTCCTCCCCCAAGATCCGGTTTCCTGCTGTTGGACCGGGTGATCGACGAATTGGGCGATCAGGTGGCCCTGGAGGCGATTCCCGAGATCACCGCGCAGATGTTCCTGTTCGGCAAGGAGACCGATCGGCCGGCTCGCCTGGAAGTCTTTGGCGTGGCCGCCGACGATCTCCCGGCAACCAAGGCCGCGCTGGCCGAGCTGGCCGGTGACGCGCTGGGAGAGGTCGAGAAAGAAGAGGTTGTCGGCCGGGTCTCCGCCAGCCGGGAGTTGCTGGAACGAAACTGGTGGCTGCCCGAAGGTTCGACACCCGAGAATGTTGAACGTTTGCTCGACGAACATCTCCAAAAGGCCCTTCTCCAGCGCTGGCCCGAGTTGCCGCTGGGATTGCTCGAGGGCCGCTCGCCGGATGAAGCAGCCGGCGATTCCGCCTGCCATCTTCGGCTCCAGGCAGCAATCTTCGTGCTCGAGTCGTTTGTCGAGCAATCCGGGCAGACTTTCGATTTCAATCAGTTGCGGGCCAAGCTCGGATTGCCCGAGTTGGGCCCGATCGATCCGGCCGAAATGCCTCTCCAGCAGCTCCCGGCGGTGCGGCTGGATCGCGTCGCCGTGGAGAAGCTCGACGACAACCTGCTGATGGCCGGATTCGGCCGCGCCGCCGCGCTTCAGGTCACCGGGGCCATGCGAATCTTCGGCAAGGAGATTATCCGCCGGCCGAGTCTTGAGGATTCACCGCACCGCCCGGGACTGTTCCTGTTGCTGTCGCGCGCCGCGGAAAACGGGACCCAGGCCCTCGAATACCTCGAACAGGGGCGCAAGGCGACCGAGGCCACGGGCCAGCCGTGCGGTCCGTGGGATCTGCAGGAACTCCTCCAGCGATTCCAACTGCGCGACGGCGAGGGGGCCGGCCAACTGATCCAACACATCCAGACCGCCCACGGAAACGACCAGGAAGTCATGCGCGGGCTCATGGGCCTGCTGATGGAAATGGGGGTAATCCGACCCGACGGCACGCCGACAATGCCCCAACAGCAATCGCCGCAAGACGACGGCGGCCTGATTCTTCCCGACGGCGGCGGCGAATCGGGCAAGCTATGGACCCCCGACGGCGACCGGCCCGCCGGCTCCGAAGGCGGCATCTGGACGCCCGATTGAACGTCTGCCAGAGATAGCCTCAGAGAAAGCTGCCAGAGAACGCTATGGAACCGTCCGATCTCGACGTCTGGCACATGCGACGGGCCCTCGAACTGGCCGAGCAGGGACGCGGCCACGTCGAACCCAACCCGATGGTCGGCTGTGTCATCGTCCAAGGGGCCGAGATCATCGGCCAGGGATGGCATCGAGAATTCGGCGGACCCCATGCCGAAATCGAGGCCCTGCAAATCGCCGGGGCCAGTGATACGGGTGCGCGTCCCGCCGGGGCCACCATGTACGTTACCCTCGAACCGTGCTGTCATCAGGGCAAGACTCCGCCCTGCACTCGTGCGGTCATCGCCGCCGGGATTCGGCGGGTCGTCGTTGCCCAGCGCGATCCGTTCCCCCAGGTTGACGGCGGCGGACTGGCCGAGCTTGAAGCGGCGGGAATCGAAACCGACGTCGGCGTGCTGCGGGACGAAGCCCGACGGCTCAACGGGCCGTATCTCAAACTACTCGAAACGGGCCGGCCCTGGGTTATCGCCAAATGGGCCATGACTCTCGACGGAAAAACGGCCTCGCGAACCGGCTCCAGCCAGTGGATCTCCGGGAGCCAGTCGCGAGAAATCGTGCATGTGTTGCGAGGTCGGGCCGATGCGATTGTCGTCGGACGCGAGACGGCCCGGTGCGACGACCCCCGCCTCACCGTCCGGCCACCCGGGCCACGCACGCCGCTGCGCGTGGTTGTCGACACCCGCGCAAGCCTCGATCCGCAGAGCTGCCTGGTGCGCACCGCCGGGGAAGTTCCCGTGCTGGTGGCCGCCGGTGCCGAAGCGCCCGAAACCCATCGCCGCCGTTTGACCGACGCCGGGTGCGAAGTGTTCGTCTGCCCCGGCGAGAGCCGCGCGGACCGGCTCGTCGCCCTGTTGGACGAACTGGGCCGCCGCCGGCTAACCAACGTGTTGGTCGAAGGGGGCGGACGGCTTGTGGGGTCGCTGCTGGACTGCGGGCAGATCGACGAGGTCCACGTCTTCATCGCCCCGAAACTCGTCGGCGGTGCCCAGGCGGCCACGCCGGTGGCCGGTGTCGGGCTGGAGACGATCGCCCAGTCGCTAACCCTCGACGCCCCCAAGATCCAGCAGATCGGCCCCGATATGTACATCCAGGGCCGCGTCGTCCGGCCCGTATAGTAGCCGTCTCGCTCCGCCGAGATGTAGCCTTTGAAGGTTCAGGGCTACATCTCGCGGAGCGAGATGGCTACTATAAGAACACCCCCGCGCAGGAGAACCCCCAATGCTCCACCGAACCATACTTGCCTTGTCGGTGATTACCCTGGTAGCCTTTGCCACGAGCCAATCGACCGCCGCGGCAGAATCTCCCGCGCTGCGCGTGGCCACCTTCTCCTGCGACGTGACGCCGCCGCCGGGCGGACATCCGCTGATCTGGGTTACCCCGGTCGAGACCGTGGAAACGTCCCTGTTGGCCAAGGGCGTCGTGCTGGACGACGGGCAGGCCCGATATGTGATCTGTGCGGTCGATTGGTGCGGGCTCTGCAATTCGTCGTACGACTTGTTCCGCCGAAAGATCGCCGCCGCCGCCGGAACCGACGTCGACCGAGTTGCCGTGCAATGCGTCCATCAACACACGGCCCCCTACACCGACGGCGATGCGCAGAAGTTGCTCGACGGCACGGAGAAACCGCCCCGCTACGTCGACTTCGAGTTTCTCGACGCAGTGACCGACCGCTTGGCCCGGGCGGTGCGGCAATCGCTGGAGGAATTGCAGCCGATCGATCGCGTGGGCACGGGGCAAGCCAAGGTCGATCGGGTCGCCTCCACGCGCCGTATTCCGATCGCCGGCGGCAAAGTCCGCTCGCGGATGAGTTCCTGCACCGATCCGGCCCTGCGTGCCCTGACCGAAGGCGACATTGACCCCTTCGTCAAAACCGTCACTCTGGCCCAGGGTGATCGCCCGATAGTACGAATGCACTACTACGCCACGCACCCGCAGAGTTTCTACGGCGATCCCCGCGCGTGTGCCGACGTGCCGGGGTTCGCCCGGGAGCGGCTTCAAGAGAAGGAAAAGGTCTTCCAGATCTACTTCACCGGTTGCGCCGGCGACGTGGCCATGGGCAAATACAACGACCGCACCCGCCGCGCCCGCGACGAACTAACCGACCGCCTCTACACCGGCATGGAAGCCTCCGCCGCGGCAACTCGATTCGTCCCGATCGACGCCGTGGTATGGCGTACCGTCCCGCTTCGCCTACCGCTTCGCACCGACCCGGGCTACACCGAAGCCGAAAACCGCAAGACCATGGCCGACCCGACCGCCACTGCCGTCGCCCGAATTCGCGCCGCCACCCGAGTCGCCTTCTGCGAGCGGATCGAACGGCCGATTTCACTAAGCCTCCTAAAGATCGGCCCCGTGCAAATCCTCCACCTACCCGGCGAGTGCATGTTAGCCTTCCAAAAGTACGCCCAACAATCGAACCCAGATTCCTTCATCGCGGTGGCCGCCTACGGCGACCTATCCCCGGGGTACATCTGCCCCGAATCCTCCTTCCCCGAAGGCGGCTACGAACCGACCGCTTCGCGCGCCGGGCAGAAGTCGGAGTACGTATTGAAGAAGGCGATTCGGGAATTGATGGAGGTGAGAGAGTGAAAACGTGTTTTGTACGATGGCCCTCCGAGGCCGTCGCTTCGTCTGCCCCGCTTCTTCTCGACGGCCTCGGAGGGCCATCGTACAGTTGAGTGACATGACAATTGGACCTTTCAACTTGAACCCGCCGCCCGGATTTCGGGGGCTGCATCCGGATCTGTCGATTCGTGTCTACCATTGGCACTTGCCGCATTGGCGGCAGGATGGCGCGACATACTTCGTGACGTTTCGACTGGCGGATTCGATCCCGCAGGAACAACTGCGAGCGCTGAAACACTGGCGAGATATCTGGGAGCGTTCGCACCCGGAGCCGCGCAGCGAAAAGGAGTGGGAAGAACTGGCTCGCGAAATCACTCGGAAAACCGAGGCGTGGATGGATGAAGGGTACGGAGAGTGCGTGTTTGGTGATCGTGAACTTGCCGCCGAAATGTTACGATCACTATTGCACTTTCAGAACGAACGTTGTCTAACCTCGTGTGCTGCCGTTATGCCGAACCATGTCCACACGGTGATGAAGCCGTTGGGTGGGTTTGAGTTGGAAGACATCCTCGACAGTGTGAAGCGATTCGTTAGCCGGAAGGTCAATTTGCTGCTGGGCCGCACCGGCGTGCTTTGGGAGCAGGAGAGCTATGACCGGATCATTCGCGATCGAGAACACCTGTTCCGAGTGATCCAATACATCGGACGAAACCCGTCGAAAGCGCGTTTGCCGCGAGTTCAGTGGATTCGCTGGATGCATCCGGACTGGGAACAAGCGGGCTGGGTTTTCCGACAAGGCTCAGTTTTGTGCAACAGGGAACCAAACACCCATGAACAAACAACCCATCCTCTCGCTATTGTCCGTCTTGGCAACCGCCCTGCTTCTCGGTTCGCTCACCCTCGCTGAAGAGCCCGAGAAACCCGCCCCCCGCGAGATTCGCCAAGGCGGGTACGTCGAGAAAGTCGACCCGAACGTCGACTACAAGGCTCGACTGCCGCGGATCGCGCCGCGGGAGCCGGCCGAGTCGCTGGCCGGGATGCACGTTGTGCCGGGGTTTCGCATCGAACTGGCGGCGGCGGAGCCGTTGGTGGTTGATGCGGTGGACTTGGCGTTCGATGAAGATGGGCGGATGTTCGTGGCGGAGATGATTCCGTATGCCGAGGGGAATACGTCGAAATATGGTTCGCCCGGCGGGCGGGTTTCGGTGTTGGAGGATACGGATGGGGATGGCACGTTTGATCGGCGCAGCGTGTTGGTCGACCGGTTGGTTTGGCCGACGGGCGTGCTCTGTTATGACGGGGGTGTGTTCATTGCCGCGGCGCCGGATTTGCTTTACTGCAAGGATACCGATGGCGACGGCCGGGCCGATGTGCGCGAGGTGGTGGTTACCGGATTTGAACTGAGCAATCCCAACGCGCTGCCCAACAGCCTACGATGGGGGTTGGACAGTCGTATCCATGGGATGACCAGCACGGCCGGCGGAATGCTCGTGCCCGTGCGATTCAATGCGGCGGTCGACGACCCGGCCAACAAGGTCGCGGCGGTGCAGGCACGGGGGCGCGATTTCAGCATCGACCCACGCACGGGTGAGATGCGACTGGAAAGCGGCGGGTCGCAACATGGCATGGCGCTGGACGCTTGGGGGCGGAAGTTCGAGTCGTCCAATAGCACGCCGATCGAGATGGTCATGTACGACGACCGTTACCTGGCCCGAAACGCGATGCTGGCCGCACCCGCGCCGCGCGAGCGGATCTGGACGCACGGCATGGTCGTCTATCCGACCGCTCCGCCGGAGCCGTGGCGCGTGGTCCGCACCGAGATGCGCATCGGCGGCGTCTTCTCCGGACCGGTCGAAGGCGGCGGCAAACCGGGCGGCTATTTCACGGCCGCCTGTGGATTGACGATCTACACGGGCGACGCCTGGCCCGAGGCGTACCGCGGCGATGCGCTGGTCTGCGAGGGGGCGGGCAATCTGGTCCATCGGATGAAACTCGAACCGCGGGGCGTCGGCTTCTCGGCCCATCGGACCGAGCCGGGCCACGAATTCTGGACCTCCGATGAAATCTGGTTTCGGCCGATCCAATTCGCCAACGCCCCGGACGGCACGCTCTATCTGGCCGACATGTACCGCGAAATCTTCGAGCACCCCGACGCCGTACCGCCTTCGGTGAAGAAGCACATAAGTCTCACCGCCGGGAACGATCGGGGACGTATCTATCGCATCGTACACGAGGGATTTCAGCGACGGCCGCCGGTGCGTTTGAGCCAATTGCCGACGAGCCAACTGGTCGCTCTACTAAAGCACGCCAACGGCTGGCATCGGCAAACGGCCGCCCGGCTGCTCTACCAGAAGCAAGACCCGGCGGCGGTCGATCCGCTGGTCGCGCTGGCCGCCGAGTCGGAGTCGCCCCTGGGACGCATGCACGCGATGTGGGCGCTGGCCGGCCAGAATGCTCTCTCGCCGGAGGTCGTGTTGGGGCGATTGAACGACGCGCATCCGCGCGTTCGGGAACACGCGGTGCGACTGGCCGAGCGAGTATTGGCCGACGGGCCGGCGGTGCGCGAGCGGTTGTATACCACCGCCGGCGACGACGACCCGCGGGTGCGATACCAGACGGCCTTCACACTGGGTGAGATCCCCACCTTGCGGGCGACCGTCGCACTGGCCCGCGTGGCAAAGACCGACGTGGGCGATCGCTGGGTGCGACTGGCCGTGTTGAGTTCCTGTTACGGTCGCCCGGGCGAGTTGTTTGCCGAGTTGGCCACGGACCGGACATGGCGGGCGACAACCAACGGCCGGACGTTTCTGGCCCAGATGGCCGAGCAGGCCGGCCTCCAGGATCAGGCCGATCAGGTGGCCGAGGTGTTCAAAGCATTGGAGACCTTCGCCGAAGACGAAAAGCCACTGGCCGAGGCCGTGGTCGCCGGGCTGAATCGCGGGTTGACCAAGTCGAACAGTCCGCTGCGAGAGCGGCTTGCCTCCGGCAGCGCGGGCGAACTCTTGGCCGAGATGGTCGCGCGGGCCAAGGCAACGGCCGTCGATACGAAGCAGCCGATCGAGACACGCACCGAGGCGATTCGCTCGCTGGCGTTGGCGTCCTTCGAAGACGTGGGCGGCGTGTTGCCCGAGTTGTTCCAAAGCCGGCAAGCGGCAGCCGTGCAGACGGCCGCGCTACGCGCACTGGGCCGATTCCGCGATCCGCGGGTCGCCGCGATGATCGTCGATGCCTGGGTCGGATTCAGCCCCCAGGTGCGAGGTGAAGCGGCCGAAGCGCTCTTCGCCCGGCGCGAACGTTTGGGCGTCTTGCTGTCGGCCGTGGAAGCCGAGTCGATCAGCCCCAGCCAGTTGGACCCGGCGAGGATCCGGTTTCTTTTGAGCCATCCCGAGGCCGAGATTCGCGATCGGGCGACGCGGCTTCTCGGCGGTGCGAAGTTGGCCCGGCGCGAAGAGGTGGTGGCCGGCTATCGCGACGTGCTGGAGATGCAAGCGGATACGACCCGGGGCAAGGCGGTTTTCAAGCGGGAGTGTGCCACCTGCCATCGGCTCGAAGGCGAAGGTTACGACTTGGGGCTACCGCTGGCTACCGTGCAAAGCCGCGGCCGGGAGGGAATTCTCGTGCAGATTCTCGATCCGAACCGCGAGGTCAACCCGGCCTATCTCAACTACGTCGCCGTGACCGACGACGGCCGTTCGCTCACCGGCATGATCGCCGCCGAGACGGCCACCAGCATTACGCTCCGCCGCGCCGAAGGCGAAAGCGATACGGTCCTGCGCGGCGATATCGACGAACTCCAAAGCACCAGCCTCTCGATCATGCCCGAGGGCCTGGAAGAGAAGCTCCCCCGGCGCGACATGGCCGACCTGATCGAGTATCTGATGTCGATCCGGTAGGTAGCAAGCACACTCCGTGTGGGCTGCTACTTTTGGCCGCCCTGCTTGGAGTGGCTCGCTCGATCCGATAAGATGGTGCAACGTGTCCGTTTCCGTGTCATGCTGATCGAGGTGAATCAATGGATTATCTGATGGGCGTCGACTTGGGCTCCACGAGCCTCAAGGCCGTGATTTACGATACCGACGGAAATGCCGTGGCCATGGGGAGCCGGCCGACCGAGAAGTTCCATCCGGACCCAGACCATCCCGAGTGGGCCGTCTGGCAGCCCGAGCAAATCTGGGGCGGCATGGCCGAGGCCATCGGCGAGGCGACCGCCGCGCTGGGCGACGCTCGGCAGGTCAAGGCCCTGGCGGTCACCGGCATGGGCATGGACGGCGTGCCGATCGACGACTCGGGCAAGTGGCTCTACCCGTTCATCTCCTGGCACGATCCGCGCACCGCGCCGCAACACGCATGGTGGCTGGAAAACGTCACGGCCGAGAAGACGTTTGCCATCGGCGGCAACCCGGTCTGGCCGATCAACTCGGCCTTGCGTCTTCTCTGGATGGCCGAGCACGAGCCGGAGATTCTCGCCCGGACCGATAAATGGCTGCTGATCGAGGATTTCCTCAACTTCATGCTCACCGGCCGCCGCGTAACCGATTACAGCATGGCCTCCTGCACGATGCTCTTCGATCAGACGAAGCGCGATTGGTCGGACGAACTGCTTACCGCCTCGGGCATCCGTCGCGACCTGCTCTGCGAGGCGTTGCCGAGCGCAACACCGATCGGCGAAGTGACCGCCGAAGCGGCCCGAGCCACCGGATTGGCCGAAGGGACGGCCGTTGTGCTCGGTGGTCACGATCACATTTGCGGCGCGCTGCCGGTCGGGGTGTTTCAGCCGGGCGTGGTGCTCGACGTGACGGGCACTTGGGAAAGCGTGTTGACCAGCACGGCCCAGCCGGTGCTCAAGCAGGAGCTTCGCCGCAAGGGCGTGACCGTACAGGCGCACGTCGCTCGCGATAAGTACACCGCCTGGGGTGGCAACGTGGCGGCCGACATGCTCGAATGGTATCGTAAGCTGTACGGGTTCGAGGCGGCCGAGAAGGCCAAGGCCGACGGCGGCACGGATTGGGATCATCTCATCGCCGAAGCGGCCGCCGCGCCGGTCGGCTCGAACCGCGTGATGTTCTTGCCGCACATGTCGGGCGCCAGTTGCCCGACGGTCGATCCCCAGAGCCTGGGGGCGTTTGTCGGTTTGAGCAATCGGGCGACCTCCGGCGACATGCTCCGCGCGGTCATCGAAGGGCTCGACTATCAGTTCCTCGACATCGTCAGCGCGTTGGAGGAGTGTTTGGAAACGAAGCTCAAGCGGTTCATTGCCGTGGGCGGGGCGACTCGCAACACGCTTTGGATGCAGAACAAGGCCGACGTCGTGGGCCGGCCGGTCGAAGTGCCCGAGGTCGAGGAGGCCACACCGCTGGGCGCCGCCATTCTGGCCGGCATCGGCATGGAGATTTTCCGCGACGAGCAAGACGCCTTCGATCGCGTGTACAAGCCGGGTAAGACGTATCAACCCGACCCCGAGGCGGCGGCCCAGTACGCCAAGGGATTCGAGATTTACCGGCAGATTTACCCGGCACTGGCGCCGGTGAGTAGGCAGCTTGGATAAACTCGGTCCCCTCTCCCTTTGGGAGAGGGTTAGGGTGAGGGTGAGGGCCGTCGGCAGCGGAGTCGGCCCTGCCTACCTCACCTGTTTACACCACGACATGATTCTTGAACAACTTGCTTTGCGGGAGGACTGTACTCGATTCTCACGGCCCTCACCCCCGGCCCCTCTCCCAAAGGGAGAGGGGAGACCCGTTTCCATCGCGAACAAGATGAACAATCACCCCATCCCAAGGAGGACTTCACCATGAAACGACGTGACTTTTTAGCCGCTTCCTGTTGTGCCGGCGTGGCCCCGTTGACTTCGATGGCCCTGGCCGAGGACGCCGAGAAGGTGGCCGAGAAGGAGTTTTACGAACTGCGAACCTATCGCCTCGAGGCCGGCGACAAGGCCAAGGCGTTTGCCGACTTTCTCGCCGAAGCGGCCGTTCCGGCGCTGAACCGCATCGGTATCGGGCCGGTGGGCGTGTTCGGCATGGCCGAGGGCGACGATCCCACCTTGTACGTGCTGCTGCCGCATAAGAACCTGGAATCGGTCGTCACTTCGACGGCGCGGCTGTTGGATGACAAAGAGTATCTCAAGGCGGGCGCGGCGGTGCTCGACGCGCCGAAGGACGACCCGGCGTTTGTGCGGATCGAAAGTTCGCTCTCGCTGGCCTTCGACGAGTGTCCGGAAGTGGAAGTGCCCACGAAGAGCGAGTCGCGCGTGTTGCAGCTTCGCATCTACGAGAGCCACAACGCGAAGAAGGCCAAGGCCAAGGTCGATATGTTTAACGCGGGTGGTGAAATCGCTTTGTTCCGCAAGACGGGCATGCCGCCGGTCTTCTTCGGCGAGACGCTGGTGGGCGATAAGTTCCCCAACCTGACCTACATGCTCAGCTTCGAGAATGCCGCCGCACAGGAGGCCGGCTGGAAGGCGTTCCTCGAATCGCCCGAGTGGGCCGCCTTGAAGAAGATCGAGAAGTACAAGGGTACGGTCTCGAACATTACCAACCTCGTCCTGCGACCGCTGCCGGCTTCGCAGATCTGAGACAAGGGTAAAAAGCCCCCTCTCTCAAAGGGAGAGGGGGGGGCTGTGCCCAGCGATGGTTGCGTTACCGCTCGCGCTTGCTGAGTTCCTGGATCTGCTCGCGCATTTCGTTCATCTGCCGCTGCATCTGGCCCATTTGCTCCTGCATCTGGCGGAGCACGTGTTCCAGTTGCGGCGGCCCGTCCGGTCGCGGTTGATCGCGGCGGGGTTGATCCCGACGCGGTTGATCTGCACCACCATGGATCATCCGTTCGGCCTGCCGCATGATGCTCTCGGCCGCGTCGTGCATGCCGGCCGCTCGCAGATTCTCGGCAGCCGCCCGCATGTGATGGATACGACGTTCTAACTCCTCGTTGACCTGCGGGCGTTCTTCTCGCCCTTCCCGCTCGCCGCGCTCGAGGAATTGAATGATCTCGCGAGCCTGACGTTCCAGTTGCTCGGCCTTTTCGCGTTGGCCCGCCTCGGCCGCTTGTCCGATTGCCTGGCGCAACTCGTGCAGCCGATGCTCCAATCGTTCGCGGTCGGGCCGCTGGTGATCGGGCTGCTCGCGATCGGGCTGCTCGCCTTGGAGTCGGCGGTGAATCTGCCCAAGTCGCTCGTTGATGCCGTGGACTTCCTTTTCGATCTGCTCAAGCGCGCCGTTGATCTCCCGTGCGGCATCGTCCTGACCGTCTCGCAGCCCTTCCCTCTGGCGCCGCAGATGGTTGGCCTTTTCCAGCAGTTCGGCCCGGTGGCGCGTCAGTTCTTCCGCGTGGCGTTCCATCTCCGCGCGTTCTCGCCGCTCGGCTTCGGCATGTTCTCGCCGCTCGCCTGCTTCGCGTTCGGCATGCTCGCGGTCGCCGTGTTCCCGATCGCCCTCGCCACGTTCGGCGTGCTCACGTTCACCATGTTCCCGGTCCCGATCGCCCTCGCGTCGTTCACCTTCTTCCCGGTCTCGATCACCTTCGCGTCGTTCACGATCGCCCTCGCGTCGTTCACCTTCACCACGTTCGGTGTCTCGATCGCCCTCGCGTCGCTCACCTTCTTCGCGTTCGCGTTCGCCGTCGCGTCGTTCGCCTTCTTTACGTTCACCCTCGCGCTGTTCGTCATCGGCCAGGGCGATTTGATCGTCGGCCGCCGGATCGTCGGCCGTTGCGTAACCCCAGGTAGCGCCCAACAGGGCCACCACGGCCACGGCCGGCAGCGAGCGTCGCCATGAATTCTTCAGCACGTTCATCGTCGTTCCTCCTTCAATAGAGACGGCCTGGGGATGTGCCCAAGCGGTACAAGAGATTGCCAAAATCAACAGAAGTACTAGCAGCACGTGTCGTGTCCGCCGCACCCTTGCTCGACGTGGCGTTGGACATGGATGGCTCGGCAGACGCAGCAGCCGTTCGACGCGGCGTCCCAGATCGGAGCGGAAGCCTCCTCCGCGAACCGACAGCCAGCCGAGCCGCTGAGCGGGCACGAGTTGTCGGCCCAACCGCACGAGACAGTCGGCCAATGCCTCGGGTCCGCCGGGGATCACGCGACTGGCCTCGTCGGCCGCCGCCTCACCGGTCGCGTGCAATCGGTGCCTTGCCCACCACACCGCCGGATGCCACCAGAGGATCGCACACAACAGATTGGCGCTCAACTGCCACGACGGATCGCCCGCGGTGAGATGGGCCAACTCGTGGGCCAGCATCGCATCTTGCTGGTGCCGGTCGAAATCCTCGGCAAACCGTGCCGGCAGTGCGATCGTCGGGCGGCGCCGACCGAAAGCGACCGGCGTGGTCAGCCGCCGGGCCTGCACCACGCGGACCGGTCGCCCCAGTCCGAGTCGACCGGCCAATGCCCCCACGCGCCGGCAAAGGGCCGCGTCGGCCGGTTCCACTTGGCCCTGGCAAAAGGCACGCAGCCGAAGTTTCGTGCGCAGAAGCCGAGTGAGAACGATCATCGCACCGGAAATCCACAACAGGCCGGGCCACCAGCGTGGCGCCACTTCGACAGGTGCCACTTCGACGGGCGCCACTTCGACGGGCGCCTGCTCGGTTGCCGGGCCGATCGACGAAACCGTGGTGGTCGCGGCCGTGGGAGTCGTGATCGGGCGGAAATCAACTTCCTCCTGTTGCCGTTGGGCAGGCCGGATTTCGTCGGATATCAGCTTGGTGTTTTCTTCTTTTGGCGGATCGGGCCACGAAAGTGGCTCCCAGGTGATCGCCGGTTGTGTATCCGCCGGTGGCGAGTGGCCGTCTAGCGGTTGGGTTTGCTCGTTCTGGTTGCCAACCGAATCCTCGGGTGGATCGACCCGGTGGTCCACGATCAGCGTCGGCACCTCGGCCCGTGCCGGTTCGATCCATGTTGCGACCAAATGGACCACGACCGACCCGGCACCGGTCAGTTCGAAGGCGACGAGGGCCCAAACCCCCAAGGCGGCGCTTTGCCAAATCGTCCGCCGCCAGATGGCCGAGCGCACCGTCCGCCCGGCCAAGAATGCCAAACCCACGATCAGGGCGGTGCCGACCGCCAGCACGATCACCAATTCAATCCACGGCCCGTGCGTGGGTGTGAAGAAACTTCCCATGACCCATCGAAGCTCCCGGTCGTCAGTGTTGCTTACGTTCTTGGATCATCCGTTCCAGTCGATCGAGTTCCTGGGGCCCGACCTCTCGGGTTTGCAGCAGATGGCTCACCGTGTCGGCCAAACTTCCCTCGAACAGACGGTCGACCAGATCGTCGGCCATGCTCTGGGTCACCTCACGGGCCGGAACCGCCGCCTGGTAAATGAAGCGGCGCTGCTCTTGGCGATGCCGCACCAAGAAGCGGTCCTCCATCTTCCGCAGCATCGTTGCCACGGTCGTGTAGGCAAGCCGCTCGGTGCCAAGCTGCTCGTGGACCTCCGCCACACTGGCCGAACCGACCTGCCAAAGCACCTTCATGATCTGAAGCTGCAGGTCGCCCAGCCGATATGTCCGATCGCTTGCCATGAGAAGATCGCTCCCTCCGCTCATTCAACTACCGCGGTAATACTACCAAGGTAGTTTGCTTGTGTCAACCCCCTCGGTAGGGGTGATCTGGCAAACCTTGCGGGCAAGTGCCGCCCGAACTCTATCTCTCGAACTGCGGATAGAGAGCACGCAAGTCGAGGGTTGCCCAGCACGCTCTGGAGAGATGGCTTCCGTGTGGTGGAAATCCGGCCTGAAGCACACGAAGACCGCGGAGGTCAAGAAACTCAACCGCGGGGACGAAGTCACTGTCTGCCGATGCCAAGATCGCGACATCGTAGGCCCCTTCCCATGCCAGTCTAATCATGTCGGTCGCAATGGCAGTATCAACGCCTTTTTCGGTGGTGCCCGCCATATCGGCGTTGCAGGAGGGGCAAGAACTGAGCGGTATGTGGCACGCTGGGCATTTCGGGGGATTCTTCGGCCGACGCTCGAAACACTTGACTTGAATACCGGGCTGCCGGTCGAGCCAGTTAGTTGCCCAATTACGGTATTTCCGTCCTTCATCGGTTCTCGGATTGTACGAGGTGAAGACGATGGTTCCTTCGTATCGATACTCCGGGCTGCCCAACAACCGGACCGCATCGGCAACAAGAACGCTCGGGAGTTTCAGCCAATCGACCTTGAAGTTCGGATTCTGTGCCTCCTCGTTCAAAGTCAGTTGGAAATTCCAGAAGTCGATGAAAAGACGGATCTTGAGGGGCCCAGAGGATGCCACATGGGCCGGGGGAATTTCAGGGGGAATGCTCATCCAAGATACCTCGCGGGAAGAAAGCCTGGCCCGGCACGAGTTGGGGAGGACAAGAAAAATACAGGGGGTTTGCCTTTCGACAAACCCCCTGGGGCTTTAATGATCGGCAGTCTCCTTCAGCGTTTCCACCGTCAGATCCACCGATGAGCTAATTTCAAAGTACTGCGTCACCAGTTATCGACAGGCAACGGAGAAAAGTCAAACCTCTTCAAACGCTCCTGCAATTGTACCGGTTCCTCCCCTCTACGTCAAATACTACTTTCTAAACCCCCTTCTGTCCAACGCCCCGCTCCGCTTTTACGCTCTGGCCTTTGGCCTTCGGACGGATACAATACAACCGAACATCTCATCCATGAAGATTAAGGCACCCCCCGCCAGAACCGAGATGGCCAGATGGCCTCTACTTCAACTTCCCCCCACTCAGTTGCGAACTGGAGCATCTCGCAGGGAGATAACATCGCCAATGCCCGACAGCACGCCAATCGACTCGTTGCGATGGAAAAAATTCCCCGTGTTGGACGACGGGTTCGTCTGCCTAGTCGACGTGATGGGGGACGACCATTCGGTGGTTCAGGCGGCTCGGGTGAGCTACGGGCAGGGCACGCGGCACACGTCGGACGATCGCGGGTTGATCCGCTACCTGATGCGGCACCGTCATACAACGCCGCTGGAAATGGCCGAGGTGAAGCTGCTGGTTCGCGTGCCGATGGATTGCTGGCGGCAATGGATCCGGCATCGCACGGCTTCGGTCAACGAATACAGCACGCGTTACTCGATCGCCATCGACGTCGCGCAAACGACCCCGCCCGACGGTTGGCGCGAGCAAGCCGCCGGCAATCGGCAGGGGAGCGGGGGGTTCGCCGATCCGCAAACCGGTGCCGGGTTGTCGGCCGCCGAAATCGAGTTGCAGGACGAGGCGCGACGGGTCTATCGCCGGCGGCTTGATCAGGGAATCGCCCGGGAGCAAGCCCGAAAGGATCTCCCCCTTTCCACCTACACCGAGGCCTACTGGAAGATCGATCTGCACAACCTGTTGCACTTTCTCGCATTGCGCATGGCCACGGCCGCACAGTGGGAGATTCGCCAGTACGCGCTCGTGATCGGCCGGGAGATCGTCGGGCCGCTGTTTCCCCTCGTTTGGGAAGCGTTTCAAGATTATCGCGTCGGAGGGGTGTACTTGACCCGGTTGGACCAGCAGGTGATAACCCGGCTGACGGCGGCCGGACGGATACCGGCGGGCGAGGAAGAGTTTCTTGCCGCGGGCGATCCCGAGTGGGCCGGCCTGAAACGCTGCCGCGAACGCGACGAATGCCGCGAGAAGCTCGTCCGGTTGGGTGTCGTGGCCGCGTCGTCCGATGTCTTGTCGACTCAATCCGCAACGGGCTCGAAGTCAACCGCCAAGTGAGGTCGTCATGCCCAACGAAGATCCACGCGGTGAGGAATTGCTGGAGTTAAACCAGCGTCTTTTGGACAGCATCGCCGAAGGAGACTGGCAGACGTACGTCGAGTTGTGTGATCCGACGCTGTCGGCCTTCGAGCCGGAGGCACGCGGGCAGCTCGTCGAGGGGATGGACTTCCATCGCTTCTATTTCGAGCTTGGCGGGATCGACGGACCCCACAACACGACCATGGCTTCAGTGAAAGTCCGCCTGCTCGGCGACGACGCGGCCGTGGTCACCTGCCAACGACTCCTGCAGCGGCTGGACGACGACGGCAAGCCGGTCACCCTCGGCTGGGAAGAAACCCGCGTTTGGCAGCGTCAAGCGGGTGCCTGGCGCCACGTCCACTTTCACCGTTCGGCCAATGCATGAATGCCTGGTGGTGTACGATGGCCCTCCGCGGCCGTCGCTTCGGGAGATTCTCGACGGCCTCGGAGGGCCATCGTACAATCAAGTAAGGCCGTCTCATGCCGGGCCTTGTCCACGTGTTCCACGCGAACCCGCCCTCGGCGATGGTGCTCGTACCCGGGATAACCGGGGCAGTAGATCAGCGTGGACAACACCAGCGACGAAGCGAAGCACGACAACGGTATCCAGCGCAGGCGGCGGCGAACGTCGAAAATGGCCAGCCCGTAGAGTACGCCGAAGAGGCACCCGACACCGTGGGCGATGTTGTCGATCGGCAGAGCACCGCCGCGGGTCAACACGATGCAGAGGAAAAACCAGCCAACAAAGAGCCACACGGTCATGTCGGTGCAGACTGCGTATAGCTCGTGCTTCCAGCGCCGCCCGATCCACAGCAACCCAAACAGGCCGTACCCCACGCCGGAAAAGCCCACGCTACCCACCTGGGCACTCAGCGGCGTGTCGAGATTGTTGTAGATAAAGCCGGGCAGCATCGACACATATGCCAGCAGAACGATCAATCCCAGAAAGCGAGCGGAACGAAACCGAGGCTCCAATGCACTGCCGAAAATGACCAGCCAGTAGGTATTGAATCCGGCGTGCAAGAAGTCGGCGTGCAGCAGGGTGGTGGTGAACGGGCGCCACAGTTCGCCGGCCCAAATCGTCGAGAGCATACCCAGCTTCATGTCCGTGGCGTAGAACTCGCGCCGGGGCGGATCGAAAGTACATACGACTTCCAGGGCCACGATCACGGCCGCCAATATCAACGTGACCGGAGTGCGGCGAAAGTTAATTTCGGGAACTAGGATTATCTGGGGGCCTTGCAATGCCAAAGTCATCTCGGGGGTATGGGGCGTGTTAAACGGCGTTAGATAAGCCCCACTGTAGCGAAAAGCCAAGGGAAATCAATCGATCATCTCCCCGATGGTGAGTCGGTCTAGGCCCCCAGCAGGCCGCGCCGTATAATCGACCGCCAACACGCGGCTGGCGCTGGCCGAACGGTTTCGGCAAGTTCGCGGCCACAAGGAGGTGTCCGATGCGATCGATTGCCATCATGAACCAGAAGGGCGGCGTGGGAAAAACGACCTCGGCGGTCAACGTCTGCGCCGCGCTGGCCGACACGGGCCAGCGAGTGTGCCTGATCGACCTCGACCCCCAGGCACATGCCTCGTTGCACTTCGGCCTCGAACCGCATCTCGAGCAGACCTCGATCTACGACGTACTGGTCGACAATGTCCCGCTAGCCGAGGCCCGGCGCCAGGTGGCCGAGAACCTCTGGGTGGTCGGCTCCCACTTGGATCTGGCGGCCGCCGAAGTCGAGCTAGCCGGCGTGGTCGGCCGCGAGGTGATCCTCCAGGACAAGCTGGCCGAGGACCGGCAGTCGGCCAATGCCGCCGAGTTCGACTATCTGTTCATCGATTGCCCCCCGTCGCTGGGGATCCTCACGATCAACGCCCTGGCCGCGGTCGAGGAGGTCTTCATCCCCCTGCAGCCGCACTTCCTCGCCCTGCACGGACTGAGCAAGCTGTTGCAGACGGTCGAGTTGGTTGCCCGACGGCTGAACAACCGGCTGCAACTCAGCGGCATTATTCTCTGTATGTTCGACTCCAACACGCGGTTGGCCGCCGAAGTGAGCGAGGACGTCGACGAGTTCTTCCGCAACGCGCGAACCGAGAAGACCTGTTGGGGGCAAGCGCAGACGTTTCAAACACGCATCCGCCGCAACGTCCGTCTGGCCGAGGCGCCCAGTTTTGGGCAGTCGATTTTCCAGTACGCGCCCCGTTCCCACGGCGCCGAGGACTACCGCCGTCTGGCCGACGAAATCCTCGGCGTGCCGGCCGACGCCGGATCGTAGCAACCACGGCCCTCAGCGCCGCTTCGGCGGCGTCATGTCGCGGTGGATCATCTCGAACATGTGCGTGCCGGGAGGTAGAACCAGCGACGGCTTGAACTCCAGGGTCACCGTGCATGAGCCGGCCTTGGTGGTCGTTGGGAAGGTCCACCCTCGGAGAATCTTCTGAAAGTCCGCCCGTGCCTTCTGATGCGGATCCGCGGGCTTGGGAGGAGTGTCGCCGTTTTCGGGCGGCTTGATTTCCTTGGGCTTGCGTAGCATCTCGGGCTTGCGGACTTCATACCGAGACACCTTGCCCCCGTCGGTCAATTCGAGGTAGACCGTCACCGTCTTGCCGATCAGGTTGTGTCGGACCGCGAAGTTCAACGCCGGATGTTGATAGTTCTCATCGATTCGCTCCTGGACTTGCGCGGCTTCGACCGGCGTGAGGGCGCGAATCTCGGGCATCGGAATCGGTTCCAGGGGGACTTTCGGCGGCTCGAACGGGAACGGAGCCATCTCGCACATGTGCGTGTTCGGACCGGGCGGATCGGCTGGCTGGAGGATATCGGCCAGCGGCGGGGTATCGGCCATTGCGTCGCAACCGACCACGGTGACCACCAAGGCCGCGGCCACCGACGCGGCGGCCGAGAAGAGCGCGCCCCGAGCGGGGGTCGCTTCCTCGGCTTCGGCACGAATTGCGGCCAGGAGTCTCCGCGATCGATCGGCCATCTCGGCATCGAACGCCGCGCGATGCCGGCAGAGTTCGCCGGTAAACCGTGCCGCCGAAAGGGCGACGGGTACGGTCGGGCGGTCGACAAAACGGCAGATTTGCTCCAGCAGCGCCGCGCTGTCGGCGTTGAGTTGGCCGATCAGACGCTTCACCCGTTTCCTCAACCCGCCGCCTGCCCGCCGCGGATGGAAATGGGCCAGCAGATGGTAGTAGTAATCCAGCTTCATCGCCTGATGGTTCATGCCGTCGGTGGCAAAATTTCGCGCCGTGAACACCTCGCGGAAGATCTCGTAGGCCAGTTGCACCCGGGCGTCGGCGATCTGGTAGGTATGTCCCCAGTAGTCGCCTTCCAGCCGGCTCTGGTCGCGGAGTTGCCGGTGGATGTCGGTTCCCGCATACACCTCGACGCGGCAGAAATTCAACGGAAACTCGGCCTGCCGCCGCATGAAGTCGATATTGTCGTGCAGGTCGCCGAGCGTGGTTTCGGGATCGAAGATCAGCAGATTGAAGGCCGCGTGCACCCCCGCCTGCTTGAGGATGTCGAGTGCCTCGTGGTTTTGCGGACGGCGGATCCCGCGTCCCAAAGTCTCCAGCCCGGCGACGGCATTGGTCTCGACGCCGAGGAAGACTCGAAACAGGCCGATTTCCCGGAGCAACGAGACGACGTCCGGATCGATACTATCGGGCCGGGCTTTGATTTGCAGCCCCACGCGTCCGATGCCGGCGTCCTCCATCGCGTTTTTCCACTGGGTCAAGCGATCGAGGTTGCCTTGGTGGGAGGGCAGGAAGAAGTTGTCGTCGTGAAAATTGAAAATCCGCACGCCCCGCTCGTGGTAGAGTTCGGCCATCTCGCGGACCACGCACGACACGCGGCGCTGGCGAAATCGCCGGCCCGGGTTCTGTCGATGCCAGGCGTTGATCGAGCAGAAGCGGCAGTTGCCGTAGCATCCCCGACCGGCCAGCATGTTGGCGATGGGCATTCCCAGGTACTCGTGAAAAACCTCGGGGCGCGTGGGCGGCGCCCGGAGGTCGAGGTCGTCGGGCGCCGCCCGCGACGGCGTGGTGGTGATCTGGCCGTCGCTCCCTCGGAAGGTGAGTCCCGTCACTTCCTTCGACCCGTCGAGCCCGGCGACCAACTCGACGATCGTCTCCTCGCCTTCGCCGTGGATGATCGAGTCCAGCGAGGGACAATCCTCCAAAAGCTGCCGGGCGTTGAACGCGGCAAAATGCCCGCCGCACGTGATATGGGCGGTCGAATCGGCCTGGCGCACCTGCCGGGCCAAGGCGGCAAACTCTCGTGCCCTGGCCGTGAAGACCATCGACAACCCGATCACGTCCGGCGCGTCGTCGGCAATTTCCACTGCCAGGGTGGGGATCTGTTCGGCGGCGTGAAAATCGAATATCCGGACCTCGTGGCCGGCTTCCACCAGCGCGGCGTCGAGGTAACGCAGCGCCAAGTTTTCTTCCAACTCCGGTCCTACCAAGGCAATTCGCATGGCGGGGCTCCTCGTTTGGCTTGCGGGACTCAGCCGCTCGGATCGCGGCAAGGGGAGGCGTGGCGCGGGGCCGCCGATCGGGTATTCCTACATGGCGACCCCGAGGTAATTCGCCAGTCGGGTAGGTTTCTTCAATAGAATTTTGACGCAACCGAGCGACCGGACGTTCACGGTTTGCTGTCGATTTCCAAGAAACACATGGGATTGAGCGTGGATCCCGCGACCGGCTGAGTTATTGTGGGAAGCTTGGGCACTGTAGGGCGTGCAGCAAATTCCCGGCGAATCCCACCTTGACATCAATACCCAATCTGCGTATCTTCCCACCCCTCCGACCTACTTGTCCAAATAGCGTTTTCCGAATCGTGGCAGGTGACGGCATGACCTCGGTTCCCCGTTTCGTACATCCCCCCGGCAGGATGCGGTTTTCGGTGCTGCGTATCGCGTCGATACTGGTAGCGATGCCGCTGGCGGCAACGTGGTTCGTATCGCCGGCCCCTGCCCAGGGTATCCTCGGCGGGATTCGCGCGGATGTCCGTACTCCGTCGCCGAGCGAAGACGACGACAATGATGACCATCGCCGCGGTGACGGACACGGTCACTCGGATTATCACGGCGACTGCCATGACGGCTCGGAAGAGAGCCTCTCGTCCTTACTTGCCAGGTGGACACTGACTTCGCCGTTCTGGCTTCCCGCTCATCTGATGCAAGACGATTACGACCGCGAAGCCTTGTTTCCGCGTTTCCCCTACGACAACGTTCCCGGCTACATGGTGGTCCACTCTTGGCCCGGCAACCCGGCAATACAGCCGGGCCCGCTCGGCCCCGGCTCGGACCTCCCGATGACCGCGACACTCGGCCGGTTGAAAAGCTGGTCGGGACGATTCCGGCTGGAATACGCCGACGATTTCGACGCCGTCGGTCGTTTCGGCGGACACATGCTGCTGGAGACCACCTCGCGGTTCGGGCTGGACGGGTCGCTCGACTACCTTGAGGAAACGCTGCCCGGTGGCCGCAACGACTATCTCTCGTTGGGCGATCTGAACGTCGTCTTTCGTTTTGCCCAGTGCGAGCACGCGCAGATGCGCACCGGGATCGGGCTCAACTGGCTCGACGACACGGTCGAAACGAACTACGGCTTCAACTTCACCTACGGTGCCTATTTCTTCCCGGCCCGGCCGTGGATCCTCTCGGCCGATCTCGACTGGGGCACGATCGACCACACCAGCCTGTTCCGGTTCCGCACGACCGCCGGCCTGATCGTCAACCGGCTGGAGACCTACGTCGGCTACGAGTACCTCGACATTGGCCAAACTCAGGTCAACTCGCTAATCGCCGGTGTCCGCGTCTGGTTCTGACGCTCGCTTCTCACGAGACCTCGTTCCCGCGCGAAGCGCCGGAACGGGAGAAGGTTGCATCGCGGCGCCGGCCAGGGGAGAATGCACGGCAACACCGTACACGACCCATGAGGCGACCCCCATGCCCAGAACCACTACCATAGCATGTCTGTGCTTCGCGATGCTTGCCACTGCGAGCCGCACCGCCGGCGAAGATCTGCGCAATATCGACACCGGACGGCGGATTCCCGACCAGGGCTACTGCGACCAGCCGTACGTCGTGGTCACCGGCGACGGCCATTGGCTCTGCACGCTGACCACCGGCCCCGGCCATGAAGGCCAGGGCGGGCAACACGTCGTCTCGACGATCAGTTCCGATCGAGGTAAAACCTGGTCGCCGCTGGTCGATATCGAGCCGACCGACGGTCCCGAGGCGTCCTGGGTCGTGCCGCTGGTCACGCCGGGAGGCCGCGTGTACGCCTTCTATACGTACAACGGCGACAAGGTGTACCAACTGCCCGGCGAGGAGAAGAAGATCCGGGCTGACGTCCACGGCTGGTACGCGATGAAATACTCCGACGATCACGGAAAGACATGGTCCGCCCAGCGATACCGCATTCCCATGCGCGCGACAGAATGCGATCGAACGAACGACTGGCAGGGCCGCGTCCAGATGTTTTGGGGGATCGACAAACCCAAGGTCGACGACGGCGCGGTCTATTTCGCCTTCACCAAGCTCGGCCGATACTTCCTCGCCGAAGGTGAAGGGTGGCTCTATCGGTCCGACAACCTGTTGACCGAGCCACACGTCGACCGGATCCGCTGGCAACTGCTGCCCGACGGCGAGCGAGGCATCCGCGCGCCGGAGTTCGGCTCCGTGCAGGAAGAACACAACTTGGTACCACTGGGCGATGGTCGCCTGTTCTGCGTGTATCGCACCACGATGGGCTATCCGTGCCACGTTTATAGCAGCGACGGCGGCCGAACCTGGACCAAGCCCGAGCCGATGACGTACACGCCGGGAGGGCAAACCGTTAAACAGAATCGGGCCTGTCCCAAGTTGTGGCGATGCGCCAATGGGAAGTTTCTCTTCTGGTATCATCTTCACGACGGGCGTTCGTACAGCGATCGCAACCCCGCGTGGATCACCGGCGGAACGGTTGTCGACGGGAAAATCCACTGGTCGCAGGCGGAGATTCTCCTCTACCACGACGACCCCAAAACGCGAATGAGCTATCCCGACCTGATCGAACAGGACGGGCGTTACTTCGTCACCGAGACGCAGAAGACCGTCGCCCGGGTCCATGAGATCGACAAGACGTTGCTGGAAGGGCTTTGGAGCCAGGGCACAGTGAAGACGGTCGCCCGAAAAGGGCTGCTGCTGGAAGCGACCGCCGGCAAGACGCAACTGCCCGGCACGCTCGACGTGGCCCAATGCGGCGGTCTATCGTTGGACCTTTGGCTCTCACTGGGGGATCTCTCGGCCGGACAAAGCCTGATCGACACGCGCAAGGCCGACGGCCGGGGGATCGCGCTGACGACGACCGACCGGGGCACGCTCGAAATCAGACTCTCCGACGGCACGACCCAGGCCACGTGGGATTGTGATCCGGGAAGGTTGAAACCGGGGAAGCGGCATCACGTCGTGGCAACGATGGACGCGGGCCCGAGGATCATCACGTTTGTGATCGACGGTCGATTATGTGACGGCGGCACGTCGCGGCGGTTTGGATGGGGACGCTTCCGGGGCGCGTTGGGCGACGTCGGCGGATCGGGCGAAGTGCGCGTTGCGCCGGCCGTCGAAAGCCTCCGTCTCTACCGCCGCTACCTGCGAACCTCCGAAGCCGTAGGGAATTTCCACGCCGAGAAAGATGCGTAGTCGGTGTCTGAACACCCCTGCGATGGCGCTGCGAGGCCATCGAGAAACCGCGTTCTCCTCGGGCTGCTACGGCAGTTCCCGGATTCGCGAAACCAACGCCTCGTGCGAAGCCGCCTCGTCCGCCGGCACCGTGAGATAACATGCCGGGCGATTACAGCAGTCGAGAATGATCTGGATCCGGTTGGGTACCTTGAACCCGTGCCCCGGGCAGGGTTCGTGCCCGTTGACGATCACTTGTGCTCCGACGACTTCGGCAAAGGCCTCGGCGTTTGATTGCCGGTAATCGCGTCCCCAGAGCAGCCTAAAGACACTACCTCCGGAGTCCATCTCCCCGGCTTCCAACGGGCGCTCGAAGACGCTCGCGTCGAAGCCTCTCGTGTCGACGAACTCGGGAATGCTGTGGCACGCCAGGACCCCGGGAGCCGGCCACACGGCCAGCGGGCAGGAGAGAAAAAACTCGGCGTATGCGGCGCTGATTCGCTCGGCCGCCGCGCCGTACCGATATCGCAGACCGAGCCGAAACGCGAGGTTCAACAGTTGGCGGTTCTTCTGGATCGGATAGTCGGTCAGCTCGGCCAATTCATGGTTGCCCAGAATGAAATGCACCCGATTGGGAAAGCGGAGTATCAGTCCGGCCACGTCTTCGAGCAACGTGTGCGACATGCATCCCTCTTGATCCGGATAGCAATCGCCGCCATGGCAGACCTCTTGCAGGACGAAATGTCGGCCGGGGTGGTGATCCAGATCGGCAAGCTCGACCAGGGCCTCGAAGTTGGCTCGGTGCCCGTGAAGGTCGCCGGCGATCAGGGTCTCTTCGGCAGGGGCCGGGGACAAATCGCCGACGAGATGGACGCTGGCACCCACCCTTCCGGGGGTGGCTTGATTGGCGACGGCCGCTCGGCGCAGGGAATCGATGATCGACTCGATGTCGTTTGCGGAGGCTGACATACCGCGGACGGTAACAGTTTTTCCCCCATGTGTCCAGCGCGGCGGGGGGTGAGACGCAACCGATTTCCACCAGACAGGGGGTGCGCCGGTCCTACCAGAGACGGCAATTCTGTCGATTTTCTGGACTGCGTCGATTACCAGGACCGATGTCATTCATGTGTCGCCGTTCGTTGCCGATCCCGTTTTGCGCACAACGCGACACCACCCCGCACAAGTAGAAAGGAATCACCAAGTGATGAGGCAGGCCCTATTTCTCATCGCCGTGTCGGCTGCGATCCTCGGTCTGACGACCGGATGTGCCAGCGACAAGATGCAATGTACCACGTGTGGCACGGGAAGCTGCGACCTCAATCAAAGCGAGTGCAAGACGTGTAAGACCGGTGCAATGGATCGCCGTGTCGGCGACGGTCGCCCGTTGCTGCGCCGCGATCGTCAGGGACGGTTTTGCCCGCCGGGCAGACCCTGCGACATGGGCGGTCCGCAGCAGCCGTCCGGTCCGCCGTCCGGGGCGATTACCTACCCGTACTACACGCTCAAAGGCCCGCGCGACTTCCTCTCCAGCAGCAATAACACCCGACCTGTCGGACCGTAGCTTCATCGCGGTGCGACGGAATCACGGGGATTGGTGAGAGACACCGCCGGGATGCCCCCGGGCGTCGCGTCCGGCGGTGGTCCTTGCCAATCGGGAAACGGCCCCTCGGGTCGCGTCATGCCAAGGGGACCTATCCGGCGCTCCGCTTTCCACCGGGCGTACCGCCGGGGCCAGTTGGTCGGGTCCAGCCGATGCGCGAGTTCCGCCTGGCCCGTCCAATGGAACACGGCCTGTAGATTGAGGACTTGCCGCCAGGTGATCGACACCGCGGGTTGAACTTCGGCCAGGGGGTCGAAGTAGGCGGTGATCGAGTCGATTTCTTCACCCGGTTCCGTGGCCGCTTGCCAAGACCGGTAATGGGCCCAGCGGGCGAGCATCTCTCGTCGCCAGCCCAACTCCAGCGAAAACGCTTTTCGCAGCGCCTCCGAACTTCGCGGATCGCCCACGTAACGCGCCAGATAGTAGTCCAGCGTCTGGTTGCCCCTACCCCACGCACCGGTCAGATCCCGCAGCCTGGCCTCGTATTGCGGCCCGCTCTCCAACGTGCGAATCATCTCCCGAGCTTCGGCAAACGACTTGGCCTTGCCGATCTGGTGACAAGTCCACGCGGCCTGCAACCGCGGCCAGCGAACGTACGCCCAGATGCCCAGCGCCAGAAGCCCCAGCAACAAAACGACCGTCAACAATCGCCACCATGCGCGCATCGAAGAGTACACCACCTTTACGGGGATCTGAAGAGCGGCAATCGACCAAGCGGCAAGATACCGCAATGGGCCGGCTGAGTAAACGTGAATTGCACGGAAGGGTCAGGACTCTTTGATGCCGTAGGTCGCTTGCGATCTTTCTGCGATTAGTAGTCTTCGCGGGTGGCTCCGATGATCTTCCGGAGCGGACTTGCCATTCCAGCAGACGTTTTCGGAAAATCATCGGGGCCAGCCGCGGCAGCGGAAACCAAGTACACTTCAGACGGATGATCCCTCAGGCTCGGAATTCTGGCCCTCCGTCGAGCCAGGTACGCACTTGCGGGATGAGCCTGACTCCTTTCCCTTTCCTTGTTACAAGCTCGTTACGTAGCGGCGGTGGGCTAGAATGTAGGATGGGAAGGCGGGTCTGCGTCTGCCGGTGCCTCCGACGACCCGCTGGCAGACGATTTTCCACGATCCGACGGAACTTTTCCACCAGCCCGGGAGTCCAAGCGGCAGGGACACCTCTCGGGGCTATCCGTATGCCCGTTACCCGTCGAGCCAATCAATCGAAGGAGCAAACCCATGTGGCGGCTGACAATGTACTTAGGTCTGTGTTTCCTGGCCCTTACCATGACCACCTCGGCCGCATGGGGACAGGCCGACGCCCAGCAAACCTTCCAGCAGGCGAAGGCCGCACTGGAAGCCGGCAATTTCACCGAAGCCCGCGATCTGGCCCAAAAGGCGGCCCAGACCGACAACCAAAACGCCGAGGTCTTCCTGCTGCTTGGCCGGGCGCACTACCAGTTGGGTGCGCTGGACGAGGCGATCGCCGCCTGGCGGAAAACACTCGCCCTGGCGCCGGAGGAGCCGCTGGCCAAACGCATGCTGGCCGCTCTGGGGGCCCAACGGACCGACGTCGATCTGCGGATCAAGCTCATCGCCGCGATGCGCGACCAGCGGCTCTTTCACCCCGGTTTGGATGAGTGTAAGAAGGTGCTGGCCGAGGAAGCCGTTTCCGACGCACAACGGGCGGCGGTGATGATGCTCCAGGCGCAAATGGCGCTGGAGTCACAAGGCCCCGCGGAACCCTGGAAGATCGTCCAACAGTTGTTGACCCTCTATCCCGAGCACGCCGATCCGGTCGAGACGACGCTCGTGTTGGGACAGGCGAAGTTGCACACCGGCGGCGAAGCGACGGCCGACGGCCTGGCCTTGCTGCAGAAGATCATCGCCGACCACGGAACAACGGCGGCCGCCGCCACGGCCCGGTACGAGTTGGCTTCGTTCGATCTGGAACAAGAAGTCCTTCCCGCGCGGGTCGACGCGCTGGCCGCGTGGCTGGCCGCCAACACGGATCACCGGTTGGCCCCTTCGGCCGGCCGGAAGCTGATCGACTCGTATCTCGTGCTCACCGTCGCCGGCGGTCCGCCGCAAGACGATACGCCCTTAAGCGCCCAAGATAAGAAGGCCCTGGCATTGACCGTCGCGCTATACGGTGCGACGCCCACGACTGACGAGACACGGACGCTCAGCTCGCAATGGGCAAAACACTTCACGTCGCACTACGGTAGCCGGGGAGCACACACCGCGGCGATCGAGGGCGTCGGTACGCTGCTCGGGGCCAAGCTGCCTCGCGCCGACCGCGCGGTCATGTTGCGAGCTCTGGCTGGTTCTCAACGAGCGATTGCCCAGCGGCAACTCGGCCGACAATCGCTGGCCGGCGAGTTGGCCTCGGCCGACCCGGCGAGGATGCCCGACGTGTTGGCCGCCGTCTCCACGACGCTCGACACAATCGCCCAGGAGTTTCCCGCCGAGAGTATTTTCAAAGAACGCATGGAACTGGCCACCCTGGCACGAAGCTGTGCGGCGGTGATCCCCTTGCCGGTGGAAGTTCGCAGTCTCAAGGCGCCCGACGCCTGGGCAATCGAACTGGCCCTGCCGATTGTCCAAGCCGATGCCGACGCGGCGACGGTGAAGCAGGCGGTCGAGATGGTCCAGGCGGTAATCACCGACTACGCTTCGCTGGAAGCCACCGAGGCCCGCGAGTTGACCCTTGGCGTGAACCGGCGGTTCGTGGCGGCGGTGGCTGTCAACAATTCTCTCTGGCTGGGTGTCATGTCGCGTCACGCCGCTCTGTTGGACGCCCACGCCCGGCATCTGTTTGCCGAAAACACGAAAAACGGTCTCGATGCGGAAAATGCCAAACTGTCCGATACTCAGAAAGAGTTTCTGGAGGTGCTCGCCGGGCAGGTCGCCCATTTTGCGGCCCAAGCCCCCTCGACGCTGGAAACGCTGAGCAACCACCTCAGCCCGTGGATCACCGGCGGCCACTGGTCGGTCGCCGAAGAGGCGTACACCACGCTGGGCGAGTCACTGCCGGCGGCCCAACAGCGGCAGGCAACCCTGGCCATCGTCAGCTTGTGGCTGCGGCAGGTGGAAGCCGAACACGCCCGGCTGATAGCCGCCGGGCTGACCGTTCCCCGCCAACTCGATCCGGTACTCATCGAGGTGCTCCAGAAATGTTACGCCCTTCAAGGGGAAACGGGCGACGACCTGGCGCAATTGACTGCGATCCGGCAACTTTGGCTTCGCGTGATAAATCACTACACGAACCTGGATTACTTCGAACTGGCCGAACAGGCCGCCGCGGTCAAGGGCGATCCGGCGGTCGAGGCGGCCGAGGAGTTTGCCCAACTGCAACTTGCCAAGCTCCAGGAACTGACGGCGCGGCAACAACTCGACCGCTTCCTGAAACAATACAACGCCGCCGAGAAACTGACCCTCTCGCCCGAATTCACCGCGGCGATCACCGCCTATCGCAAGTTGATCACCGACCGGCCGACCAGTCCGCTGGTCGCACAGGCCGTGGCCCAGGTGTTCGGCGTGGGGGCGCTTTTCGAGGCGCATGGCGCGCACGAAGTGGCCGCCGGCGTGTATCGCGATTTCGCCGAATTTGCCGCCGGAATCGACGTTCTCTCGCAAAGCGGGCCGTCGACCACCAGCACGGCCGAACGCGCGGTCCTCGCCGCCGCCGGCGCATTGGACGCCCGGGCGCGAACCGCGTTGAGCAAGGCGCGGGCCGACCGGGCCGAGGATGACCCGCCGCCCGAGGAGCTCAGCGCGGAGTTTGCCGCGGCCATTGCCGCTTATCGGGAGTTCGTCGAAACGCATCCCGACAGCCCGCTGTTGGGTCAGACGATCGGCCGGATCATGGCCGTGGCGCTGAAATACGCCGAGATCGATGCCTGGGAGGTGGCCGACGGAGTCTACGCCGACTTGCTCGCCTCGAAATTGGCCGTGCGGCGTCCGGAACGCTTGGCCTTTGCCCGCGCGTTGTGCGTGTTGGGGCCCGCCATGCCGGACCATGCGCGGCAAATGCTCTCGGCGCTGACGGCCGGTGGCCTGCGCGACTCGGCGGAATCCGGCTCGCCGACCATGCTGGCCGGCATCACGGGCCGAAGCAGGCTCGATTTTGGCGTCGAGCTCAACGGTGACATGGGCGGCGGCGGGATGATCGGCGGTGGCATGGGCGGCATGGGCGGCGGCCAGTACGCCGGAACGCTCAACGGTCTGGCGCGGCAACCAAATGCCCCGGCCATGCCACCCGGAGCGACGGCGACACCGGCGGGCGAACCGGCCACCGATCCGGATTCGCAGCCCGTGGCGGGCGGAGCAGAGACGGGGGGACTCACCGTAACAACCCTTCCCGAGCGACGTCCCGAGGCCGATCGCGATCGGCAGCTTCTGGCGATGCTCCGCACCCAGGAAGCGAATCGGGCGTCCCAAGTGGCCCAGCTCCGCGAGGATGCCTTCGCTTATCGGATCGTCCAGAACCAGTCCGAGCAGCAGGGCCAGCAGGTTGACGTACAACAGCAGCAGCGGCCCACCGCGGTGGTCCTTTCCGACGCCGAGTTGGAGCGTCAAGAGAAAGTCCTCACAGCGGCTTACGACGCCTTTGCGGCGATCCGCAAGACGTATCCCGAGACGATCACCGCCGAGCAGGCCCGAGGTGAGATTCTGGTGATGGTCGACCACTGGCGGGGTGTCTCTCAATGGCAACGGGCGGCGGCGATGGGCGAACGGTTCCTGGCCGACAACCCCACCGACGCCCAGCTTTCCAAGCTCCGCCTGGAAATCGCCCGCGACTGGCTGGCTTGGGCCTCCAAACCGATCAAGCGAAAACCCTCGAAGCAGGAAATGCTGGCGGAAGTTTCGCAGCGATTCGTACAAGCCCGCAAGGAACTCGACCGCGTCGTGACCGAGTTCGACAAGGAGCGGACCCCGCGGCAAGCGGCCCAATGGGACATCGCCAAGAGCTACCTGACGCAAGCCCGGGTGGTCGACGCCTTCAGCCCGACCTTGGCTCGCGGCCAGTACGTTCGGGCGGGCAAGGAGTTGCAGCGTATTGCGGCCAAGTTTGGCGATCATCCGCAGATCGCTCAGATCCCGCAAATGCTCTGGCAGATTTCGCAGGAGTTGGAGGGCCGGCAATACTTCGACGAGGCGATCCTGGTCTGGAACGACTTGACGATCTACGCGCCGATGGACGGGCTGTCGCAACAGGCGGCGCTGAAGATTGCGCAAACCTACCAGTCGCAACTGGGGCTTCCGCTACGTGCGGCGGAAGCCTATCAGGAGTTGAATTTCGCCCGGGGCGGCAACGACCAGACCCTGCAAGCGTCGATCTTCCAGATCGGTTCCGATTTGAAGAACCAGAAGCGCTGGGTCGAGTCGTTGCACGTGCTGGAGATGTTCGTCGATAGTTTTCCCGGCAACACCAATGCCGGCCAGGCGCTGACCATGATCGGCCAGATTCACCAGACCAACGAGGCCTGGGAAGACGCCATCGCCGCTTATCGCCGGGTGATCGATGAATTCGAGAACGGGCAGTGGGTGCAGGAAGCCAAATGGGCGATCGCCGAGTGTACGATCAATCTGAGCCGCTGGCGCGAGGCGTCCGATGCGTATCGCACCTACGTGACCGATCACGCCGACAACGCCGAGAAGGTGGCCGAGGCGAATCGCCGCATCGAGGTGCTCAAGGATCTGGCCCGCTATCAGGTATTGGTCGACGAAGACGGCCAGCGCAAGGCATTTGATGCCCAGTTCCAGATTGCCGTGATCGTCAAGGGCCAGTTGAGCAATTCGGTCAAGGCGATCATCGAGTACCGCAAGGTGGTCGACCGGTGGGGAGACAAACACCTGGCCGACGACGCGCTGTTCGCCGTGGGCAGCACGTACCTTGAGCTGGGTGAAATGGAGAAAGCCCGCGAGGCCCTGCTTGAGGTGGCCGAGAAGTATCCGGAAAGTCCCCAGGCCGACGACGCGCTGCTGGCCGTGGGCAAGAGCTATGAAGACGAAGCGACGAAGCTGGCCACGGTGAGTCGAGCTTCCACGCTGGAGCGAAATAAGGACCTGGCCCAGCGGCAAGCCTACGAGATGGCGCAGGATAACCGAAAGGTTCAGGAACAGTTGCGGGGCGGGCGGATTGCCGACCTGAAGAAGCAGGGCAAGAGCAAGGTGGCCGAAGTGGAAGAGGCGTCCAAGGCGGCCAACTACGGCCAGTTTAACGACGCCAACGTGCTCCTGTTCGCTCGTCAGGCCGACCAGGAAGTCGAGGCGCTGACCGCCATGCAGCTTGCCGACCGCCAGGACAAGATCAACGCCGCGTTGCGCAAGGCCGTGGCCGCTTATACCCGAACCTCGCAGGTGGCCGGCGCCGACAAGGCGGCCGAAGCGCTGCTGAAAATGGCCACGATCTACGATAAGCAGCTCAAGGATTCGACGGCCGCCATGGAAACGTGGCTGAAGATTGCCGACCAGTTCAGCGGCACCGCCGTGGCCGAGGACGCCAGTTGGCGCATTGCCCAAACCTACGAACGCCAGGGCAAGCACGCCGAAGCGATCGACGCCTACAATGCGTTCCTGCTGGCTTACCGCCGCAGTGCCAACGCCGGCCAGGCCCAGTTCGCCATTGCCGAAAACTACGAGAACCTGGGCGAGTGGGTCAAGGCGATGGATTCCTATACCAACTACATCACCGCCTTTTCCGGCGGACCCCTGGAAAAGAAGGCCCGCGATCAGATCACTTGGATCAAGGCCTACCGGTTGTAATCCGAACGACGAAAGAGACGTACCCGTAGCTGCGTTCGCCAGAACGCGGGCAACACAAAGGAGATACTAACCATGCGATTACCGAGCACGATTCGACTGGTAGCGATTCTCGTGGCACTCGTCGGTCTTGCGGGCGTCGCCACCGCGGCACCTGAGAATGACCCACCCAAGGACGTCGCGCCCAAGGAGGACGCGTCCAAAAACGGGACGGCCAACGACGAGCCGGCCAAAACGGAAGGCGAGAAGCTCTTCGACGAAGGTCGCGACGCCATGTTTCAGGGTGAATATATCAAAGCGATCGAGCTGCTGGAGAAAGCGGTTGCCGCCGACGACGCAAAAACCGCCTACCGGCTGCACCTCGCCCGGGCGCATCGCTACGCCGGACAAGACAAGCAAGCCGAAACCGTCCTCGAGGCGATCCTCGCAAAGGCACCCGACCACGTCGAGGCCGGTCAGGCGCTGTGCGAGATCTATACCAAGGCGAAGCGCTGGGACAAGGTCGTCGAAGTGCTTGAGCCGCTGTTGAAATACCGCCACGACTATCCCACCTATCACATGCTGGCCGAGGCCCACTACAACCTCGACAAGCACGACAAGGCGCGGGAGTATTACGAGGAAGCGGTCAAGCTCAACCCGGAAAGCGCGTCGGACCATTACCAGTTGGGCAATATCTATCTGGGCGGCAACTTCTTCGCCCTGGCCGCCAAGTCGTACCAATCGGCCGCCCGGTTGGGGATCGATAGCCCCATCATGCACTACAAACTGGGGTCCGCCTTCTTCAACCTGCGAAACTACTTCGGTCGCATCTCGGTTCGCACGGTCAAGTCGGGCAAGGAGGGCACGATCAGCGAGCGCTGGTATCTGATCGAACCGGTGCCCGGCCGCCCGGATACGTTCCGCTGCGCCCCGGAAGCCTCGGCCATCTATCAGGTGGCCAAGGCCCTGGCCGACGGCATCGAACCCCGCCCGGATATCTTCGTCCTACAAGCCAATATCTACCTCAGCGCCCGTCGCTATCAGCAGGCCTACGACATGTTCACCGAGATCGGCGATACGGTTCCCGAGGAAGATCGGGCCCTGTTCCACTACTACCATGCCCGGGCCGCTTTCGGCACCGGCCAGTACGACGAATATCTCGAATTGCTGCAAAAGGCAATCGAGCTCGATCCCGACGCCTACAAGTCGGCGCTGGTCGACGCGTATCTCAAGGTGGCCGAACAGTACAACCAGGTGGGCGATCTCGAGAAGTACATCGAGTTCCTCGCGCTTGCCGTGGGCGAAAGCCCGCGAACGGCCTCGCTGCATCTCAAACTCGGCTACGCCTACGAAGAAGCTCAGAAACTCGACCAGGCCGTGGCCCAGTGGCAGATGACCTTGGACCTGGAACCCGACCACTCCGATCGGATGAAACTCCTGAACCTGATCGAGAAGTACCGCAGCGGCATCGCCCTTTCCGTCGGACCAACGACCCCGACCGAACCGGAGCCGAAGGAACCGGAGCCCCCGGCGGAGGATCCCGCCGGCCAGTGACGTACGGTCGGGGACCGGCATCTCCCGCTGTATCACCAACCATCGCCGGGATCGTCGGGCCGAATCTGTTCACCCGGCAGCAAGTCGGGGTTGCGCTGCAAGATCCGTTGAAGTTCTCGATCTTCGTTCTTGCAGCGAACCGCCGTAAAAGGCTCACTCGTGCCGTCGGCTCCAATGGCGTAGATTCCGACCATTCATCAGGCTCTCGGTCTGGCAAGGGTGTATCCATGGCGAGTCGCGCTTAAATCCATGCTGCAAGTGTACGTCCCGCCGGTGCTCGCCGGCAAGCGGGCGGTGGCCAGTGGTACTGGTTTCGACGCGAAGCGCCGGACCGTGCGTGACGACGCGGAAGCGTCGTCACGAGGAATACCGGGCTACGTCTCGCGGAACGAGACGGCTACTTTGCTCCACCGGGGGAATTGACAACCGCTCTTCTGGTGTTAGGATGCACGGTTTGGCTAGAGACCACGGAGATCCCCCCGCGATGACCCAGATTGAACAGGCCCGAGCCGGTATCATTACGCCCGAGATGGAAGCCGTTGCCGACGGCGAACGGCTCGATGCGGAGTTGGTGCGCGACGAAGTGGCGCGCGGGCGGATGGTCATCCCGGCCAATCGGGTGCATCTGGAAAAAGGACTGGTGCCGATCGGGATCGGGATCGCCGCACGCACCAAAATCAACGCCAACCTGGGCAACTCGGCCCTGTCCAGCGACACCCGGTGCGAACTGGCCAAGGTCGACGCGGCGGTCGGGTTTGGGGCCGATACGGTCATGGACCTCTCGACCGGCGACGATATCGACACGATTCGGCAGCGGATCATCGACGGCGTCAGCGTGCCCGTGGGCACGGTGCCCCTGTATCAAATGGTCGAGCAGTTGGACGACATCGTCGACATGACGGGCCAGGATTTTCTCGATGTCGTCGAGCATCAGGCCCAACAGGGGGTCGACTACATGACGGTCCACTGCGCTCTGCTGCGAGAGCATCTGCCGCTCGCCGAGAATCGTCTGACGGGCATTGTCAGCCGGGGCGGATCACTGGTGGCCAAGTGGATGGCCGTCCACCGGCGGCAGAATCCGTTCTACGAACATTTCGACGATCTCTGCCGGATCATGCACCAGTACGACGTCACTTGGAGCCTGGGCGACGGACTGCGGCCCGGGTCGCTTGCCGACGCCAGCGACGAGGCCCAGTTTGCCGAACTGGACGTGATGGGCAAGCTGACCGAACGGGCGTGGGAGCATAACTGTCAGGTGATGATCGAAGGCCCCGGGCATGTGCCGCTGGACCAGATCGAAATGAACGTGCGGCGGCAGATGGAGTGCTGTCACGAGGCGCCCTTCTATGTGTTAGGGCCGTTGGTAACCGACGTGGCGCCCGGCTACGACCACATCACCAGCGCCATCGGCGCGGCGGTTGCCGCGCAACACGGGGCGGCCATGCTCTGTTACGTCACGCCCAAGGAACACCTGGGGTTGCCCAACCTGGACGACGTGCGTCAGGGGGTGATCGCCTACAAGATCGCGGCTCATGCGGCGGACGTCGCCCGGCATCGGCCCGGCGCGCGGGATCGGGACGACGCGCTGAGCGGTGCCCGATACCGGTTCGACTGGGAAGAGCAGTTCCGCCATGCCCTGGATCCCGAGACGGCGCGGCGGATGCGCCAGGAGTCATTGGCCGGGGCCGACCCGAAGCACGCCCATTATTGCAGCATGTGTGGCCCGAAGTTCTGCTCGATGAAAACCAACGAAGAACTCCGCCAATTGCAGCGCCAACCGGCCGAGAGTTGACTTGGCGGTGTTGGGCAGGCCATAATTGCAGGTTGCCGATGCCCGACTACCATCACACCCCCCACGACACTCGGAGGAAAGCACCCATGCGTTTGACTCGAATTGCCGTTGCGCTGGTCGTTGCCGTTTGTGCCGGTATCGTCCAGGCCGAAGAAAAGACACCCGGGCTTACCCAGGAAGAGAAGGATCAGGGGTTCGTCAGCCTGTTCGACGGCAAGACGCTCGACGGCTGGCAGGGCGACGTCCGCGGCTACGTGGCCCAAGACGGATTGATGGTCTGTAAGCCGGGCGGCAACGTCTACACGGCCAAGGAGTACGGCGACTTTGCCTTCCGCTTCGAGTTCAAGCTGACCGCCAACGCCAACAACGGCGTGGGCATCCGCACCCCGATGGGTGTCAACGCGGCGTATCACGGCATGGAGATCCAAGTGCTCGACGACTCGGGCAGCAGCTACACGAAGCTTCAACCGTATCAATACCACGGCTCGATCTACGGCGTGGTGCCCTGTAAGAAAGGCCATCAGAAACCGGTCGGCGAGTGGAACAGCCAGGAGATCCGCTGCGAGGGCAGCAAGGTGAAAATCACGCTCAACGGTACGGTCATCGTCGACGCCGACTTAAGCGAAATCAAAGAGACCATGGACCACCGGGCGCACCCGGGGCTGCACAACGCCAAGGGCTACATCGGTTTCCTCGGCCACGGGAGCTATCTGGAGTTCCGCAATATCCGGATCAAGGAGCTTTGATACGGAGAAAGGGGTAGGTTTAGGCTTTGTCTCAAAGTCTGTACGATGGGCTTCCAAGCCCGTCGTTGCGTCTCCCCTGCTCCCTTCGACGGGCTTGGAAGCCCATCGTACATCTTCATCCGCGCGTTGCGCCGGACGGTGGCTTCTCGCCTTGACCGATGGGGCCGTTGCGTCCCGCGCGTGAAATGCCCCCCTATTGCCGATCTCCGCGGCGTGGTCCATAATGGGGCGTCCCGGCAGCCTCCCAAAACAACCCGCGGAGTGGGCCTTGGAAAGTAAACTATTCAGTCGCGGATTCCTCTCCCTGCTGGTGACGCAGTTCTTCGGAGCCGCCAACGACAACATCCTCAAGGGGGTGCTGATCTACATGGTGATCGACGGGGCCTGGGCCGGCCAACTTGGTTCCGGCGGGCAGGGCATCGTCAGCATCTGCTTCACGGTGCCCTTCATCCTCCTCTCGGGATACGCGGGCCAATTCGCCGACCGCAACAGCAAGCGTTACGTCAGCGTGCTGGTCAAGGTCGTGGAAATCCCCGTTGCCCTGGTCGCCCTGGTCGGATTCTGGATCGGCAATCTCTGGCTCACTCTCTTCGCTTTGATCGCCTTGACGTGCCAAAGCGCGTTCTTCGGCCCCGCCAAGTACGGCATGATCCCCGAACTGGTCGAGTCGCGCGATCTAAGCCGGGCCAACGGAACGATCAATATGATGACCAACCTCGCGGTCATCGTGGGGACCCTCGCCGCGGGCATCATTGCCGACGCCTACAACCCGCTGCCGGACGCCGCCGGGGCGACCGCCGCGCCCGCCCTTTGGCTGCCCGGCCTGGCCATGGTGGCGGTGGCTGTCGCGGGACTTTTCGCCATCCTGTTTCTGACGCCCCTGCAGCCCGGCGACCGCACGCTGCGGTACAACCTGAATCCGCTGGCGACCTATATCAGTTCGCTGAAGGAAATGGCCCGAACCCCCTTGCTGATGGTCATGCTCGCCTGGGGATATTTCTATTTTCTCGCCGGTCTGGCCTTATTGATTATCCCCGAGTACACCCTTGTGCTTAAGGAGTATGGCGTGGACCGGACGGAAGCCAGCATGCTGTTGGGGGTGATGGGCGTGGCGATCGGCCTGGGCAGCGTGGCCGCCGGTCTGATCTCGGGCCATGCCATCCGGCCGCGATTGATTCCTATCGGCGCGGCCGGTCTGACGTTCTTCTTCTTCCTGCTGGGGACCGTGCCGCCGACGCTACCCGACCTGGGACCCATGTGGCGAGTGCTGGCAAGCCCGATCGCCGGGTTCATCTTCGGCGCGGGCGCGTTCGCCGGTTTCTACATCATCCCCTTGCAGGCGCTGCTCCAGCGACTCGCGCCGGACGACGAGCGGGGCCGATTGCTGGGCACGGCCAACGGCATTTCGTTCACCTTCCTGGCGCTCGCGTCGCTGCTGTACTGGATCATTCGGCCGGCCTTCGGCCAACATCCGGAGAGAATCTTTCTTCTCAGCTCGGTCCTGATGGTCGTGGGCGTGGCCTTTTTTCTCTGGCGAATGAAGGCTCGCGGGTTTTCCTTCGGCAAGGTGTAACGTCTTTCAATGAGCTGCCAAGCCATGTATCTGGGCATCGAAATCGGCGGCACCAAGCTGCAACTGGGAGTCGGCACCGGTCGGGGTGATCCTTTGGCGGCCCTGGAACGTCTCGACGTCGAGCCGGATGCCGGGGCCCAGGGAATCCTCCACAAGATCCGCCGCGCCGCCGATCCGCTGATCCAGCGACATGACGTGCGCGCCGTGGGGATCGGATTCGGCGGACCGGTCGATGCCACCGAAGGCCGGGTCGTCAAGAGTCACCAGGTCGACGGCTGGGACGATTTCCTCTTGGTTCCATGGTGCCAGAAGACACTCGGCTTGCCGGCCCGGTTGGGAAACGACTCCGATCTGGCCGGTTTGGCCGAAGCCCGGTTTGGGGCCGGACGCGCGGGCCGGATCGTCTTCTATAGCAACATTGGCAGCGGCATCGGTGGAGCACTGGTCACGGGCGGCGAACTCTATGCGGGCAGTTCGGGCGTGGCCTGCGAACTGGGCCACTTGCGTCCCGGGCTGCAATCCGACCGGCCCGACCAGACCGTCGAGTCGTTGGCCAGCGGCTGGGCCATCGCCGCCGCAGCCGGAGCCCGACTGGCCGATCCGATTTCTCATCCTCTGGAACCGTGGCTGGACAAAGGGGCCCGGTTGGGGGCCGAGTCGGTGCGGCAGCGGTTGATCGAACAAGAGGAGTCCGATCAGCCCCATGCCGTCGATTTGCTCAGTCGCTGCGACGGCCGCCTCGGGCAACTTACGGCCAAGATGGTCGCCGAGGCCGCCCTCGGGGGCAACTCCATCGCCAGCGACGTGTTCCGCCACGCGGTCCAGGTGCTCGGCTGGGCGCTGGCTCAGATGATCAACCTCCTGTCTCCCGACGTGATCGTGATCGGTGGCGGAGTGTCGCTGGTGGGCGAAATGCTGCTGCTGGCACCTCTTCGGGAAGAAGTCCGCCGATATACCTTCCCCCCGCTGGATGGAACGTACCAGATCGTTCCAGCCGAGTTGGGCGAGGAGGTTGTGGTTCATGGGGCGCTGGCGCTGGCGGCCAGCTAAATCGCCCATCTTTCCGCAATGACCTAATCGTTAAATCTTGAATAACACTCAAGATCGATACGATCGGAACCGATGAAGTTCCCAACGGATGGTTCCCTTCTCCAGTCTGTGTGTCATGCGCGCCGGACGGGGGACCACCTCCGCGGCGAAGGAAACAAGGGTATGACCAGCCAATACAATTCGACGGACACGAGAAATTCACGGGCGGATATGTCCCAGCCGATCGGTGGGGTGGAAGACATGCATTCCGGCGGCCAGGCGAGGGAATCATACCCAGCCGATGGCAGTCAGGTACTCACCCAACTACCCGATCTAGGAGGTCATTCTCAGGACCCGTTCCTGTCCGGCGGTTCCTCTGGATCGGGCAACCGGTTTCTGGGGCAAAAGGTATCGATGAAGCTTCTGGTAGGAGCCGGCGTGGCCCTGGTGCTGGTGGCCGTTTTGCCGTTCTTCTTCGACAACGAAGAGGAACCGGCCGCCGATACGGGTGATAAGCCGTCATGGGTCAAAGAGATGCCCGCCGCCGATGCCGAACCGGCACCGCGCTGGGACGGCGGTTCGTCGGAGCAGTACCCGGCGCCGGGTGAGGGCTTGGAGCACCGCGCGCAGGGCGACCCGATGGTACCCCCGCACTGGAATCACGATCCGTCACGAACGGCCGCCTCCAATTATCCGGCGGCTTCGTCTTATCCCAATACAGGACTTCCCGACACGGCGCAAGTCCCGCGGCCCACGTGGAACGAACCGGCCGTTCAGCCGCCGGCCACGCCCTTGCCGGCACCGGGCGAGGTATCCGGCAGCGTGCCGGCGATGCCCGCGGACGGCGACTATTCCCGGGTGCAGCAGGCCAACCACTGGGAGCAGCCGGCCCGGCCAGCCGAGCGGGGCGAGTATGACAACCAGTATCGACCCGGCTCGACCGGACGCGTTGGAGAGAATACGCGACCGTGGCAAAACCCCCCGATCACGACCGACATGACCGGCCGCCGGGTGGCCCCCCAAGACGTGGGGCCAATTAGCCAGACGTATCAGCGCCCCTACCAGCAGCCACAAACCGACATGAACCGAGGGGACAGCGCCGCGGCGCCCTATGCCGACGGCACCGCATACCGCCGAGAGAATCAGTACAGGCAGGACCCTCGTACCCAGACTCGTGAGGGTGCCGAGCCTTACTACACGGCCCGACGCGAGAACTACCGCACCGATTCGCAGACTGTCGACCCGAATGCCTATCGCACCGATCCGAACACGTATCGCGCCGATCGACCGGCCGCCGATCCGAACACCTATCGCACCGATCCGAACACGTATCGCACGGATCCGCGGACCGTCGATCCGAACGCCTATCGCGCCGATCCGAACACGTATCGCACGGATCCGCGGACCGTCGATCCGAATACCTATCGCGCCGATCCGAACACGTATCGCACGGATCCGCGGACCGCCGATCCGAATACCTATCGCGCCGATCCGCGGGCGTCAAGTTCTGGTGCTCCCTACAACGAGTACCGATCACCGGCTCCGAGCAACTACCGAAGCGATTCTCGCAGTACGTATCCGGCGGATTATCCCACCGAACGATCTTCAATGAATCAGGGTTCGTATCCACCTCGCTATCCAACCGAGCCGGGCGTTGCTCGGTTCGAGGGCGGCATCACCAATCCAACGACCAGAAACAACCTATGACATCGTCCGACCGAGCATTCATCAAAGCCTACTCGCACGTTGCGGAAACCGTCGCAACCACGCCTTTGCCATTGGTTGCGTCGGTTTCTCTTTCCGAGGCATTGCCGCGGGAGGCTATCCAGGAATCGACGGAATTGCCCAGCGAGGAGTTAGCCCGGGTGATGCGGACGGCCGCCTCACGGTCATGTCCGGATTCCCTTCGGGCGAGCGTTTCGGAGGGGGCGGTCGACATCGTGGCCACGATTCTTCCTCAACTCTCCCAGACGCCATTTTCCCAGACGCCGTGCTCCCCTCCTGATTCGCCGGATTTGGCACCCGCCGCGGCGTCGCCGGAAGGCCCGGTCGAGGCGGAGGAGGAAACGAACAGCGGATGTCGTTTGGCGGGGGAAGAACGAGAGTCCGAGCCGGCGATCTATCGGCTGGATCAAGCCGCCGGGCTCGACGAGCAGCCCGAGGTTCACAGACCACACGTCGGTTTCCCGGCGGGGGTCGCCGAATCGGAGACCGCGGGAGGAGAGGAAGCGTCCGGCGGGCCGACGCGCCCGTCGCTCGATGTGCCCGAGGCCCCGCCCATTCCCGCCTGGCAAGTCGATCACTTTGTCTGGACGGCGGATTGCCGGCGACTCCTGCAAACGGCCCAGGGGGCGTGGGATCGGCTCGGTGAAGCGTTGATTCGGGCGACGTCTCTCGGGCGGAAAGTCTTGGGGATCGGCGGCGCTCGATCGGGAGAGGGCAGCACGGCCGTACTGTTGTGCGCCGCCCGACGGCTGGCCCAACACGGCCTGAGCGTGGCTATGGTCGACGGCGATTTCCACAGTCCGCGGCTTGCCGAGCGACTGGGTTTGGCGCCGGAAGCAGGGTGGGAACAGGTGCTCCAGGGCGAGGCGGTTCTGTCCGATGCGCTGATCGAATCAACCGGCGACAACCTGGTGATTCTACCTCTGACGCATACTCCGAACGGAGGCCATTGGGAACACCAAGGGACGCGGCTCATCCAGGAGACTCTCGGGGCGATGCGCCGCGGTTTCGATCTCGTGTTGGTCGACATGGGTGCGTTGGAATCCGGCACGACCGGCGAATTGCCGCCGGAGGCTACCGCGCTGGCCGCGTCACTCGACGCCTCGATCCTCGTCCGCGACGTTCGTTCGACGCCGCGATACTGGCTCGGCGAGTTGCAGAACCATTTGGCCACCGCCGGCGCGACGCCGATCGGCGTGGTCGAGAACTTCGTCGTGTCCTGAGTCGGCCCCAAGGCCGTGGCATCCCCATGTATGAGTCCTACTGGCAACTCAATACGAAGCCCTTCGACAGCGCCTGCGATCCCCGTTTTTACTTCCCGGGCGAGTCGTGCCAGGCTGCGCTGCTGAAGCTTCGGTATGCCATCGAAAACCGTCGTGGGGCGGCCTTGCTGACCGGCGGCTCGGGGACGGGGAAAACGCTGATCATCCACATGCTCCGGAAGATGATCGATCGCAGCGTCGACCCGCTGCTGCATCTGGTCTTCCCGCAGATGCCGTGCGCCGACCTCTTGGCCTATCTGGCGCATCAATGGCACGGTTTGCCGCCGAAACCGTCCGCCGGAAGCCCGCCGAAATCGTCGAACGGAAGCCCGCCGGAGGCGTCCAATGGAAGCTCGACGAAGGCGTTGACTGGAAACCCGCCGGAGGCCTCGACCGGAAGAATCGAGGAGAGTATCCGACGGATCGAGCGGTTCTTGATCGACAACACGCGCCAGAAACGCCACGCCGTGGTGGTCGTCGACGAGGCCCACCTGCTGGAGGATCCGCACACCCTGGAGGCGCTTCGGTTGCTGTTGAACTTCGAGGCCGACGGGCGCGGCGCCTTAACGCTGCTGCTGGTCGGGCAACCGGGACTCCTGCCGGCGATGGACCGCTCGCCTGCTCTGGAAGAACGGTTGGCCGTGAAGTGTCTCTTGCGCCCCATGAGCCAGCCGGAGACCGTTCGCTACGTGGAGCATCGACTCCGCGTGGCCGGCGCCCAGCGGACGATGTTCCAGGAGGATGCCATCGAGGCCCTGCACGAGCTTTCGCACGGCGTGGCGCGGCGAATCAACCGCCTGGCCGATCTGGCCCTGCTGATCGGATACGCCGAACAGCAGACGGTCATCACCGCCGAGGGCATCGAATCGGTCGACCGGGAACTCGTGACCGTGGTGCCGGAGTAGGTTGCTCCTGATATAATGGGAGTATGCAACCGGCTCTCATTCCCTGCCCCGCCCTGTCGTGCGAGAAGTCGCCGCGCCGGCGGATCCTCGGCGGCGCCGTTCTGACGACGGTCGGTTGCGCGGTTGTGCTGATCGCCACCTCGCGGCCGCTGCCCATGGCGTGGGATGAAGGGAACGCCATCGTGCGGGCCGAGGGCATCACCCGCTGGGCCGGTCGCTGGTTCTCCAACCCGGCTGGAAACGACCCGGCGGCGCCGGGCCCGATGAGCGAAGCGGCGGTGGCCGAGGATTGGCAATACACGACGCGGATCGAGGGGCATCCGGCGTTTTACGGCATCGTCATTGCCGCGGGAGAGGCTCTGTCGCCGTCGTGGTTCGATCCGTTGACACGCGCCCGAGGGGGACCGATGCTCTTGGCGGCCCTGGCCGGCGGTGCCATGTTTTACCGCACGGCACGGCAGTGGTCCACCGTCGCGGCCACCGGTGCCGTGGTTGCCTGGCTGCTGTTGCCGAGGATGTTCGCCCACCTGCATTTTGCCTCGTTCGACGGCCCGCTGACAAGCTGCTGGATACTGGCCTGGGCCACGTTTGCCCCGGCTCGGCGCAGCGCTGACTGGGCCGTCCTTTGGGGTCTCGCCCTGGGCGCGACGCTCAGTTGCAAGGCGACCGGCTGGATCGCCCCGGTGCCCTTCGTGATTTGGGCCCTGGCCTACCGAGATCGTCCGGCGTTCCGTGCGCTTTTGATCGGTTTGCCCGTGGCGACGGCGACTTTCTACCTGCTCAACCCGCCGTTGTGGCATCATCCGATCGACGGTTTTCGGGCGTTCCTCGACTTGAATCTCCATCGGGCCGACCGGCCGTGGCACAACGTCGCGACGCAATTCTTCGGCCGGATGTGCGATCTCGATCACCCGCTGCCCTGGTACAATACGATCGTCTGGACGGCAATCACCGTGCCGCTGGGCATCCTCGCGCTGACCGCCGCCGGGGTGACATCCACGGTCCGATGTTTGCGATCCGAGCCGGCCGGCTCGCTGGTGCTGGGGCATTGGCTGATCCTGCTGGTCGTTCGAGCGCTTCCCATGGCTCCACCCCACGACGGCGTTCGTCTGCTGCTACCCAGCTTCGCCTTCCTGGCCGTGTTGGCCGGCATCGGATGCGGCTTTCTTTGGAGGTGGACGAGCCGGCAGCGATCCGCCGGACACATCGCACCGCGGTGGCTCGCCGCCACGGGAATCGGATTGCTCTACCTGACCAGTGCCGGCAGCCTGTTGTGGTATGCGCCGCAGTGGCTCTCCTACTACAATCCGCTCATCGGCGGACTCCCCGGCGCCACGGCGCGGGGCATGGAACCCACCTACTACTGGGACGCCCTCGACCGGCCGACACTCGACTGGCTGAATGAGAACACGGCCGAGGGTGAGAAGATCAGCTTCGCCGCGGCGCCGCCGGAGAACCTCATGTTGATGCGGCGCTGGGGGTGGTTGCAGCACCCGTGGCAAGAGGACGTACCGGGGCGCTGGGCATGGCGCGTCGTGCAGCACCGGCCCAGTTCTTGTCAGCCGGCCGACCGGCGGCTCATCGAGCGGGAACCGGCGGCCTACGAGAAAACGATCCGCCAAGGTGGATGGGGGCCATGGCGTCTCGACGTTCGCCTGATCGGCGTGTTTCCGTATCCCCGATACGTCGAGGCCCGCCGAGCCGATTCGGCGCCATAGGATCGTGCAAGAAATGAGTGTTGGGTTTGCCGCGACCGCCAGGCACCCGCTGGTTTCATGCGACAC
>CAYUIQ010000026.1:0-18856 GCA_964444795.1 uncultured Planctomycetaceae bacterium
GTCGCGTTCTGGGGGCTCGCTACGCTCGACCCCAGGCACCCCACCCATCAATTGGCTTGTTACTGAGTACTAGAAGGCTCCGCTACTTTGCCGCGCGGTCGACGGGTATCGACAGCGAAATGCATCGCAACGCGCCGTCTTCGGGGATCAGCCGCGTAACGTCGATCGGCACGAGCTTCCAATCCGGTAGCAGACGGCCCAGCGCCTTCATTGCCGCCGCTCGGCCGTCGGGATCGAAGTCCGCGTAGACGGGAACCAGGAGCGTGCCGTTGGCGAAAATGCAGTTGGCGTACGTCCGCCATACACCGTCTTCGTTGTTCGGCATGGGCACTCGCACCACGCGCAGCTTGCCTCGCGGCGTGCGCACCTCGGCCAGTCGGGCCGCGTTGCGGTCGAGCCGCGCCGAATTGAACGGATCGACCGACTGGGGGTATTGACCGACGACGATCGTATCGACGTCGACAAACATGGCGAACATGTCGACGTGGCCCGTGTCGTCGCCGCGCAGCGGTTCGAGAAAGACCGTCTGCCGCGCTCCCAGATACTCGTGCAACAACTCGGTCACCGCCCGGGCGTCGTACCCGCGGCCAATGTTGCGGTTGACCACCGCGGTGGTCGTCACGCAGAGCCCCCGGCCGTTGCTCAGCACGTCACCGCCTTCCAGCGCCAGCGGCATTTCGACGGTCTCGGCCCCCATCCACCGCGCCAAGGCGGTCGGGACCGCGTCGTCTCGGCTTCGCTTCGATTTTTCATAGGCCGGGTCGATCACCACCCGGGCGCCGTCGGTCCGCTCGACGACCAACGGCCCGAAGTCGCGTATCCAGTACGTGTCGGTCGCCACTTCGAGAAACTTGACCCGCGCCGACATCGGTAGACACTCGATCACTTTGGGCCGGTCCTTGTCCTCGGCAACCAGGCAGACGACCGACATCTTCTCCCCGACGGTCTCGACCACGCGGCTCAACACGCCGGGCACCCGTCGCGCCAACCGGTCGCCAACCAGCAGAAGCGTCTGGTGCCGCTCGAACTCGGCCGGCATCCGATACGCCGACGGTTTCTTAGCGGCGGCCGAGAGGGTCAGGCTCGTGCCCGGGGGGATCGCCTTGGCCGCATGTTCGAGTTGGCCGGAGAGTTTTTGCCACGCACCGCCTTGGGGCGGTTTCTTGGTCGCGGGGAACAAGGGGACATGTCCAATTTGCCGGGACGGCCCAGAGGGTGCTTCGCACAAATTGGACCTGTCCCCTTTTTCCCGCCCGGCCAATCCGGCCGACAGCATCAACACGCCCGTCATGATACCGCGAAGAATCCCCATCGCTGGCCGTCGGCCTCCTGATCGCGTGTTCGGTAATGCCCGGTCCTTTTCATAAGTGTAGCTTTATCCAGCGCCTTGGGCCACGGCCATGCGGCTCGATCGCCGTAGCGGCCGGCTCGTGTACAGACCCAACAGCAGAAGTACCGGTGCGGGTGGCCGATTCGGTGACCGACGGTATACTGGATGCTGCCAACTTGGACATCGCCACTTTGGCGTACGGAAGCCATTGCGGCACAATCGTTCAACGCCCAGCCGAAGACGCCGGCTTTCACGTGACGGCCGGCGCCTTCGGCTGGGCGTTAAACGAATACCTTTTGACAGTCGGCAAACGCTCGTGAAGCCATCGGCCAAACCATCCGAGAGTTCGACGCCTGACGTCTCGCTCGCCTTTCGCGGCGGTACGCTCTTGCTCGGGGGCGTTGTGAGGCAGGGTGATGCGCTGTCCCGCGACGTCCCGTGGGCGTGGGACCCGCGCGTCGGCGCGTGGCGATGCGATGCCGTGTACTATGCGGCCGTTGTCCGTTGGCTGCGCCGGACCGGCATCGAGTGCGACGATTCGGTGCCCCAATGGCAGTCGGTTCGCTGGCCGGAGAACGACATGCCTGCCCTGCGTGCCGAACAGCGGCAAGCGGTGACCGCCTGGCTGGAGACGGGCCGCGGGTGCGTGGTGATGCCCACCGGCACGGGCAAGACCGAGGTTGCCTTGGCGATCATGGCCGAGACGAATGTCTCGACGCTCGTGGTGGCCCCGGTGCGCGATCTGATGTATCAATGGCATCGGCGAATCCTCGATCGGTTGGGCTACGATGCCGGGGTGATCGGCGATGCCGTGTTTCGCGTCCGGCCCGTCTCGGTCACGACCTACGACTCGGCCTGTATCCATGCGGAGAAGTTCGGCGAGCAATTTGGGCTGGTCGTCTTCGACGAATGCCATCATCTACCCGGCCCGGTACGTCGCGACGCGGCCCGGATGTCGGCCGCCCCCCTGCGATTGGGATTGACGGCCACCTTGGATCGAGACGGCGGGCGCGGTGCCGATATTCGGCAACTGATCGGTCCGGTGGTCTACGAGATGCCCGTCTCGGCGGCCAAGGGCCGTTCGATGGCCGACTACGAAGTCGTGCGTATACCCATCCATCTCTCGTCCGAGGAGCAGCACCGCTACGACGAGCTTTCGCAAACCGTGCGGCGTTACATCATCGAGCGTCGCAAGACCGAGCCGGAGTACGACTGGGAGAATCTCTGCGCCGAGACGGCCGACGCGCCCGAAGCGCGGCGGGCGATGAAAGCGTTTCACGCGAAGAAGTCGATCGAGGAACGGGCCGAAGAGAAGCTCCGCGTGTTGGAAGATCTCTTCCGCCTGCACGCCGGCGAGCCGTGCCTGGTCTTCACCGGTACCAATGCCATGGCCCGGGACGTCTCGCGCCGGTTTCTCATCCCCTGTCTGTTGAGCCACTGCGGGAAGAAGGAGCGGCTGGAGATTCTCCGCGGGCTGGAAGACGGCAGCTATCCGGCGCTGGTGGCCAACCGCGTGTTGGATGAAGGCGTCGACCTGCCCGAGGTGAAAGTCGCCGTCGTGCTCGGCGGCAGCGGTTCGAGCCGCCAGGCCAAGCAGCGTCTGGGCCGCGTATTGCGCAAAGTGGGCAACGCCCGGGCGGTGCTCTACGAAGTGATCTCCGCCGGCACCAAGGAAGAGCACCGCTCCCGCCGCCGCCGCGACAGCGACGCCTATGAAAAGGTGCGGCATCGGCAGTTGTGAGGGGGCAGCGAGCGATTTTTCGCCCCTTGAAATCTCGGTTGTCAGCACCGAAATTTCAAGGTATACTTGAACCGATGATTGATCGCCCGACGGAAATCAAGACGGTCGAGGGGCTGCTTCAGCGACACCCTGTCGTGGGCATTATCGGTGCGCGCCAGGTGGGAAAAACGACCTTGGCTCGCCTGGTGGCCAAACGAGCCCGCGGCCCGGTCAGCTATTTCGATCTCGAAAATCCAGCCGACGAAGCGCGACTGGCCGATCCGTTGCTTGCGCTGGAGGACGCCAAGGGTCTGGTGGTTCTTGACGAGGTGCAGCGTCGAGCCGGGCTGTTTGCCGTGCTGCGTGTTTTGGCGGACCGGCCCGGACCACGCCGCCGTTTTCTCCTGCTCGGCAGTGCCTCGCCCGACCTGCTCAAGCAAAGTTCCGAAACGCTTGCAGGACGAGTGGCATACCACGAACTGGGGGGGTTTTCGCTTGCCGAGACGGGGCAAGCCAGTCACCGTCGCCTGTGGCTGCGCGGAGGATTCCCTCGCGCCTATCTGGCGCGCACCCATGCCAATAGTCACGAGTGGCGCGCCGCATTCATTCAGACCTTCCTCCAGCGGGATCTTCCGTCGCTGGGCATCACCATCGGCTCGACGACCATGCGTCGATTCTGGACCATGCTCGCCCACTATCACGCCCAGACGTGGAATGCGTCGGAGTTCGGCCGGTCCTTTGGCGTGGCCGACACGACCGTTCGCAACTACCTCGACCTGCTCTGCTCCGCGCTGGTGGTGCGACAGTTGCCGTCTTGGCACGCGAATATCTCCAAACGCCAGGTCAAGGCGCCGAAGGTTTACGTGAAAGACACCGGGCTAATGCACGCGTTGTTGAATCTGCGTACGCTGGGCGACTTGGAGGGGCATCCCAAGGTGGGTGCCTCCTGGGAAGGTTTCGTCATCGAACAGATCATTCGGCATCTGGGCGCCGCTGCCGATGAGTGTTTCTTCTGGGCAACCCATGCGGGGGCGGAGTTGGATCTGCTGGTCGCGCGAGGGCGAAAGCGGCTGGGTTTCGAGATCAAGAGAACCACGACGCCTCGAATCACCTCGTCGATGCGCGCCGCGATGGCAACTCTGAAGCTAACACGGCTTGACGTCGTCCATGCCGGCAAAGACACGTTCTCTTTGACCCGAAACGTGCGCGCCGTGGCGATGGCTCGTTTACTCGACGATCTCGATCCGTTGACCTGAGTGAAACGTATGGCACCATGATCCGGCAAGTGGCGCCGGGCTATTCACCGTTCGACCTCCGACCCCGACATTCCCCCATGCTTCGACGGGAACACGCCATCGCAACGTATCGGGGAGGGCGGATCCTCCCCGATCGGCTCTCGCGGAAGACGCACCGGCAGTATGCCGGCTATGCCGAGCGGATGTTGCGGGTCTATCGGGTGGGCGTGGGGCGAACGCGCCGCGATCTGCATCGTGCGGTGGCCGCCGTGTTTGAAGAAGAAGGCGATTGCCCCGCGCGGCGAATCGCGGCCTTCTGCAAACTGCTCGACGATCGCAGCTCCTACGAACGGGACCGTCGAGGCAAAGCGGCCGAATTGCGGCGCCGTGTGTTCCATCTGGCGGCCGAGAAGCATCCGCTGGTACGCCGCGCCGACCGGCTGTTCGGGCGGGAGGAGACGTCGGTCAAAGCCGAAATCGCCCGACAGTTGAGGCAAACCTGGAGCGAGATCGACCGCGAACTGTTCGCCGACGTCTTCGAGTTCCATCGCCTGGAGAAGTTCGACGATTACCCCGACGCCGGGGCCCTGTTGGCCCGATACAACGTGGCCCAGGTGCAAGCGGCCCTGTTCGACGCCGAGTCGATGACCATCTGGGCGGACGCCGACTTCAAGACGATTCTGCGTTACGCCAAGCTGGCCCGGCTGATGCACACGATGACCCGCCGCGGCGAAGGCCGATACGTGATCCGCTTCGACGGCCCGGCGTCGGTACTTCGGGCCACCCGGCGTTATGGGGCGGCGATGGCCCGATTCCTGCCGGCGATGATCGCCTGTCGTGGTTGGCGGATGCACGCGGTGATCCGCACGCGCCGGCGCGGGTTTTCGGTGGGGTTGGACCTCTCGGCCGGCGACGGGCTCTCCAGCCACTTGCCGCCGGCGGCGGAGTTCGATTCGACGGTGGAAGAGTCGTTTGCTTTGAAATGGGGTGCCGAGCCGCGCGACGGTTGGCGACTTGATCGGGAGGGCGAGATCCTGCACCACCGTCAAAAGGTATTCGTGCCCGATTTCGTCTTCCGCCACGAGGACGGCCGCACGGTGCTCATGGAGATCGTCGGCTTCTGGACGCCCGAGTATCTCGAGGCGAAGCGCGCCACGCTGAAACTCTTCCAGCGGCATCGCATCCTCCTGGCCGTCGCCCAGGCATCGCGGGAGTCTCTCGGCGAACTGCCGGCCGGGACGATCATCTACAAGACGGCGCTGAAGATCGGCGACGTGTTGCAGCGGCTGGAAGCAGCCTAATGGGTGCCTGTTACGCAGGTGTCCACCGGTGGGCGCGTATCGCGGACCGCGTTGAATCCCCCTGTTCCATGCGGGCCGACGGCGGGTGCGCCGGGCAAAACCGGGCCATTTCTCCGCCCGCCACGTCACCCTGAGTGTTATTGAGACACGGTCTCATCTTCTGGGGTTTTTGAATTGCCCCACCACCGGCCGATCGATACGATTCCCCGGAAACACCCTCGGTTTTTTTGACAACGATGCGGCGGTAGTACGCGGCAGAAGAAAGGACAGCACAATGAAACGACGTGAATTTCTCTCGGCAGCGGCGGGGATCGGCGCGGGGACGATCTCGGTAGCCACCGCCGGCGTGGCCCTGGGCAAAGAGGATCTTCCCCCGGAGAAGCAACTGCAGATCTACCGGTGTGAAGAGTGTGGCACGATTACCGAAATCCTCGAGCCGGGCGAAGCGCCGATCGTTCACTGCGGCAAGCCGATGACCTTGGTCAAGGAACTGGTCGAAGGGGAAGGTGCGGTCAAACACGTGCCGGTCGTCGAGAAGATTGACGGCGGCTACAAAGTGAAAGTGGGTGAAGTGACGCACCCCATGACCCGAGCCCATCTGATCACCTGGATCGAACTGATCGCCGACGGCAAGAGCTACCGGAAGTTTCTCGAAGCGGACGCGGTACCCGAAGCTACCTTCCTGATCGAGGCCAAGGAAGTCAAAGCGCGTGCCTACTGCAATCTGCACAGCCTTTGGAAGACGGGCTAGTCGAACTCCCGCTGGATCGTTACTTCCCGTTTGGCGTTGAGCCGCTGAAGGTAGGGCTCCAGATCGGTCCAGGGATGCAGGACGCTCTGCTGGTACACACCACAAGCGGCCACGTAGGCGGTTTGGTGATCGGTGCCGAAGTGCATCCGGCGCACCTGGAGTCGGGCGTCCTGGAGGCGGATCGTGTCGGTCACCCGCAGCCGGCCGGCGGAGAAGTCGAAACTCCGCGTTAGGTGAACCGGACATTTCACCCGGCCGGTGATCAGGCGACGCTGTAACAGCCGGCGAACAAGGGTGCGGCACCAACGGGAGACGGCCCACGTGCCCAGGTGGAGCAGGGCCTGCTTTAGCGGACCCACCAGTTCGCTCCGCGCCCAGTGAAGGGAACCGGATACGACCAGCGAGTCTGTCTCGGCCGGGTCGTACCGTACCTGACGTGTCCGCTCGTGCTGTTGAGAAACGGCGACGCGCCCCGAGGTCGTTTCGAGGATCAGCCCGGCGTCGGTGACGGCCGGGTTTTCCTCGGAGAAATGCTTGAACACGCCTCCTCGGGCCGCGGAGACGATCGTCTGCCGAGCCCCGGCTCGATGGACCAGCATTTGGGCGCCGGGCAGGTATCGAAGCGAGTCTGGCGGATCGCAGTGTGCCGGATCGCAGCGCGGCGGCCGCGTGGGAGCCCAATCGACGTAGGCCTCGATCAGCCCGGCCAGGCGATGGGCAAACATCCGATCGTCGGCAAAGTGAGCCTGACGACCTCCCCAGAGACCTTGCAGGAAGCCGTCGGCCAAATCGGCCGCGTCGGCGTTGTCGGCGGCCAGCAGTTCCATGCCGTGGGGATGGAAGTGGTAGGTGCCGCGACTACCGTATTCCCCGGCGAAACTTCCGTCGGGGTGCAGGAACATTCGCGCCAACGCGACCGCCCGGCGCAGTGGGGCGTCGAGCCGGCGCGTGTCGCCAAGCCGCGCGTACTGGGCCAGGCATTCGATGGTCACCGTTTGGTAGCCCGGGTCGGCACCGCCGTATTCCTCGAACCAACCCTCGTCGCTCTGCCAGCGGAGCACGGTATCGATTTTCTCTTCGGCGGCCCGAGTGTAGCGGGAATCGCCGGTGATCTGCCCGACGCGCAGCAGGCCGACCGCGGCCAGGGCATGATGGTTGGCCAGATGTCCGGACTCATCGTGAGCGACGATCCAATCGGCTCGGCGGATGAGCCACTGGCGTAGCGGGGGATCGTCGAGCCGGAGCAACTGGTACGCCGCGGCGGCCGCCCGGAGCGAGAAGACGGCCGCCCCCAACGCGCGTTCGAAGGGATAGTAGTCGTCGCACGATCCGTCGCGATGGCTGCTTCGCGCGGCGAACCGCATCCCGGCCACGGCCAACTCGCGCACGCGCCGGTCGCCGTGCCACGCGTTGCCGGGCAGTTCGATCGCGTGGACCCAAGCCAGCGGCAACACGCCTTCTTGATACATCTCGCTGGGGAAATCGGCCGTGCGATAGTGCCAGTACTGCCGGTCGAGGCAACCGTAGGTCGGCCGATACGGATTGCGGTCGACGGCGCCCAGCAGGCGGGGAATGCCGGCCAAGGCTTCGCGGAGATACGCGTCGCGCAGCGCCGGATCGCGGGAAGTCGAAGCGTCGTCCGATGGGTCGCGGGACGCTGGGCACATGGTTGCTCGGCCGCCGTTAGCGCCGGTGGTGGGCCACGATCACTTCGGCCAGGAGTCCCAACATGCAGGTCATAAACCCGGCCACCATGATGACGATGTCCGACTCCTGCATGCTGCCGGTCCACGCGAAACTGAGCACGCTCTTGATGACGCCGGCGGCAATCATCAACCCGGACAAGGGCAGAAAAACCTTCAAGGGGCGGAAATAAAGCACCATCCGCAAGACGGTGCTCAGGTAGGCCGCGGTATCCTTGATCGGATGAAACTTGCTGCGGCCGATGCGCGGCCGGTAGGGCGTGGGTACGTACTTCACCGAATACCCGTTGGTCAGAAACGCCAGGGTCATGGTCGTCACACAACTGAACCCGTCGGGCACCACCCAAAGCCAGGGCAGCATGGCATCGCGGCGAAACGCCTTCAGGCCGGTGTTGAGATCGGGAATCTTGTGTCCGGTGAGATAACAGGCCAGCTTGCGGATGACCCATTTGGCCGGCCGGCGAAGCCACCGCATCGTGCCCTGTTCGCTGGTTCGCGCCCCGTTCACCTGATCGTAGGCGGGGAAATAGCGGAGCAACTCGGGAATCGCCCCGGCAGGGTAGCTGCCGTCGGCGTCGAGCATGACGACGTACTGGCCGCGTGCCTGGCGGATACCGACCTTTCGGGCGGCGCCGGCCCCCCGGTTCCGTGGGCAACGAATCACCCGAACCGAACACTGCCAACACGCCCCGGCGAACCGCCGGGCAAGCTCGGCCGTGCGGTCGGTCGAGGCGTCGTCGACCACGAGTATCTCGTAATGCGTGGCCGTCTCGGCCAGCGAATCGACAATCTCCTCGAGGACGGCCTCGATGGCCTGCTCCTCGTTGTAGGCGGGGAGCAAGACGGTCACTTGCACGGCCTGTACCGATTCCGTCGTGGAAACGGTCGCCATTTGAGTTTGCCAACCTTCCATGGTCGGGTCCATCCCGGGAAATTCGAGGCCAACGGGGGTGTGAACACGCACCGTAGCTTATACCACAAGCCGGCCCGTCACTCCAACCTCAATCTCCGACGGGAGAAGGGGCGCATAAAGAAAGCCGGACCACCGAGGTGATCCGGCTCGTTTCTTGAACACTCACAGCAGGAATCGACAGGGCACGCTTCCTTGCTGAATTGCGATAGCTTACGTTGCCGGGGGGGCTTCCGCGGGCGGAACGGCGACGGGCGCCTCGCCACCAGCCGGATCGCAAACGTCGACCGGATCGCAAACCTCGACCGGATCACAGGGATCCGGGCAGCAAGCGTCTCGCTTGCAGCGACTGGCCAGACGCTTCAGAAGCTTCGGACGCTGGAAACCGTCACAAGGATCGCAAGGGTCTTCACAGACCGGCTCGCAAACCTCGACCGGCTCACAAACTTCGACCGGCTCACAGGGATCCGGGCAGCAGGGGTCTGCACAGGCGTCTTTGCAGCGATCAACAAGGCGACCGAGAAGCTTCGGACGCTTGAAACCACCGTCACAAGGATCGCAAGGATCTTCACAGACCGGCTCACAAACTTCGACCGGCTCACAAACTTCAACGGGTTCGCAAGGATCGGGGCAGCAGTCGCCGCCTCGAAGCGAGCCAAGCAAACGGCCAGCGTCGGCCTGCTGAGGACCAACCAAGCCAATACACAGCATCACGGCCGCAGCCGCGATACAAAGAGTAGAAATGCGATTCATTCGAGAATCCTCCAACTGTCAGGTACCGTAGCGTAGGAATTCGCAGCAACTCCGTCAGAGACATCTTTCACTCCCCAACCCTGACGGCCTTCAGGTAGGGAGCGGCCCACACACAGCTATCGCCACCCAACACACGTCTCTCGGCCGCCCTGTTTGGGTCAAGAGCCTGCGTCAAATGGCAACAATTATCACGCTTAGTAACATTAAGCTAGCAGGGTTCCCGCCGTTGTCAAGCGGCAAAGCGAGAATCTATGCCCATTAGAGAAAATTGGTGGACTGGGAGCTATAAGAGAATTTGCTGAAGAAATTCCCGATTGCCGTATGCCACCGGGCTGAATAACATAGATCCCAAGAGGGGTTTCTGTCTCCGTTGCTCCGGATGCGTGGACTTAAATCCTTTTCGGGTAATAGGTTATGGTCAATGCTCGCTGTCGCCGCAAGGCGGGCATCAGAGCGATTCAGGGCACGGCGAGGGACAGATACCGCTGGCGGTCATCGAGAAGAAGGGTCCAAACGGGCCCCCGTCACCCAAAAGACCCCATGCCGCTAAGAAAACGACTGATGCCAGCTTAGGAACCGGGCTCAAGAATGAATACTGCCACGCTCAACGACGAATCTCCGTCGTCGAACCGGCCGGACGTTGCGCCTGGCTTGGGGCGGACGCCGCGCGGCGACGGGCGACCTCGGCGGCAAGCCAGTTGAGTTGCCGCTCCATATCCTGGGGATCCTCGAAATTTAGCAGCAGAGGCGGTTCGCCCGCGAAGACTTCGGCACCGACTCCTGCCACGCGCCACTGGCTCGACTCGCTACGAAACACCCACAGGTACTGCGTCACGTTCGGCTTTCCGTTGTGCGCGATATCGATCCAACGTGTCGTGACGCGCGCGCCTAGGGAGCCGATCATTTCCACCTTCTCGATCTCGAATCGCGCCGTGTCGCTTGCCGGCGGCGTCATCTTCTTTCCCAAGTTCTTCTGGGCCAACGCCGTGAGCATTTGATTTGCTTTCGTGTCGTCGCCGGCTTTCAGCGCGCCGAGAAACTCGAGGGTCGCGGCCTTTACACCTGCCACCTCCGGTGCCTCCGCCACATCACCGTCCGCCGACGATCCATCCGCCGTGGGAGACTCGGAGACGCCGGTACCGTTCATGTTGACCGAGGAATCGCCCTCGCCCGCTGGTTCCGAGCTTCCGCAACCGGTGGCCAGGATGGCGGTGAGGACAAGCAGAACTCCGCGGAAACTGGTTCGCATCCGTTCGATCTCCTACAGGGCTAAAGGCATCTCCCAGGGCGACGAAGTGTCGCAAGAACCGGTCGTCGCGTCAAGGCAAGATTTCGACCGACCGAGCCGAAATCGCACCCGCCCGTGGCGGGGTGACGGATCGCCGTGCCCCATCTCCACGGATGCCCTCGACCGCCAGGCACCCATGTTACTTTTGCAGCGGGCTGCTAAGCACCCTCGATGGCATCCACCCGCGGTTGAATCTGCTCGGGCGTTGCGTCGCGCAGGAGGAACCGCTTGCGGGGCGAGGTTTCGCCGCTGAGCAGTTCGATCCGCGATTTCCGCAGGGCGAGCGTCTTGCTCAGCAGGGCGACGATCGCTTTGTTGGCTTTGCCCTTCTCCGGTGCCTGGGTGACCGACACTTTCAGCGCGCCGTCGTGGCAGCCTTCGATCGCGTTGCGGCGGGCCCCCGGGCGGGCGCGCACCGAGAGGATCGTCCCCAGCGGGTGAGCTTCCAGGCGGATCATCGGGCAATTTCCTCGTACAAGGCCGATCCGACGCGCACGATCGTGGCCCCTTCCTCGACGGCCACTTCGTAGTCGCGACTCATGCCCATCGACAGTTCGTCCAGCGCGACGCCCTCCGGGCATTGCCCTCTGAGCCGGTCGCGCAACTGGCGTAGCCGGGCGAAATGCTCCCGCGCCGCATCCTGCCCCCCTTTCAGGCCGGCCATGCACATCAGGCCGCAAACCCGAACGTTGGCGTAGTCCGCCAGCTCGCGAACCACCGGCTCCAACGCATCGGGGTCGAAGCCGCCCTTGGCTGCGTCGCCCGAGACGTTCACTTCCAGCAACACGGCCACCCGTCGCTCGGTTTCCTCGGCCACCCGGTCGATCGCCCCGAGTAGTCGAAGGCTGTCGACCGACTGGATCATCTCGACCAGCGGCACGGTGCGGCGGACCTTATTTCGCTGAAGATGACCGATCAGGTGCCAGCGGATCGGCAAGTGGCGCAAGGCGGCGGCCTTGGCCGAGAACTGTTGCGGCCGGCTTTCGCCCAATACGACCGCGCCGGCGGAGACCAAGGCCTCGACGACCTCGGGGCCGACGTATTTCGTCACGGCCACCAGGGTGATTTCGTCGGCCGATCGCCCCACACGGGCGGCCGCGGCGGCGATCTTCCGGCGAACCGTCTCCAGATTGACCGCGATTTGTTCGACAAGGTCGGCCATGGAGTCTTTCCGCAGGTGCTTCACCCGCTCACCGGTCGGCTGCCACGCCGACGATCGCCCGGGATGCGTTGTCCAAAAGCGTACACGAACGATGTCGACCAAAAAGACGCACGAGTTCGGCCGGTTTGGAAATGTGGGCGATTTCCAGATCTTCGACCAACACTTGGTCGAGGTTGCCAAGCAGGTAGATCTTGGCCCGCTCCTGGGCACGGGCGAGTTCCATCGCCGCGAGCGTGCCGGGTGGTCGGTGCTTGTCGATGCGCTGCAACGCGGCGTCGCGCGATCGCTCTTCGACCAGCCACGCCAGCGCCGGGGGAGGCTTGTCGGTCAACTCGCAACACACGGCAATCGCACCCCCATCGTCGACCAGCGCTTCGGCGGCGGCCAGCGCGCGGCCGACGTTGCGCCATGTTTGCCGGTTGGCTCCGCCGGGGATCCCGGCCACCACGAGACTCGCTCGAGCCGGAGCGGTCGAGTGCCAGACCGCTTGGAACAACTCTTGCCCCCGCCGATGCACCGGTTCGACGGCGCCGGCCAAAACATGCAGTACCCCCTCGGCGGAACCGGGGATCACCTGGACGGCGAAAACCACACCCAGCAACCAGCCCACGCGATCCACTTCCTCGATCAATTTCCCGGTGGATGACGATTCCGCCGGTTTCTCGCCACGCACGCGGAACCGCCGCTGGGTCGCCGAGTCGGAGAAGGTGGGAAACAACAGGCCGTAGGGGCTCAGTTCGTCGGGCGTTCCCCGTCCGCCAGTGCATCCGATCGGGATCACGACGTCCGCCTCCAGCACGGCCCGATGCACGACGATCGGTTCACCGGCCTCGTCGGCCGCCAGGTAGCCGACCGCATCGGAGTTGTCCGGATCGTGCGTGACCAGGGCGACCTGCCCGGCCAGCTCCGGCGGAAGTTCACCGCGTGGGTCCTCCCCGTCGGCGGAACCCTCGTTTGGGGGCCGGATCACGCTAATCATGTCCGGACTGACGCCGATCTCCAGCATCGCTGCGACGACCACGGCTACCAGTTCGGCAGCCCGTGGCAACGAGCGATCCAAGACGATGGCCACGCGGTCGTCGGGAATGACGGCCTGGCGCAAGGGCGGAAAACCCAACGGCTCGGCCAACGCAGCCTTCAGTGCGCCCGCCGGGTCGTCCAACGCGTCGGTCCGGCACACGCCACAATGGGTCAGCAACATGTCGTCGGCCGGCCGCAACGTCACCGACGCGTCGGCCCCGTACCGCAAAATGGGTTCCATGTCCGAGAACTTGCCAAAACAGGAGGGTTACGCAAAGTAGACGCCCAAACCGATCCATCTTATCGCCGGAAGACGAACTTCGTCAAGAAGCGAGCTTTACGTCGCTGGCCACTTCGCAAATAATTGGGGCTGTGCCTAACCCGGTAGGAAGCGGAACCTGAAACGCAAGAAGCACGAGGCAAAACCATGGCTGGGGAATCGAGAAGGGCTTGTCGAGGGGCAACGTGCCTGATCGCGTATCGGGCGGTCGCGGCCATAGCACTGGGTGCGGTTGTGGTGGCGGGATGTTCGTCGGATTTCGGCTCGGAGGCGGGAAAAACGCCTCTGCCGGAAGCCTCGCCGACGAGGCAACCTTCACCCGATGCCCCGAAAGCGGATTCTGCCGGGCAGTCGGTCGACGGACCGTCGGCTCCCGACAAGCCCGAGGTGCCGTCGACTGCCCGAGGCGTGCTGGAGGCGATGGTCGCCGTCTACCAGGGCGCAACGCGGTACGCCGACACGGGAACCGCGCGTTTTCGAGCCGATTTTGTCGTGCCTCCCTCGCCCGAGGCCGGGCCGGGGGCCACGCCGGAGATCCAGAAATACGACGAGACATTCGATCTGGGCGTGGCTCTGGAGCGGCCGAACAAGATCCGCATGAAAGCATACCAGGTGGGCGTGGTATGCGACGGGCAGAAATTTTGGGCCACCGTCGGCAATCTGCCGGGACAAGTGCTCCAGCGGCCCGCGCCGGGCGAGATGACGATCCGCTCGCTGCTGGTCGACTACATGATCATCGACAACCTCGGCAAGGGCCCCTCCCAGGGCTATTGTTGGCTGCCCGTGCAACTGGCCCTCCTGCTGGCCGACGATCCGCTGAAGACTCTGTTGTTCCAGGGCGACGCCCCCGAACTGCTCGACCCGGCCAAGATCGAAGAACACTTCTGTCATCGCGTTCGGGTGAGGCGGCCCGACGGAACGGTCGTCTTTTGGATCGATCGGAAGTCGTCGGTGTTACGCCGTTTGGAATTGCCCACCGATGCGTGGCAATCGCAAAGGATTCGTAGCGGGCAGGAGGTAAGAAACCTGTCGCTGGTGGCCGATTTTCACCGCGCCGAGATCGACGGGCCGATTCCCGATGAAGCGTTCCAGTTCGACGTTCCTCCGGAGACGGAGGTATCCGAGTCGTTCGAGATTCCCGTGCGGAAGTTGCTGGGTCAAGCCGTACCGGCGTTTGAGTTTACCGCTCCCGACGGCAAGGTGGTGACCACCGGGTCGCTGAAGGACCGGATTGTGGTGCTCGATTTCTGGTCGGCCGGTTTCCCCGAGTGCGCCCAGAGCCTCGTCCACTTGGACAAAACCCGCCGGCAGTACGAGGAGAACGCCCGGGTGGAGTTTCTGGCGGTCAACGTCGACTCGGCGGAACTGTCATCCGCCAATCTGGCGAAAATGTTCGATCAGTTGGGCGTGGAGATGCCGGTGGTGCGCGACCCGAAGGAACAGGTGCGCAACCAGTTCCACATTGCCGAGCTGCCCGCGGTGGTGCTCATCGGGCCGTCGGGCACGGTCGAATACTATTTTCAGGAATACGGCCCGGCGATGGTCGATCTTCTCTCGGCGAAGCTGGAAACGCTTCTCGGCGGCGGTCACCTGTACGGCGAGTTGCTTGAGACGTTTCCCGCGGAGAGGAAGGAATACGAGAAATGGCTGGCCGACTGGACGGCGAAGGAACTGTTCTTCGATTCGTCGCTGGTGGCGGCCGGCGCCGAACCGGCTCAGATGGCGGCCAAGAGCGATCCGCAAGTGCTGAAGCTGACCTCGCTGTGGAAGTGCGCGGAATTGGCCGAAGCGGGAAACATTCTGGTCGTCGACTCCGATGACGGACCACCCCGCCTGCTGGTGATCGACGGGGGGCGATCGGTCGTCGAACTCGGCCCCGAGGGAAACCTCGCCGCCCGACATGATCTGAAGTTGCCCGAGGGGAAATCGGCCATCCTGCTGCGGACGGCCGCCGCGGCGGACGGCCGCCGCTACTTCCTCGCCTTGACGGGCAATCAGGAGCAACAGCGCTTGCAGCAACTGCAACTATACGACGAACAATTCGGCCACCTGCTGACGCATCCGGAAAACGTCGAGGAGAATCCCCACCCTGGAATCGCCGACGCCCGAATCGCCGATCTCGATGGTGACGGCACGCTCGATCTATGCATCGGCTATTACGGAATCGCCGGCGTGCATTGCGTGTCGCTTCAGGGCCGCCGCCGCTGGCGATGCGCTTCCCTGGAACACGTGATGCGGCTTGCCGTGGATGCTCCGGGAGAATCGGGAGTCCGCTCCGTTTTCTGTGCCAATATGAGCGGGGCGGTGGCCGTGCTCGACGGCGCTACCGGCGACCGGGGCGAGGATATCGACGTCGGCACGCGTCCCATTCAGTGGGTCGCCGCGGCCGACGTGACCGGGGGCGGTCGAATGCAACTGGCCGGGCTGTTTCCCCTCGATTTGGGCGTGTTTGCCGCCATCGGGTTTACCCGCGGCGGAGAAGAACTCTGGACCTACCGCCTGCCTCGCGGAACCCACCGGCACCCCATCGAACCGCTCACCGCTGGGCCGCTGTTGGGAGGCAAATCCGGACAATGGATCCTGGCCGGTGCCGACGGATCGATCCATATACTCGACGCGGCCGGGCAATTAGTCGATCGCTTCAACCACGGCGCCACGCTGACCGGATTGGCCGCTACCGAACAGGACGGCCGAGGCGTGCTGCTGGTGGCCACGCCCCAAGGCGTGGAATCGCTGCGGATCGATCTGCCCGGCAGAGAAACGCCGTAAGAGATCGGCCAAAGGGCACCGCGGGCTGAGCGGGGCGCAGTCAGGGGGCTCCCGCGCGAACCCGGTCGCATAGGCCGACCAATTCATCGACCGCCATAAGGACCTGACCCTCCGGTTCCGACCGGCGAACCGAGTCTTCCACGCGGGCGGCATAGGATGTGATCTGGTTGAAGCCGTAGCTGCCGGCCGCCCCTTTGAGTTGATGGGCCAGTTTTCTCAGCCCCTCCAAGTCGTTGTCCCGCAGGCGGTCGGTCAGGGCGGATACCCGGGCCGGCATCTCGTCGACAAACATATCCACGAGTTCTCCCAGGTCGGGATCCGTGCCAAAACTGGAATACAGCAATTCGGTTCCGGCCGACATCTCGGTTTGACTCATAATTCGACGCCTCTTGCAATCAGTTCGCGAAAGTTCCTTGGACTCGGTTGGTGTCGGGCGTGTTGTGGATCTGCGCAATCATAGGTTGGGGGCGAGCCAGCGGGGGCGCTTCTGTCGGCACGAATTCCTTGCGACGCCTCGAATCGTGAAGGTTGGGGGGAGAATCCGGATTGTGCGGATCGACGCGATTGAACCGGCGGTGGAATTCACCGATGCCCTCGAGGATCGGCCCGGCCGATAATGAGGGTACCTCTGGGTAATGGTTTGCCCGTAGGGGGCCGGTCGAAAAACCTCAGGCCGCGACGACGGATCGTCGCGCGACGCAGATGCCCACCCCCCCATCGACCGCTTCCCGGTTGCGTCAACCCGGCCATGCCTCGCCAGGGGAATCGTTGCCCAAGCAGGGCTCGTCGGCGCGATCCCCCGCCGCGGCCGCCGATCTCCCATGCCAGACGACCCGCGTCGATCCGGTGGCGCCTGTTTTGCAGCTTCTGCGGACACGTATCCAGCGCGACTACAATACACGTGCGGGCAAAGCCTTCCTCGACCAACTCGACCGGTCGGCTTGCGCGGCCCGTGCCGATGGCAATGAGCGGCTGACCGACGCGTTGACTGCCACGGCCGCGGATTTTCGGAAAATCCACGACAGCCCCCTCGACATCGACCAGGGTGTGTTGTCGATCGTTGGGAGGCGATTGGGCGTGGAATTCCGGCCGCCGCCCAGCTCGACACCCGCCGAAGGCAAGCCAGCGCGGTGTTCGGCACCCGCTGCCGACGTCGCGCCGGCCGACCTGGGCGGATGCCTCAGGGCATGTTGTGAAGAGGCCTCCGCCCTGTTCGTTGCGGCCGAATTGCTGCGGAACCTGCACTCCCGAATGGCGGCCACCGGAAAGCTCGGCAAGTTGGTCGAGGAAATGGGGCAGCTCAATCGGGATCTGACCGAAAGTACGCGTCGACTGCGGAAGAACACTGCCGAGCTGATGCTCCTGCCCAGCGTGTCAGCCGCGCCGCCGCGGCGTCGTCCGGCGGAGTTGCTTCGGGGATTGGCAGTCCGTCAGGCGAACCAGACCTACATGTTCCCCGCCGAGAACGTGGTGAAACTGGTCCGCTTTCAGCCGGCCGAATTGAAAACGGTCCACGGACGACGGGTCGCCACCAACAGCGTCGAGGCCTATTCGGCGATCGGCCTGGGTCGGGTGTTGGGGCTGGAAGTCCCTCCCGAGAGCGCATGCCAACCCCGCAACGGCGTCGTTGTGCGGTGCGAACAGGGCAGCCTGTGCCTTCTGGTCGACGAAGTCGTCGGCCACTGCGAGGCGGTTGCCGTCGCGCTGGACGGCATTCTTCCGGAGAAACTCCTGCCTTGTGGCCGCCATATTTCGGGGGTTGCCCGGGTCGACGGAGGGGTTGCGCTGGTATTGAGCGTGCCCGACATCTTTTCCGCAATGTCGACTATTTAAGTCGTCAATCAGTCGATTCTCGGCAGATCTGGCAGCTATAGCCGGCAAAATCCCGATGTCTGTTACGACCAGACCCAGGAATTTGCGTGCTATGGCGGAAATGGGTTGTCTAGCTAAGTTTCTGCCGGGAGACCGACGATAGCATTCGTTAGATTGGACCCAGTATCCGCATATACCCTGTTTTGCTTTGGTATCCCACTCTGTTTTCCTTACAAGGAGCGTTGCCCATGAACCGTCGTATCCTCCTCTCGGCGTTGACCGCAGTTGCCGTATTCACTGCGGTTAGCGTGTCCACAGCCGACGCCGGTCTGTTCGACCGGATGCGAGGCGGCTGCCAGCCCGAGTGCTGCGAGCCCGAGTGTTGCGAGCCCGCCTGCTGCGAGCCGGCGGCCTGCGAACCCGCTTGCGAGCCGGAATGCTGTGATCCCTGCGATCCCTGCGATCCGTGCGCCAAGCCGCGTCGCGGACTGCTGAAGCGGCTTTTCAGCCGCAGCAATGCATGCTGCGACCCGTGCTGCGAAGTCGAAGCTTGTGAGCCCGTCGAAGCTTGTGAGCCGGTTGCAGTTTGCGAGCCGGCCTGTGAGCCCGAGTGCTGCGATCCCTGCGATCCCTGTGGCAAGAAGCGTCGCGGTTTGTTCCGCGGGCTGTTCAATCGCGGCAACTGCTGCCCCGACCCTTGCTGCGAAGTCGAAGCTTGCGAGCCGGTCGAAGCATGTGAGCCGGTCGCCGTTTGCGAGCCCGCTTGCGAGCCCGAGTGCTGCGATCCCTGCGATCCCTGTGGCAAGAAGCGTCGCGGTTTGT
>CAYUIQ010000026.1:18956-49806 GCA_964444795.1 uncultured Planctomycetaceae bacterium
GAGCCCGAGTGCTGCGATCCCTGCGATCCCTGTGGCAAGAAGCGTCGCGGTTTGTTCCGCGGGCTGTTCAATCGCGGCAACTGCTGCCCCGATCCCTGCTGCGAAGTTGAAGCTTGTGAGCCCGTCGAGGTTTGCGAGCCGGCCTGTGAGCCCGAGTGCTGCGATCCTTGCGATCCCTGCGGCAAGCCGCGTCGTGGTCTGTTCCGTGGGCTGTTCAATCGCGGCAACTGCTGCCCCGATCCCTGCTGCGATCCGTGCGCAGAAGTTGAAGCTTGCACGCCCGCTTGCGGCTGCTAGAACGAAGCTCCCGAGAGAGAATTCTCTCGAAGAATCTCCGATGCAATGAAACGAGCGGCCGGATGCACCATTGGCACCCGGCCGCTCGATTTTCTTGACGCGAGGAGAATCACCCGCGGACTATTCGGGAAAGAGCTTGGTGGACAAGTAGCGTTCGCCCAGGTCGGGCAGCACGACGACGACCGTTTTGCCCTGGTTTTCCGGACGCCGGGCAACTTGCACCGCGGCCCAGGCCGCCGCGCCCGAGCTGATCCCGCACATCAGCCCTTCGAGCTTGGCCAGTTTTCGCCCCGTTTCCACGGCGTCTTCGTCCCGTACCTGAACCACGTCGTCGATCACGTCGACGTTGAGCACGTCGGGGATAAACCCGGCGCCGATGCCCTGGATTGTGTGTTTACCCGGTTTGAGATCTTCACCGGCTCGCCGCTGTGTAAGGACCGGGCTGTTGGCCGGTTCGACGGCCACCATCTGGACTTCCGGTTTCCGCTCCTTGAGCGCTTCGCCAACGCCGGTAATCGTGCCGCCCGTGCCCACCCCCGCGACCACGATATCGACGCCGCCGTCGGTGTCGCGCCAGATCTCCTCGGCCGTGGTCCGGCGATGGATTTCCGGATTGGCCGGGTTCTTGAATTGCTGGGGCATGAAATAGTGGGCGTTGGCCGAAAGCAGTGCCTCGGCCTCGCGTACCGCGCCGGGCATCCCCTCGGCCGCCGGTGTGAGCACCAGATCCGCTCCCAAGGCCTTGAGCATGCGCCGCCGTTCGAGGCTCATGCTCTCGGGCATCGTCACCATCAGCTTGTAGCCGCGCGACGCGCAGACGTAGGCCAGCCCGATGCCCGTGTTGCCGCTGGTCGGTTCGATGATGACCGTGTCGTCTCGAATCAATCCGTCCCGCTCCGCCGCGTCGATCATCGACCGCGCGATGCGATCCTTGACGCTCCACAACGGGTTGAGGTTCTCCATTTTCCCAAACACCTCGGCCACACACCCCTCGGTCACGCGGCGAAATCGGACCAACGGCGTGTTGCCGACGCATTGGGTGATATCCGACCGCGTCCGGTCAGCAGAATTAGCGCACATGGGCATTCCTTTCGTGGGACGAGGGGCACCTGAGGCCCTTTATTCGAGGGGTTTGCGTGAACGAGCGGCCGTCCACGCTGCATAATCGACCTGCATATCCCCATCGGCGGCAGAATTATAAGTATTCAGCCAAAGATAGTCAACTAGCTAATCCCACTGGTGTGCTTTCGTGTCGTTCGGTAGGAACCAGAGTCTTCAGCCGCCCATGGGACCCCTTTCCGCCAACCACGGTTGTGAGAAGGAATTAGAGCATCGACACCCACCTTAAGAGGTATGGTGTCGCAACGCGTTTTGTCGTCCAGGAAGAGAAATTTCTTGCAGTTCCTCCTGATGCTGTGTATGCTGTAGCCCAGCGAGGGGTTCCGACTCGAGCGTGTCGGCAATGCTATCCGGTTGCCGGCTTCCTTGTCTGCTTGTGTCGGAGGGATCTTTTCACGCGCTTGTCGAAAATGGTTGGCAGACTCCAAATCACCCGTATCTGGACTGGCCCCGGCGTCCGGATGGCACGCACCTGGAACCGGCCGTATCGCATACCTTAATCCTCGACAGTTGACCGACGAAGGAGGCACGCAATGGCACACATCCTGCGGCTGGCGGTGATCGTTTTGGCTGCCGTGGTTCTTCTGTCCGCTTCGGTTCGAGCGCCGGCGGCGGCGATTGTGTGGGAACCGGTGCAGAGCACCTCGGGCCCCGGCGACATCCTCACGACCGGCACGGTGGTCGAGGCCGTCAACGCCAGGAATAGCAACTCAGGTTTCGTCACGGTCAACGGCGTGACGTTCCGCAACAGTAATGCGTTACTGTCGCAGAACGGGGGTAACGATATGCTCGCTGGGAACTCGACGGGCGACACCGACATGGACACGTTCTTGAACCGGTTGGACTACGGCGGCGGCACGTCTACGTCGGTCAATATCGGCGGCGGCCTGCTGACCGTCGGCAATCCGTACCAGGTGCAGGTCTTCTTCACCGACCTGCGCGGTTGCTGCAACGGACGCACAATGACTTTCGGTGACAGCCAGCCGACGGAAAGCACGGTCGACGTTCACGCCAGCCAGGGCGGCTTCGGGCAGTACGGCGTGGGCACGTTCACCGCCGACGCCTCCTCCCAGGACCTCACGCTGGTGACCAACGGTTTCGGCAACGCCCACATTACGGGCTACCAGATCCGCGATCTGACTCCGGCACCGATCACGGCCAACCTTCAGGCGAACTGGAAACTCGACGAGACCGGCGGTACCGCGGCGGTCGACTCGGCCGACGGCCACGACGGCACGATCACCAATGCCATCGTCGATCAACCGGGAATCGTCGGCAACAACCGCGCCTACGAGTTTCGCGGAGCTGGCGGCTCGAACAACGGCAGCAACGATCGGGTGGTCGTCGATGACGGCTTCTTTTTGGACGACTACAACCGGCTGACGATCACCGCCTGGATCAACCCCGACACGCTGGACGGCCAAGTCGGTCACGGCGGTGCAAACGGCGCCACGGGGCGGGCGATCATTGAGGGCAAGGGGAATCGCGACGCCCTGGCCTTCCAGGTCGGCGACGAAGACGACATCTATGGCTTCCTCCGCTTTGGCGACAACTCGGGCACGACCTTGGAGTTGCGCACCAACGACGGGCCAGTGGTCACCGGCGAGTGGCAACACGTGGCGATGACCTACTCGGCCAAGCCCGACACCGGCGGCGTGATGCAGTTATTTGTCAACGGGCAACAGGTGGCCCAAGGCTCGCATAACAACGCCAACAACACGATCGACGTCAACGACACCGTGGACAACCTGCTGCTGGGCGTCTATTCAGGCAACGCGGCAGGCAGCAGCGGTATCCGCAACCGCTTCGATGGCCTAATGGACGACTTGGGCCTTTGGGGCGGCACCAACTCGGAGTACATCCCCGGCCCCGTCGAGATCGCCGCCATCCACGCCATGGGCAGGTTCGAGGGCCTGACCTTGGATGACCCGCAACTCGACGAATTCCTCGTCGCATTCAATGCCGGAGAGGGCAACTCCGCGATGGTCGGCGACGGCACGTGGATGTACTCGGCCAACCTGAGCGCCGGCAGCGACCTGGGCGCCTTTGGCGGCGATGGCGGTCCCGGCTCCTTCGTCGTGCTGGACGACGCCGGCAACGGCATGATCCTGGCGGCCGTTCCCGAGCCCTCCACGCTCGCTCTGGCTGCCCTCGCTCTGATGGGGCTGGCAATGGCCGGTCGCCGGAGGCGCGGGTGAAAGCGATCCCCACATGTTGAGACAACCGGAGCCCCGCCGGTCGATCCGCCCGGCGGGGCTTTTCCGTGGTTGGACTTTGGCGAACCGATGTTCGGGGATGACGGCTGAACCCCCGAGGCAGAAGATTGACAACCGGCTTGCGCCGCAAGACAATCGGGTTGCTGGATGCCCCCTAAGTTCTTGGAGAAACGGCCATGCGTCGAACCGTTATCGTGGTTTTCGCCTTCTCGATGCTATCGCTACTTGGCCAATACGTCTTGCGCCCGGCCTGTTGTCGCGCCGACGACGGGCGGTCGGGACACGCGATCTGTCGGTGCGAGGACGAACCGGCCGAACATCTTCGGCCGGTCGGCGTCGAGGACCGGGATCAGATGCGACGCCTGATTCGCGAAGGAGCAGAGCTGATCGACAAGGATCGGGTTGTCGACATGGCCGTGCTGGTCGAGCAACTCAAACGGACCCGATGCCAACTGGACCTTCCCTCGACCGAACCGATCGCCGAGGGGCCGGTCGACGTCTATGCCAAGGCCAGGCATTCGGTGGTCATCGTTGCCGGGCTCTACAAGTGCGACAAGTGTACCGGCTGGCACGCCACCACGGCCACGGGGTTCGTTATCGCGTCGTCCGGCGCCGTGGTCACCAACTACCACGTCATCAACAACCCGGAGAAGAAAGCCATGGTCGTGATGACCAGCAATTGGCGGGTGCTTCCCGTGGCGGAAGTGCTGGCGGCAAGCCGTGCCGACGATCTGGCCATCGTGCGGATCGACGCCAAGGACCTCTCGCCGCTGCCCGTGGCGTCATCGCCGGCGCCCATCGGCTCGCCGGTCAACGTCATCAGCCACCCCGCCGGCCGATTCTACTACTACACCACCGGGAGCGTCGCCCGGTACATGAAGGTCCGCTCGGCCATGCGGCAGGCCGATACGATGCTGATTACGGCCGACTTCGCCCGGGGCTCCAGCGGCGCGCCGGTGTTGGACAACGGGGGTCGCGTCGCCGGGATTGTGGCCAGCACGAATTCCATCTACTACACCGAGACCGACGGCGAGCAGAAGAACCTGCAGATGGTTTTCAAGGTGACGATTCCGTCAAAGAGCCTGCGGAAGCTTGTTGAATCGAAGGAGTAGCGCATGTCCGTCTGGAAGCGGTTTTGCACGAGAATCGGCCGGAGAACACGCTTCTCCGGCAAGCCGGGCCGGCGCGAAGTGCTCGGCACCTTGGGCTCGCTGCCGGTGTTGGGAATGTTGGGTGGCTCGGCATCCGAGGCACGCGCCGACGACAAGGTCGACGCGGTCACCGGGCCCACCTTCGTCACCCGGTCGGACAAACAGGCCTACCAGCGGCTGAAGAACCTCGATCTCGACGATCCCCAGGTCGTCGCCCGGGGCAAAGAAATGCCGGTGGGCAAGATCGGCAACCTCTCGGTCGGCCGGCTGATCAGCGGCAGTAATCTGATCAGCATGAACATGCACGCGCGCGATCTCGACTACGTTACCACCTTGGCGGCTCATTACAACACCGAGGAACGCATCTTCATGACGCTGAAGCGATGCGAGGAACTCGGCGCCAATACGATCGTGCTGAAGAACCACAATTTCCGGCGTTTCCGCTTGTCGAAGTACTGGGACGAGTGGGGCGGCAAGATGAAATGGATCGCCGACGTGATCACCACCGACATCGACAAGTACGAGCGGCTGCTGGTCGAGCATCTCGAGTTGGGCGCGTCGGCGGCCTATCTGTGGGGCGGGGCCAGCGACATCTGGTACGATCGGAAGCAGCAGGGCCATATCGTCAAGGCCTTCGAGATCATGAAGAAGTATGATGTGCCCGTCGGCATCGGCGCCCATCGGCTGGAGCCGATCGCCTTCTGCGAAAAGGAAGGGATCGTGCCCGACTTCTACATCAAGACGCTGCACCACGACCGCTACTGGTCGGCCCATCCCAAAGAGAATCGGCGGTACATGGAGATGTTCGAGCGGGAGTCTCCCGATCATGCCCAGTACCACGACAACATGTTCTGCCACGACCACGCGGAGACGGTGGCCTTCATGCAGGACGTGAAAGTGCCCTGGATCGCCTTCAAGATCCTCGCCGCGGGAGCCATTCCTCCGAAGGATGGGTTCCAGTACGCGTTTGACAGCGGCGCCGATTTCGTCTGCGTGGGCATGTTCGACTTTCAGGTCGAAGCCGACGCGGAACTGACCCGCCAGAGCGTCGCCGGGGCCAAAGACCGCCGTCGCCCCTGGGTGTGAGGTGCCGCTGCCCGCCGACTTTTACCCCCCCAGGTGCGGTAGTTCTGATGCGGTAAAACCAACCGCAAGATGGGGTGTTTTCGGCTTTCGACAAGCGATTTCCAGTTATCTGGTCTACAAATCGTTGCGGGGAACCGAGCCACCGATTACACTGAAAGCAGTGTAAGAATAGGCGAGCTATCCTGATTGCGGTAAATAGTGGCAATACTCGGGGGGGTATCCTGCCTGTAAGCCACACCTCCCCAAGATTCCTGCAACCGGATGCTCCGGACGTTTTTTGATGAATCCTGCATACATTTGACACCCGCGTCCGAGTTCTCTCGATGTCGAACACCGGTTGTTCCACGTGTTTCGACCGCTCGGGTTAACGTTGCCGCGCACAAGCGTACGCTTGGCAATCGGCCACGAATCTCGGCGTATTAAACCACCTAGGGAGAAAAACTATGATCGGGCGAATGGAATTTCGAGGCTTGGCCTTGTTGCTGGTCGGCGTGATCGCCACGGCCGGCGCGACACAGGCGCAGGCGGATCTGGTAGGCTACTGGAATTTCGACGACGGCACGGCGGGCGACCTTTCGGCCAACGCCAACCACGGCATCGCCGGCGGCTCGCTCACCTACGAGACGGACACGCCCACCGGTAGCGGCCTGTCGGTGCTGTCTTACCCTGGCGGCGGCTCCGGCAACGTGCTGACGGTTCCCACCTCGGCGTCGTTGCAATCGATCAACGACAGTCTGACCATCGCCTACTGGATGAATTCGAACCTGGGCGACAACGGCAATTGGGTCCGCCTCTTCCAGCAAGGCACCGAAGCAGACGGTCAGCAATCCTGGATGGTTAACCGATATGGTGGCGACAACGAAGTGAACGTCCGCGTGGACACCAGCGCGCAGTTCAACCAGAACATCGCCCGTGGCGGCCCGGCTCCGTTCGACGGCACATGGCATCACGTGGCGTTCGCGTTGAATTCAGGCGCTTGGAGCAAGTACGAGGACGGCGTGAAGGTCTCGACGGGAACGTACAACGCGGGCAACGGCCTGTCCAACACCCGGCCACTGTACATGTTCGGCCGCAACGGCACGGGCCAATACGTTGGCGGATTGGATGACATTGCCGTCTACAACTCGGCCTTGACCGAGGCCCAAGTTCAACACATCTTCTCCGGCGGCGATCCGCTGGCCTTGCCGGCCACCCCGGCCAGCCGCTACCTGTTGGACGGCGACTACACCGATTCGGCCGGTCCGTACGACGGCACGCCCCAAGGCTCGCCGAGCTTCGTGGCCAGTCCCATCGGCGGCCAGGCTCTGGACCTCAACGGCAGCGGCCAGTACGTCGACCTGACCACGGCCGACAACCTGGGACTGGGCGGCAACTTCACCGTCTCGGCCTGGGTCAACCCCGACACACTCGGCGGCGACAAGAGCATCCTGGGCATCGACACCGGCGGCGGCAATCGGCAAATGCACTTGATTCTCCGCAACGATAAGGCCCACATGGGCTTCTACGGCAACGATCAGGGCGGCAATCGGACCATCGATACGGACCGATGGCAGCACGTCACCTGGCGTTTCCAGAACGGAGAGCAGTCGATCTTCGTCGACGGCGTCTTGGACGCCAGCAGCGGCGGACACGCGAACCTGATCCCCGATCAGCCGAGCCCGGTGAAGATCGGCCGCTGGGGCAACGGAAACTACTTCGACGGCCAACTCGACAACGTCAACATCGTCCAGAAGGCGATGAGTAACTCCGAGATTCGCGCCGAGTACCTGGCCGGCGGCACACACATCGAGGACTTCGAGGACACCGCGGGCCGGTTGAACAACACCCGGTGGTACTCCGGCAGCGGCACGAACGTCGTCCGCCTGCGGACCAACGATAGCCCCGACGGCACGTACGGTCTGCGGACCGACGGAACGAGCAACGACCCCGGGGCGACGCTCACGACCCATAGCGCCAACTACGACGCGCCCACGGGAATCGCCTTTGGACAGTTCTTCACCGTCAACGACGACACGGCCAGCATCAACCTGAAGATCGCCGGCGGCGACCACGGTTACAACGCCGGTAGCCAAACCAACGGCGGCAGTGGCGTGGCCCTCTGGGACCTGGATGCCAACGAGGTGATCGCCGGCACATTCGTCACCCGTTCCGGCCACGGCGGCGGCTACCAGACGAAAACCATCTCCCTGGCCGGCCTTCAAGGCAAGACGGTCGGCCTGGCGGTCCTCGACCGGCAAACGGGCGGTTGGGCCTGGACGGCCGTCGATTCGATCACGACCACCGATCCCGGCGCTGTCTCAATGGTCGACGGCAAGCACAAGGTGCTCTTCGATTACCACTTCGACCGGCCGGGCGACTGGATGGAATGGACCGGCGACACGGACAGCTTCCAGATCGGGGTAGCCAACACGGGCCTGATGGCGCAGCATGTCAATCACGCCGGCACTTTCGCCAACGGCCGCGGCTTCATTAGTTCCACGACGAATGGCCAGTGGGATACTCCCACGGGCACGATGCGCAGCCCGGAGTTCACGATCGAGGGCGACATCATCGAGTTTCGCGTTGGCGGCGGCAACAATGCCGCTCTGGAGGCCTTCGAGTTGGTTCGGGCCAGCGACGACGTGGTGCTTCGACAGTCGGCTGGAACGAACCAGGGAGAATTCCACTACGATTTCTGGAGCGTCCGCGATCTGGCCGGCACGCAGGCCTATCTGCGTGCCCGAGACGACAACCCCAGCGGCTGGGGACACATCGAGGTCGACGCCATACGGATGGTCGAGTTGAACTCGCAGACCGCCGCGCCGATGAGCACGGTGGCCTGGGGCAATGCCCCGGTGGCGCATCTGGTGCATTCCGGCGACGACCTGGTGGTGATCACCTCGGGCAGCGACATCCAAGGCAACAGCGACAACGGCGGCATGGCCTACTTGGACCAGAAGGTCTCCGGCACGTTCGACGCCGTGGCCCATGTCAGCTTCGACGGTACGATCCCCGACGGGTGGACCAAAGCGGGCCTCATGTTCCGTGCCTCCGAGGACGCCAACGCGGCCAACGTCAGCGTGCTGGCCACCGGCAGCAACCGGGCCAACCTCCAGTGGCGCGACGGGGCCGGCGGTGGCACCGGTTACAACCAGGCCCCCGGCGGAAACCCGTCGAACAACATCTGGGTCAAGCTCCAGCGTTGGGAGAACGGCCAGGTCTCGGCCTACTGGGCTCCGGACAGCGCCACGATGCCGGTCGACGGTTGGCAGCGGTTTGGCACCGACGCCAACACCAGCTTCGACGAGGGCCTGCTCGGATTGGCCGTCACCAGCCACAACACCAACAGCGTGGCCGACGCCCGGTTCAAGGGTTTCGCCGCCAATCAGAATATGATCATCGACAGCTTCGAGAGCTACGGTGATTCCAACGACGCGATGCGCGAGAAATGGTACGTCGGCGGCGGATCGTCGACAATTCGTCTGCGGACCAACGACAACCCCGATGGTCAGTACGGCCTGGTCAGCAGCGGCGGGCAGGGTAGCCCCGACGCCGCGCTGAACGTCTACAACTCCAGCCACGACAGCAACACGGGCATGGCCTGGGGAACGGCTTTCCGAGTCGAGGATGAAACGGCCCATATTTCGTTGAACGTCAACGGCGGCGGCCACGCTTTACAGCCCGGCCGGCAGCGCGACGGCGGTACCGGCGTGGCCTTGTGGGACGTGCTGGCCAATGACTATGTTCCCGGGACGTTCACGTCGAGCAACACAAACAACAACTACGGTCAGCACGCCATTTCGCTGGCCGGGCTGGAAGGCCGATGGGTCATGCCCGTGCTGGTCGACCGGCAGGTCGGCGGATGGGCCTGGGCGGGTGTCGATTCGATCACCGTCGCCGACGGCGCCGTCACGATGCTCAACCCCGAGTATCCGAGCTACACGGTCCATCTCGACTACGGTTTTGACGAGCAGGCCGACTTCATGGGTTGGCAGCAAGTCGACGGCAGCGGCAATCCCGTGGCGATCACCAGCTTCCGGATCGGCGACACGCCCGGCGGATTGGCAAACCGTCATATCAACCAAAAGGGCGTCTTTACCGTGGGTGAGGGCTTCCTGAGTTCCACGACGCAAGCCGGCGGATGGGACGGCCCGACAGGTGTCATGCGAAGCCCCGAGTTCACCCTGGATGGCGATATCCTCGAGTTCTATATTGCCGGCGGCAACCGGGACGGTCTCTCCTTCGAGTTGTGGGCCGACGAACTGGACGATGGGAACTTTGTCCTCCAGGAATCGTCCCGCCACCAGGCGGATTCCACCGAGTTCGAATACGACTTCTGGGCGATCCGCGATCTGGACGGCCTGACCGGCTATCTCCAGTTGGTCGACAACAACCCGGGCACTTGGGGACACATCCACGTGGATGCCGTTCGCATGGTCGAGTTCACGGCCGTGCCCGAGCCTTCGACGCTGGTCCTCGGTGGCTTGGCCGCGATGGCGCTGGCCTTGGCCGGCTGGCGGCGCCGACGCAGGGCCGCGTAGAGCGACCGGTGAAGACAACCTGATCGATCCGAGCCGGGTGGTTGCGCGACTGCCCGGCTCTCTTTTTTGTACCCATGGCACCCTACGCCTTTCACCCACGCGCGCCCAGCTTGCCGAACGGCCGCCGTACCGCTACTATTGAGGAGCGGGGACATACCATGCGCAAGCCGCGCGCTACCGGTGGGAGGAGACGCTGATGGCCACGTTTCGAGTTTCGTTGATCGCACGTCCGGATGGCTGGCAACCCACCCGTCCGGACGACGTGCCGAGTGAGCCGGGTGCCTTGGGCGAGACGCTCTGTGAGACCGACGACCTGCTGGCCGCCGTGCGCGGGGCGATCGACCACAACGAGGCCGACGGTGCCGATTGGGCCGTGGTGGTCGAGCCGGGCGCTGCCGGAGTGATCTGGCCGAAAGCTCGCCTCTGTACGCCGCTGGGCTACCAAGCGACGGCCGTCTGGTGGCCCGAGGGTTGGGAGCCGGAATCGACGCTCGACGTGCCCAACTGCGTCTTCAAGGCCCCGGGCGAGATGGGCCAGGAGCGACTCACTTACCCCGAAGCCCAGGCTCGGGTTCGCGCGCTGAACCAGCAGAGCCTCGATCAGGCGGCCAACGTGTGGTACGTCGTGGTGGCAGTCGAGAACGAACCGATCTCGTGTACGGTGTCGCGCGATTCGGCCGGAACTGAAACGACCACGGCCGAGCACCGCCTGCACGTCATTGGCCCCGACGCCGACGGCGGCGGGGGCGACTGCTCCCATTGCCCGGCCTGCAAAATGGACTGTGCCAGCGAAGGCTGGACACGGAAACAGCAGACGATCACGACCACCGAGATTCGGCGCGTACAGTAGCCATCTCGCTCCGCGAGATGCAGCCTTAGGCCCTCTAATCCTTCAAAAGCCGCATCTCGCGGAGCGAGATGGCTACTATACGCGCCGGCCTCACTTCCAAGCCGGCATCTCCAGCGCCGTTCGGGGCCCGCTGAACTCGAGCTTCTCGTTGCCCAGCGAACGAACCAGGTCGGGCAGGTCGTACACGGCCAGTGCTCCGTGGACGACGTTGGCGTACTGGTTCCTCGCCAGCGGCGTTTTCACGACCATCGACCACGATTCCAGACATCCGAAAATCAATGCCGTGTCGAACAGTTCCGGCTCCAAAGCCACTGCGTGCAGCGCCGCCGGACCAGCGCGGCCGATGCTCGTGAGATGCACCTCGTTGGGCTTCTCATCAGCGAGATATCCGGCAAGGAACCGCGCCGATTGCAGCACATCTTCCGCCCGCATGGCCAGGTAGGAAGTACACAGCATGTAGGCCAGCGACGTGTCTTGCCATTCCGGTCCCAGGTATTGGGCGTACTTGCCGTTTCCGCTGCCCCGCGTTTCGCCGATGCCGCGAAGATCGACCGCCAGGACCAATCGCCCGGCGCGGACCAGCGCCTCGATTGCCCCGTCCGGCTGTGCGTCGACGTGTTTGCCGTTTTCGTGCAGGTAAAGCTCGGCCTGACCGGACGGCTTCTCGGGTACGAAGGCCAGCGCGGGCAAGACGATACCCGGCTCGGGGCGGAGGATGAGTTTCTCGATGCGGTAGCCTTCTCGTTCGATCCGTCCGGCCACTTCGTGCTTCATCTCGGGCAAGTCGCTTAAGGGACGAATCCCCGTCACGCGGCGCACTTCCGCCAGCGCGGCTGCCGAGTCGGTCTCTCGCCAGAACTTCTCCCGCCCGGCGGCCAATTCGGCGGCGTACTCGCGGTTCAGGTCATACACGTTGCGCGCCCCTTCGATAAGCATCACCTGCCCCTTGGGTGTGCAGCGGATCTGCTCGTCGGTGAGCACGTCCAGCGCGGGCTCTTCGATCGGGTCGTCGGCCGCCAGGAGCCACCGCCGCATCCAGCGCACGGCCCCTTCGCGCAGACGGATGGTAAAACCGTGCTTCTCGTCGGTCTCGATCAGATCGACGGCTTCGCCGCGTCCCATCCGCGTGTAAAGCTGCTTGGCCTGGCGAAAGGCGTCCCAGGTGCCGCCGATATCAAAGAAATCGTTTGTGGCCGCGCAGATCAACGTCGGCTGCGGCGCCCGCATCATCACGTAGTCGGCGTGTCCCATGCCGAAGGCGATCTGGCCGAAGATGTTCTGCTCGGCGTCTTGCGGACCGATGGTGTGCATCAGCCGGCGAAAGCTGGTCAGGTAGCAACTCGGCGCCGCGGCAACAATCCGATCGTCCAGGGCCATCAGATAGCTGGTCAGCGTACCGCCGCCGGAGTTGCCCGTGCAACCGATCCGCTTGGGATCGATCTCCGGCCGGCTTTGCAGGTAGTCGATTCCCCGCATGCCGTCCCAGACGCGGTAGGTGGCCGTATTGCGTCCCAGCAGAATGGCCCCCACGCCGGCCAGGCAATGGGCCATGGTGCCGCCTTCGACCGGCTTGCCGTTGTCGTCGAGCAACTGATACCGCTCGCCCTGATCGATTGGGTCGTAGCATAAAGCGGCCATGCCGTTGGTGGCCAGGAGGATGCACGCCCGTTGGTATCCGTCGTATCCCTTGCCGTTGGCGCTGTGTCCGCAAGGCACCAAAACGCCCGGATAGGGCGGCTCGGCCTCGGGTAGATAGAGGACCGCGGTGACGTAATGCCGCGGCTGGCTCTGGAAGATGATCTTCTCGATGCGGTAGCCGTCGCGATCCTCTTGGGCGACCACTTGCGCCTCCAGCGGTGAACGCTGGGGAAAACCGCCGAGCTGTTGCTCGAAGAAATCCCGCATCCGCTTCTGATACGCGGTGACCTGCTCGGGCGTTTTGATCTTCTCGTATTCCGCGTCGCGCCGATCCAGTGCCGCGTCGGAGCGATGCATCAGATAGACGTGCATCATCTCCTTCGGTGCCACGCCGTCGACCTTCTCCGGCAACACGGCCAGATCCTCGCCGGCGGCCGTCGAAACGGTGGCCAAGATACCCACGACGATAAACATGCGAACCAGCATGGCAGCCTCCCATCGGTAAAGAGTACTCGTACGGCGCGACCAGCACAGCGCCGGCCCACCATCCTGCAAGCTTGCCCCTCTACCGCTCGCGTTTCCCCGGGGCGAGGCTCTTGATCACGTGGTCGAACGCCGGACGCAGGGCTTCCCAGTCGGACTCCGGGCACTCGCAAACGATCCGGATTCGCTTGTCGAGGGTCAGTGCCGTGACGCGATAGCCGTGGGTTGTTCCACCGAAGCTGCCCGCGGCGGTGAACTCCCCCTGGCGCGAGTCGCCCAGCCCGGTTTGGATGGCCACGGCCGGCTGTTCTTCGTAGTCGCTGTAGTCTTGGGCGAAAATGTCCTTTTCAAACGCGTGTGCATGGGCAACCGGGGCCAGGTCTTCCTCGTCGATGCCTTCGGCATCTCCCAGCAGGTTCATGCCCGGGGGCATATCGGCGATGAGCGATCCGACGATGCCCGTGTGGATTCTGATTTTCGCGCTGCCGGAAGTGAACTTGGCCCACTGGTGCCCCTTGCCTCCTCCTTCGATCGTCCATCCGGCCGGCGCCTCGCAGGAAAAGGACGCGTCCTTGGCGTTGTACGGCTCGTACTCGGTGGGAACGACCACCTCGCCGCCACATCCGCCGAGGGTGAGCATCCCGCCGACCAATAGGGCCACGGCCAACATCGATCCGCTTTGCCGCGTCATCATTTTCGTCTCCTTCGTTGAGTGTTCAATCTTCCGATTCGGTCGCCTTGGCGATGCCCAGGGCCAGCCGTCCCAGCAGTCGCGCGTAGATCAACAGGACGGTCGCCAGCAAGGGTCCCGAATAGACGGGCACCCACCACCGCAACCGGGAAAGGTGGACCGTGGTAAGAATCCACCACCCGGCGGCCATCGCACCGGTAACCAAATAGAAAAAGCACCACGCCCGCCAGTGGGTCTTGAGGCTTCTCAACACGGTTAGAATCGACAGCGGCACCCAAGCCGAATCGGCCGCCAGCGCCCCGAGCAACACCAACGGGAAGGCCGCCAGCGTACCCACCGCCACGGGCAGCCAGGGATGGAGCCCGGGAATCAGCCGCAAGGGAATTCCGACCAGGGCTGCCTGGGACGCCAGGCCGATCACGTAGGCCAGCGACCAGACCCATTCCTTCCAATTCATCTCGGGCCAGGTTTCGATGACGTTCCAGCCGTAGGACGTTTCCTCGATCACGTTCAGAAAGCAGGCGGCCGCGTAGGAAAAGGCCAACACGCCGGCCAAGGCGGCCGGTGGCCCGAACAGCCGCACGCCCATCAGTCCCATCCGGGCGCCTGGTCCCCACAAGAACATCAGCAACTCGCCGAAAACGATCAGCCCAAACGAGATGCCCATCCAGGCGGCCAGTGTTTGCAGATACCAGGGAAAGGTGAACACACCCTGCACCATGGGCCACCTCGGCGCCGCCGGCAGCGAGAGAGCCTGACTGACCCGCGGCACGGTCGCCCTTTCCATGTACCGGGCGAGGTAGTCGGGCATCGGGTCCTGCTCCGGCGAGTCATCCGGGGCAAGGCGATCGTCGTTCGGTGTCGTCATGCGAACTCACCGGTATCGGCGCTTGTCACCTTCCTGTCCGCGACTTGGACGGCCACCGGCTTCGGCGGCAGTTCCTCGTCCAGTCGTTCCCGATTTGCGCCCTCAGCGTATCGCGGCATCCGAGGGGCGTCAAGCATGTGGGCGCGGTCCGGAGACCCGCGCCCAGCGTATAGATGGCCTCAACGGGCGATTCGCCGGCGGCGCCAGGCCAGGGCGATCAGGGCCACGAGGCCGAGTGCGGCGGTGACGATCGTCGACGGTTCGGGAACGAGCTGCAATCGGAGGATCTGGCCGTTGCCGCCGGGGATCACCCGATAGGCGAAATACTGCTGGCTGGGATCGAGCAGGCTCTGGTCCAGGGTGAAACCGGTCAGGATGTTGATGCCCGCCGCCGTCACCACGTCGAACGAGTCGCCCAGTTGGGGATCGAACCCGCCGGTCAACCGCACCTGCAGCGAAGCGTCGAGATCGGCCGTGCCGGAGACGTCGAGGAAATCGTACTCGTTGCCCTGGTCGAGGCCGCCGATCTCGATTTCCAGCACGCCGGCGTTTTGGGCGTAACCGCCGGTCATCGCCATCGTGCCAGCCAGTTGGCCGGGAGCGAGCGTACCGCCGTTTTGCACCAGCGTCGAGCCGAACGTGCCGACGTCCTGGAGCCTTCCGCCGGTGAAGTTGAAATCAGCCGTGCCCGTGGCGAAGTTGACATTACCGCCGGTCAGATCGAGCAGGCCGCCGGCCAGATTGATTGCGTCGGTCCCGTTGTTGCGATAGTTGACGTCCAGGCCGACGATCATCTGGCCGCCGTTGATGTTCAGCGTCAATCCACCGGCGGCGTTGTCGGAGAGATCGAGATCGTTGCCCACGTAGACCGTGCCGGCGTTGAGCGTGAAGATACCCGTTCCGGCGTTGGTGCGCAGTCGGCCGTGATCGGCCACCGCGGCAAACGCGGGCCGCAGATCGATCAGGCCGCCGTTCATGGTGAAGGTGGCCTGGGAGCCGGCGGCCTGTCCGACCAGGAGATTGTTGCGGTTCATGACCAGTGTGCCGCTGTTGAAGACCACCTCGCCGGTGCCGTTATCGGCCACCTCGAAGTTGTCGCCGTTGATCGTGATCGTCGGGGCCGTCGAGCCGTCTCCGATAGTCATCTTCCCACTGGAGTTGGCGCCGGTGTTGGCAATGCGGATGCCCTTGCTCGTGGTGAGCGTCCCGTCGATCATCTCGAACAGGGCGGTCGAACCGGCCCGGTTGGCGTTGCCGATCACCAGATTATTGGCGACCCGATCGCCGACGTTGAGCACGCCGCCGGTCATGGTGTAGGTGGCATCGGCGTCGTTGTTGGCATCGTTGGCCAGATCCAACGCGGTGCCGACGTTGACCGTTCCGCCGTTTTGCACGAACAGGCCGGTCCCCTTGTTGGCGATGCGAAGCTGGTTTTGGATGTCGATCAGGCCGTCGTTCAGCGTGAAGGTGGCGTTGGAGTTGGGACCCTGGCCGACGATGATGTTGTTGGTCAACTGATGGAAGGTGCCGCTGTTCATCGTAACGGTGCCCGTGCCGTTGTTGGCCGTCTCGAAGTTACCGCCGGAAACGCTCAGCACGGGGCTGGTCGTGCCGTCGCCGATGGTCAGGATTCCTTCGGCATTGGCGTTGGTGGTTTCAGCCAAACGGAGCCCGCCGGCGGTGACGGTAAGCGAACCGTCGATCAGGTTGATCCGCCCGATCCCGTTGTTGCCGACTTTCAAGAGCCCGTTGACCGTGACGCTGCCGCCGTTGTTGATCGTCACGGTGCCGTCGCCGGCGGCCCCTTCGCCGATGACGCTATTGGCCGCGACCAGCGTGCCGCCGTCGATCGTGAGATCGCCGGTTCCGCTGGAGCCGACGGCCAACGTACCGGTGGTGGTGAGGTTCTTGCCGGCAGCCAGCGCATAAACGCCGGTTTTCCCGGCCGCCTGCCCGAGAGCGAACCGTTGGGTGGTAATGTCGCCGGTCACGTTCAGCGTCCCGCCGTCGAGATGAAATTGGGCCGTATCGACGCCGGCCACGCGCTCCTGGATGTTGCCCGAGACGTTCAGCGTTCCGGCGTTGAGGTTATAGGTGCCGCCCCGGTTGGCGACCGGACCGAAGACCAGATCGCTGCCGACGTTAACCGTGCCGCCGGTCTGCGTGAAAGTCCCCTTGGCGTTGTCACCGAGCAGGAGGTTGGTCACGGCCAGCGTTCCCTTGGAATGCGTGTACGTGGCGTTGGTCGTGGGGCTGAGATGGAAGGTGGTCGCGGCGATGTTGCCCGTGGTGACGTTGAGCGTACCGCCGTCGACCACCAGCGTGCCGGTGCCGGACCGGCGTTTGATGGCTCGGGCGACGTTGAGCGTCCCGCCGGTGAGGTGGTAGGTGGAGGTGCCGCTGCCGTTGGAGAAGTTGATATCGCGGCCGATGTTGACCGTTCCGCCGTCCTGGTTGAACGCACCGGTGCCTTGGTTGAAATTGAGGTCGCCGTTGGTATTGCCGGCGTTGGGCACCGTGGTCACGGTACCGCCGGCCATGTTGTATGTGCCGTCGCTGTTGGCGTACTGGCTGACGACCAGATTGGCGTTGGTGACGGTGACGTCGCCGCTGGTGTGGTTGAACACACCCAGGGCGTGCCGGCCGACCTCCAGTTGGCCGATGCTCATCGTCGGAGCCGTTGTGGCGGTACCCATGTTGAAGGTACCGTCGGCGTTGGGGGCACCGGTTGGGTTGCTCCCGTCATTTCCGCCGATGAGCAACGAGCCGCCGTTCCACTGAAGCGTGCCGTCCTCGAAGTTGAACGTTCCTTTCCGATTTCGCCCGATGCGCATGCCGGTGCCGATCACCAGCGTGCCGCCCTGGAGCGTGTAGGTGCCTTCGGCGCCGGCGGTGTTGTTGTTGCCCAATTCGACCTGCGTAACCACGTCGACGGTGCCGCCGGTCTGCACAAAGTGGCCCACGCCGTCGTTGCCGACGCGGAGATGGCCGGCATCGCCGGAACTGTCAAGCGTTTTCAGCAGCCCGCCGTTGACGGTGTAGGTGCCCTCCGACGTGCCGCCCTGACCGACGACGAGGTTATTGGTCTCCAGGGTCACCGTACCGCTGTGTTGCGTGAACGTGCCGGTCCCGCCGCGGCCGACCTCGAAGTTCCCTCGGATGAAGAGTTGCGCGTCGGTGAGGTTCCCGCCGGCGGTGCCCATCACCACGTCACCGACGGTGTTGGCCTTATTGGCGTTGGTGTCGGCGCCGGCGACGTAGAACCCGCCGCCGTTGACGTCGATGGTACCCGCGGTGAAGTTCAACGTTCCCCGGCCGTTGCCGCCTTCGCCAATCTGGAAGCGATTGGCTACAGTCACCGTCGAGCCGGCGTCGTCGATGGTAAGCGTGCCCGTGCCGGAGGCTCCGACGAAGAACGTACCCGTGTTGTTGATGTCTTTGCCGCCGGTCAGCGTGTAGGCGCCCGTTTTTCCGGCGGCGTGGCCGGTGCGGAAGCTCTGCACGGTGATGTTGCCGCCGACGTTGAGCGTGCCACCGTCGACGTACAACTGGGCCGAGTCGACGGCCGAGACCCGTTCGAGAATCTGACCGGTGACGTTCAGCGTTCCGGCGTTGAGGTTATAGGTGCCGCCCCGGTTGGCGACCGGACCGAAGACCAGATCGCTGCCGACGTTAACCGTGCCGCCGGTCTGCGTGAAAGTCCCCTTGGCGTTGTCACCGAGCAGGAGGTTGGTCACGGCCAGCGTTCCCTTGGAATGCGTGTACGTGGCGTTGGTCGTGGGGCTGAGATGGAAGGTGGTCGCGGCGATGTTGCCCGTGGTGACGTTGAGCGTACCGCCGTCGACCACCAGCGTGCCGGTGCCGGACCGGCGTTTGATGGCTCGGGCGACGTTGAGCGTCCCGCCGGTGAGGTGGTAGGTGGAGGTGCCGCTGCCGTTGGAGAAGTTGATATCGCGGCCGATGTTGACCGTTCCGCCGTCTTGGTTGAACGCGCCGGTGCCCTGGTTGAAGTTGAGATCACCGACGACGGTGGTCAGGGTTCCGGCCTGCATGTTGTAAGTACCGTCGCCGTCGGCAAATTGGCTGATTACCAGGTTGGCGCTGGTGAGGGTGACGTCGCCGTCGGTATGGTTGAAGACGCCCAGGCCGTGGCGTCCGACTTCGATTTGCTTGGCGTTCAATGTCGGCGCGGCGGTAGCGGTACCCAGGTTGAACGTGCCGTCGGCATTGGGGGCGAAGGTGGCGTTGCCCGAGGGGTCGCCGCCGAGGTAGAGCGTCTTGTCGAAGTTGAAGGTGCCGTCCTCGAAGTTGAAGGTCCCCTTACGGAGCCGGCCGACGTACATGTTGGCGTTGACGGTCAGGGTTCCGCCCGCCAGGGTGTAGGTTCCGTCGCTGGCGGCGTTGTTGACGTTACCCAGATCGAGCACACCCTTGCTGATCACCTCCCCGCCGTTTTGCACGAAGGTTCCCTTGCCCGTGTTGCCCACGCGGATCTGCCCGAGAACCGTTTCGAGCTTACCGCCGTCGATCGTGTACGTGCCGTCGGACGCGGCGCCCTGGCCGAGGATGAGGTTGTTCGTTTCGATGGTCACCGTGCCGCTATGTTGGGTAAACGTGCCCGTGCCGCCGCGACCGACTTCCAAGTTGGATGTCCGCGTGTTGAGCGTTTGAGCGGTTAGCGAGTCGCCCGGGGCGCCCATGGTGAAGGTGCCCTGGGTGTTAGCGCGGTTTGCGTTGGGATCGTCGCCGCCGACGAACAGACCGCCGTTGGAGGTGATGGCGCCGCCGAGGAAGTCGACGATGCCGACGGTGTTGGTGTTGGCGCCGTTGCCGAGGATGAGCCGCCGGTTACCGTCGGCGACCGTCACCGTGCCGGCGTTCAAGATCAGATGGCCGGTGCGGTTGCTGTCGGCCCCGATACGGAAGTGATCACCAGTGCCCGTGTCCACCACGTTCAGCGTGCCGCCGTCGATGATCAGCTTGCCATGTCCGCCGACACCCAGCCCGGGATTGGTGCCCAGACGAATGGAAGAGATCGTGACACTGTCGGCGGCGCCGATCGTAGCCGGGGCATCGATCTGCGCCCACTGATCGTGCAGGCCGATGTTGGCCCGGTCGCCGGGACCGGGGACCACGTCGTTGGGCGGTGATCCTTGAGGGTCGGTGTTATTGGCTCGCCAGTTTTCGCCCGAAGTCCAAAACCCGTCGCCCGGGTAGGGTGGATCGACGGGTGTCGTGATATCGATCGACCCTTTGTCCCAGGAGATCTCCACCGCCGGACAGATTGCCGCGCCGATGCACAAGAACCCCGCCGCCAAAACGATACCGATCGACCTTGCCATGACGAATTCCCCCCAGGGATGGACCGAGAATGGATGCCCGCACTCGGCGCCAATGCAATGCGTCGCGTGTCGAGACGGAAGACGAGAACTAGCAAACTCCACTCTCGATTCTAATTGGGGGGGCGAATCCGCACAAATAATATGACCCAAAAAACGGGCGTTTTTCATAGGAATACAGAAGAATCTCGTCCGGTGGGCCATTCCAAGGCCCTATCGAGGGGTTGGTGTCGATCCGGTGTTCCTCCGCCCGGCCGTTTGAGGTCGCCCGTGCCATGGGGCATAATGCAGGAGCCGATCACTCACGCGTACGGTGAGAACCGGTCGGATCGTGACGCCGGGCAGCCCCTCGAAAAAGTGTGGAACCGTGGAAGCGGGTGACGTGACCCGCGAGATCGTATGTCGGCATGGAGACTGAAGATGCGAGTACCAACAACCAGGGGCTACGAAATAATGCTCCTGGCGGCCACGTGCTGGTTGACGATCCTATCACCCGCGCTGGCCGCGGACGACGGGCGCGAAATCGTTACCGGCAGCGGTATCCGGGGCGGCTTGATCGTTCACGTCGGCTGCGGAGACGGGCGGCTTACCACCAAGCTGCGGATCAGCGATGCCTACGTCGTGCATGGATTGGATACCGATGCGGCGGCCGTGCGGGCGGCGCGGCAACACATTCTCGCCGGGAATTATCGGGGCGCCGTGTCGGCCGCCGCGTTCGACGGAAAACACCTGCCGTACGTCGGCAATCTGGTGAATCTGGTCGTCTGTTCGCGCCGGTTCGAGCTCTCGCGAGACGAGATCCTGCGAGTGCTTTGTCCCGGTGGAGTGGCGGTCTTTCTTGACGACAGTGCGGCGGAGAGAGTCGTCAAGCCATGGCCCGACGACTACGATCAGTGGAACCATTACCTGCACGACGCCGACAACAACGCCGTCAGCCGCGACACGCACATCGCCGCGCCGCTTCGGCACCTGCAATGGAAAGGCAGCCCTCGATACTCCAGGCATCACGACAAATCCTCCAGCGTGCCGGTTACGGTCACCGCCGGTGGCAAAGTCTTCTACATTATGGACGAAGGACCCCGGGCGTCGATCCTCTGGGCTCCCCGCTGGCAACTGGTCGCCCGGGACGCGTTCAACGGCGTCGTCCTTTGGCGGAAGGAGATCACGCAGTGGACCGATCATCTCTGGCCGCTGAAGAGCGGTCCGGCGGTCACTCCGCGGCGTCTGGTGGCGTGCGAAGATCGGGTCTATGTCACCCTCGACCTTACCGGCCCGGTCCGTAAGCTGGATGCCACGACCGGGGAGGAATTGCGAATCTACGCCGGTACCGAGAAGAGCGAGGAGATTCTCTGCACCGCCGGCGTTTTGTACCTGATCGTCAATCCGGACGTCGATCCGGCCCCAAGTGGGACATGGAAACGATCGCCGCGAACGGTGATGGCCGTGAAGGAATCGGACGGCACGATTCTCTGGCAGCGGGAACTCCCCTGGGTCGCCCCGTGCAGCCTGACGATCGGCGAGACCGGGGCGCTGGTTTGCGACGGCTCCCGGATCGTTGCCCTGGATCGGCTCACCGGGCGTGAACTTTGGAAATCGGAACCGCTGCCCGGCCGAGACAAGATGCCCACCTACTTCGCGCCCACGCTGGTGGCCGCGCCCGGCGCCGTGCTTTATGCCGGGGGCGAGGATTGGAAAGAACATGCCGGCAGCCATGGCCTGATGACCTGCCTCGACGCGGCGACCGGGAAGACCAAATGGCAACGGCCCCATCTGCCGTCGGGCTACCAATCGCCGCAGGATATCTTTGTGATCGGCGATCGGGTCTGGTGTGGCAGCACGAACTCAAAACCGGGGGAATTCGACAAGCGTTACCCGAAAGAGTCGCCCAGCACGGGAGAATTCGTCTCCTACAACCTGGAAACGGGCGAGCCGGAGAAGACGCTCCCGCGCGACGCCGACTGCTACTGGTTTCACCATCGGTGTCATCGCGCCAAGGCCACCGAGAACTTCTTCCTCACCTCCCGAACCGGCATCGAGATGATCGACGTCGATACGGGGCAGTGGTCGCTACACCACTGGGTACGCGGTGCGTGTCTGTACGGGATTATGCCGGCCAACGGGTTGATCTACGCCCCGCCCCATCCGTGCGCCTGTTATCCCGAGGCCAAGCTGACCGGCTTCAACGTGCTGGCGGGTCCTCGCGGCAGGTCTTCGATCGCGGATCTCCCGCGCGCCGAGCGTCTGCAAAAGGGTCCCGCCTATGGGGATCACGCCGCACGCACAACAGAGCCGACTTCCGCGTCTTCAGACTGGCCCACCTTCCGCGGCAACCCCGCGCGAAGCGGTTCGACCGATACGGCGGTGGCAACCGATCTGGAAGTCGAGTGGAGCGTGGACATCGGCGGAAGACTCAGCCAGCCGGTGGCGGCCGACGGAACGATTTACGTCGCCGCGGTCGATGAACATGCGCTATATGCCATCGACGGTGACTCCGGGAAAACGGCGTGGCAGTTCATTGCCGGCGGGCGTATCGATTCGCCGCCCACGCTGCACAAAGGGTCCGTCCTTTTCGGTTCGGCCGACGGATACGTCTATTGCCTCCGCGCGGCCGACGGAGCGCTGGCCTGGCGTTTTCTCGCCGCGCCGTGCGATCGGCGCGTCATGGCCTGGGAGCAACTCGAATCGGTCTGGCCGGTCCACGGAAGCGTTTTGGTCCGCGACGACGTGGCCTACGTCGTTGCCGGGCGTTCGATGTTTCTCGACGGCGGGCTGACGCTCTACCGTCTCGATCCGCTCACCGGCAACGTGCTTTCCACCGTCACGATGGACGAAAACGATCCCGCCACGGGCGAGGATCTTCACCGCCACGTCCGCGTGCTGGACATGCCGGTCGCTTCGGCGGATATCCTCAGCAGCGAAGGCGACTTCCTCTTCATGCGATCCCAACCGCTCGACTTGCAGGGTCGTCGCCATCGGGTGCATCAAGCCGGCTTGGAACAGCAGCGGGGCGAAGACGCTCATCTCTTCGTTCCCAACGGGTTCCTCGACGACCAATACTGGCATCGGGCCTTCTGGGTCTACGGCCGCAGTGTCCGCGGCGGGCCCGGGTATAGCGCCACGGGTCCCAGTGCGCCTTGCGGCAAGATCATGGTCCTGGACGACGCGAACCTATACGTTTTTGGCCGCAAGCCGCAATACTGGCGATGGACCACGCCGATGGAATTTCGCCTGTTCTCCGTCGACCGCCGCCTACCCGGTCCCAAGGCGACCGGCGCCGGCGCGAATACCCGGCGTGGCGGAAAGTCGCGATACGCCGCTCGCTGGAGTGTCGAGATCCCCGTACTGGTCCGCGCCATGGTCAAGGCCGGCGATACGCTATTTGTCGCCGGACCGGCCGATATTGTCAACGAAGAACAGGCCACCAAGCCCACCGATACCACCCGGGCGCAACTCGCCGAACAGGCCCGACTCTTCGCCGGCTCCGACGGCAGTCACCTCTGGGCCGTCTCGGCCGCCGACGGCCAAAAACTCACCGAGATCAAGCTCGCCGACCTCCCCGTCTTCGACGGCCTCATCGCCGCCGGTGGGCGGCTGTTCATGGCGACGACGGACGGGAAGGTTGTGTGCTTGGGAGCGGGGAGAGCAAGTCGATAGGGAACTCGCATGTACGCCCACCATCGCATTTCCGGCGGAGTCACACCAATCGCGATCATCCTGCGCGAAGGCGAGACAGGACGACGATGGTCGCTTGTGGCGAGAATTCACGGCGGGCCGGCGCTGCGCTGGTCCCACCCTACGATGAATTCAGTCGCCCAAACCCAGGCTGTGCAGGTACGCCTCGCGTTGCGACTCGACGCCGTGCGACTCGGTGATCTGCTGCCACTGCTGGGTGGCCGTTCGGAGTGCGTCGGTCGCCGGGTGTTTGCCACTGACGGCATCAGCGATGGCCAGATCGAGCGAGGCCAGATACTCGCTACGGCCGGGGATCCGTAGGGCGAACAGGCGCCCGGGCCGTGACAGGGCTTGCGAGACGACCTCGGCGTAGTCCGGCGCTTCCGGTCCGGTCAACGGCGACTCGACCCAGGCATCCGGGGCCGAGGCGTGCGAGTTGCGGAAGAGTGTCGTGTGCGGGCTTGCCGCGCCCGGCGGCGGATTCTGTGCGGTGCCCGATAGCCAGAAGAGCAGTTGAAACGCCGCTTCGACGTGTTCACTCTTGGCCGATACCACGCCCAGGCGACCTTCCAGGGCCAACAGCGGCACACGCGGATCTTCGTCTCTGGGGCGGGTCACCTTCACCGCTCGGGCCACGTCGTAAACCTCGGTCGAACCGGGCAACTCGATCAGTCCGCAACGGACGTTCTCGTCGACCGCCGGCAGATCGGCCGTCGCGCTGGGCCAGGTGATCGTCATCCCGCAACGCCCTTCCCAAAACGCCGCCCGGGCGGTTGCCGGATCGAAGGCGGTCGCTGTGGCGGGGCCACATTTCGACGCCGCGACCAACTCCTCCAGCGCCCGAACAAACGGCGGGCCGTCGATCAGCGGCTGCATGGTCTTGACGTCGAACAGGGTCGAGTAGTTTTCCCGGTGCGTGGCATACGATGCCGCTCGGGCCAAGAGCACAAGCCCCGCCCAGTCGGGAGCCAGCGGCTCGATCACCCCAGCCCAAGCATCGTCGGCCGGTTCAAGGCCGAGGGTGGCCGGATCGGAAAGCAGCGCGGCCAGTTCCTGGTACTGTTGCCAGGTTTGCGGCGGGTCGCGATCGAGCCGGTCCAGCAGATCGGCCCGATAGTAGCAGATCCAAACGGGCGAACCGAAGGGAACCGCGTACAGGGTCGACCCCCAAGTGGCTTCCCGATGTCGCAACAGGGGCAAGACGTCGTCCCAGGCGTTCTTCTCATGGTCGAGCATCGCCGCCGGCAGAGGTGCCAAGAGCTGCCGCTGGGCCAGCGGGCCGAGTTGATACGACGGGCAGATCACCGCGTCGGCCTCCAGCGCCGCGGCCGCAGCCAAATCGTCTTCGGAGATCCGCTGGACCAGCAACTTGCATCCGGTCTGGGCCTCCCATTCGCTCCGCAACTGGGCCACCGCATCGGCCAGCGGCGGATCGCCGGCGACGATCAATCGCAGCGTGAGGCCGTCGAGCGAGAGCGGCGCGTCGGCCTGCTCATCGTCAATACACCCTCCACACCCGGCCACCAGCGGCAGCGTCGCCAAAAACACGGTGGCAAGCAGCCCTCTCGATCGTCGGGCCAGTCGATCCCGGCGGTCGCGCGACGGAGTACGATGGTGACTGCGTGGATTGTGACTGCGTGGGAGATTCATCATTTCATTACGCCGGCAAGCGGCTTGGGTTCATGGTCGCGGCCGTGAATGGCTCTCATCGAAATCCACCCAATATCAGTGTCCTGCAATACCCCACACATGTGGCCCACCTCTGCCACACCCCTTTCGCACGAACCATCGCTCGGGGTAGAATCCGGCGACGACCGGTCTTCTCTCCATACGCTGCTCGGGGCTCGGGGGGAGACATTATCCCGCATTTCGAGCAAAAAGGAAGCCAACACCATGAGCGTTTTCCTGGGAATCGATATCGGCACCTCCGGCACCAAGACCCTGGCCATCGACGCCGACGGCCAGATACTGGCCGACGCGACGGTCGAGTACCCCTGTTACGTACCCAAACCCCTCTGGAGCGAGCAGGACCCGGAAGACTGGTGGCAGGCGACGGTAAAGACCGTGCGAAAGGTCATGCGCAAGGCCAAGCTCAAAGCGGCCGACGTGAAATCGATCGGTCTTTCCGGCCAGATGCACGGTTCGGTCTTTCTCGACAAGCAGGATCGGGTCATTCGCCGGGCCATTCTCTGGAACGACCAGCGAACGGCGGCCGAATGCGAGGAGATGGAGAGCCGCGTCGGCGGCCGGAAGAAGCTGATCAAGCTGGTGGCCAACCCGGCCCTGACCGGCTTCACCGCTCCCAAGATCCTCTGGCTTCGCAATAATGAGCCGCGAAATTTCGACCGCACCCGCAAGGTGCTGCTGCCGAAGGACGATATCCGCCGCCGCCTGACCGGCGAGTACGCTACCGAAGTGAGCGACGCCAGCGGCATGTTGCTGTTGGACGTGGCCAAGCGCCGCTGGTCGAAGAAGCTGCTCTCGGCCCTGGAGTTGGACATCGATCTGTTGGGCAAGTGCTACGAATCGGAAGACGTGACCGGCAACCTCACGGCCGAGGCGGCCAAAGCTCTGGGGCTCACGACCGATTGCGTGGTGGTCGGCGGTGCCGGCGATTGTGCGGCCGGTGCGGTGGGCAACGGGATCGTCGACCGGGGCGTGCTCTCCACGTCGATCGGCACCTCCGGCGTGATGTTCGTCCACTGCGACGAAGTGAAGATCGATCCGGCCGGGCGAGTGCATACGTTCTGTCACGCGGTTCGCGGCAAATGGCATATGATGGGCGTCAACCTGTCGGCCGGCGGCTCGCTGCAGTGGTTCCGCAACGAACTGTGTCAGGCCGAGATGGCCAAGGCCCGGCGGGCCAAGACCGAAGTGTACGATCTGCTCACCGCCGAGGCGGCCGCCGCGCCCGCGGGCAGCCAGGGACTCTTCTTCCTCCCCTATCTCTCCGGCGAACGCACGCCGCACGCCGATCCCGACGCCCGAGGGTGTTTTATCGGGCTCACCCTGGCCCACACCCGGGGGCACATGCTTCGGGCGGTGATCGAGGGCGTCACCCATTCGATGCGCGACAGTCTGGCCATCATCGAGGATTTGGGCGTCCCGGTGCGGCAGATTCGCGCTTCGGGGGGGGGCTCGCGGAGTCCCTTCTGGCGGCAGATCCAAGCCGACGTGTTCGGGCGGAAAGTCGTCACGATCAATACCGAAGAAGGAGCGGCCTACGGCGTGGCGCTGTTGGCGGCGGTCGGAGCCGGGGCCTTCAAAAACATCCAGGAAGCCTGCAAGGCCACGATTCGCGTCGTCGATCAAACGGCCGTCAATCGCCGGGCCAGGCAACAGTACGATCGGGCGTTTCCCGTCTACCAACAGCTTTACCAATCGCTCAAAGGCGACTTCAAGAGCATCGCCGCGTTGGAGAAGTAAACCGTATAGTAGCCGACCATGACCACCCAGCCAGCCCAACCGCCGGTCGACGCGCCGGTGCAGTCGCGATATCCCGGCGGCCAGATCAAGGCCGTCGGCCGGGAGAACGACGCCCTGCGCGAGGGGCCTTGGACGTGGTATTATGAGAATGGGGTTGTTTGGGCCGCCGGCGGGTATCGCCAGGGCGTCAAATACGGGCGTTGGTCCTACTACCACGACAACGGCCAGTTGGACTCCCAAGGCGACTACGACCACGGCGAGAAGACGGGCGTCTGGATTTACCGGTATCCCGACGGACAACTCGATTCTCAAGGCAACTACGACGAAGGACGGGAAGATGGCTTCTGGACCAGTTGGCACAACAATGGCCAAAAGGAGGAAGAAGGTTCATACCACGGTGGCCGGAAGACGGGTGTTTGGCACCGCTGGGACCGAGACGGCCGGGAATTGCCTCCCGAGCGGTTCGCCGGCGAGTGAGTGCGACTTCTTAGCACGCGAGGTCCTCTCTTGAGCGAAACCGTGGTTAACGATCTATCGCCGGATACACACTCATCGAGACGGCTCGTGGCGGCCGAAATCGCGCTGGTACTGGTCGTCCTCGTGCTCCAGGGCGGTTGGCCCGTGCCCGACGTGAACGAACCGTATTACCTGGGCAAGGCCAAGCATTGCTGGAACGACGACTGGGCCCGCGGTGATTTCTTTCTTCAAACGGAAGACTCGCACGCGGTCTTCTACTACACCTTCGGCTGGCTCTCGCTGCTGATGCCGCTGCCCGTGCTGGCGTGGTTCGGGCGTTTCTTAACATGGGGCCTGATGGCCTGGGCGTGGCGGCGTTTGAGCTTCGCGTTGATTCCCCGGCGGTGGATCTCGGTGCTTACCGCCGCGCTGTTCGCCGGCCTGTTGGACCATTGCCACATGGCCGGCGAATGGGTGGTCGGCGGGGTCGAGGCCAAGGGGTTCGCCTTCGTGTTGGTATTCTTGGGACTCGAGGCGGTGGCGCGCAGCCGATGGAATCGGGCCTGGCTGTTGCTGGGAGCCGCATCGGCGTTTCACGTGTTGGTCGGCGGATGGTCCGTGGTGGCCGCTGCCCTGGCCTGGTTTTGGGTGGCCGAGGATCGCCCCTCGATTCGCTCGATGGGGCCCGCGCTGGCCGGCGGATTCTTGCTCTCGCTGCCCGGGCTCGTCCCCTCGCTGATGCTCACCTGGGGCGCGCCGGGGGAAACCGTCGCCGTGGCCAATCAGATCTACGTCTTCCAGCGCCTGGGACACCACTTGGCGTTTCGCACGATGCAGCCCGAGTTCATCTTTCGGTTCGCGGCCCTAACGGCCTGTTGGGGAGCGCTGTGCTGGGTTACACCGGCCGACGGTCCCGGGCGCCGGTTACGCGGGTTCGTGGCCGGGGCGCTGGGGATCGCCATGGTCGGCGTGGCCATCGAGTTGGTCTTCGCCACTCATCCCGCGGCGGCGGCTCGGCTGTTGCGGTTCTATTGGTTTCGGCTCTCCGACGTCGCCGTGCCCATGGGCGTGGCGTTTGTGGCGGTCGCTTGGGTGTTGCATTGCCTGGAAACGCGCCCCAAAGTGGGCCGGTACGCGGCCGCCGTCGTGTTGACCATGGCCGTCTTGCACACCGGCGGATATGCCGTGCGGCGCATGATTCCCGTCGTTCCCCGCGCCGTGAAGGAGGATTGGGAGGCGTGGCGCGACATCACCGCGCGGATCGTCCGGCATGAAGACATTGCGCCCGACGCTCGATTCCTCACACCCCGATACAACCAGACGTTTAAGTGGTATACGGGCCATGCGGAAGTGGTCAATCGGAAGGAGATACCGCAAGACGCCGAGGCGATCGTCGAGTGGTGGCGGCGGATGCGGATGGTGTATGCCGTCGACCCGAGCGAGACTTCGATCGAGATGCAGCAGTTGCCGGGGGCCAATAACCCGTGGCGGTTGCTCGCATTGGGCCGGCAGTTCGACGCCGACTACGCGCTGACGACGACCGAACCGGGGCTGCTTCGCCTGCCGATTGTCTGCAAGAACGATAAGTATGTTGTTTATCGACTCCCGGAGAAACTCTCGCCGCAATGAACGATCGCCTTCCACGATTACTGACCGATCGCATCGGCCGGGGCCTTTCGGGCCCGCTGGTCGGCTCGCGATTCGATCTACCGGCCGGCACGCGCCGCGGCTACGACGATCCGGCGCCGAACGCGCGGCAGGCGGCCGTCTTACTGCTGCTCTATCCACACCAGGGGCGTTGGCATCTGCCGTTGACGGTTCGGCGCGACGATCTGCCGGACCATCCCGGCCAGGTCTGTCTGCCAGGCGGATCGATGGAGCCGGGCGAAACGTGCCGCCAGACGGCGGTGCGCGAGTTTCACGAAGAGTTGGGTACCACGGGCCATCCGATCGAGCTGCTCGGGCGGCTTTCCCCGCATTACGTCGATGCGAGCAATTTCCAGATTTTTCCCTGGGTGGGCGCCACGATATTGCGTCCGGAGTTCGAGCCCAACGGAGCCGAGGTCGCCGAACTACTGGAGGTCCCGCTGGCTCACCTGCTCGATCCGATCAATTTCGCCACACACCAGCGACCCGTCTGCGAGGGAACCGTCACCACGCCCCACTTCGCCTGGGAGCCCCATCGCATCTGGGGCGCTACGTGCATGATCCTCGGCCAACTGCTGCACGTCCTGGAAGATCTGCCGGCGTAACGGCGTGGGTGCGGCTGGGTGCCACTGGCGTCCCGCCAGTGCTTCTTCTTTCGTCCGTAGCTTGCAGCCGGAACAACCAAGACCAGCCTGAGCGGGAGTCAACTCAACCATTAGGGCCGAACAGCTCCGCTGGCGGACCATGCACTGCCGGTAACTCTGCATCAACCACTTTCCCATCCGAGACATACCATCTTGCACTGGACCACCGCCAGTCGGTTGCCTGCTTCACCATTCGGCGACGCACGGGATTGAGGTGGATGTAATCGATGGCCGCCATCACGGATCGTTCGGTTTGCAGGTTCCGATCGTAACCCGGGCCCTCCTGCCAGAATCGGAAGGCCGTCTTCCCCGGTCGCTCGTGGACCGTAAGTCGCTCAAGCAGTTGGCTGCCCGAGGCGGCAATGTCCGCCTTGACCCGCGTTGACACGGAACGTTTCACCGCGGCGAGAAACTGCGAAATGTACACCACGTCGGTCTCGGGTCGCGTCGGATACACCAACAGATGCACATGCTCGGGCATGAACACAAAGGCGATCAGGAAAAAACCTTCCTTGGCGGCCGCGTCGTCAATGCTGTGTGCCAGATATCCCCGCCAGGCGTCATTTGCCAGCAGCTTCATCCGGCGGTAACACGAGAAGGTGAACTCGTGAAAGTCACCCGGCTCGTGGTAATGCTTGACTTGTTTCCGGTGCGGCGGGGAATGCGGCATGGGTTGGCCCCGCCTTCTTGCGAGCTTCAATGTATGCTGTCGCCGGATGCTCGCGTGCCACTGGCATCTTGCCAGTG
>CAYUIQ010000026.1:49906-51795 GCA_964444795.1 uncultured Planctomycetaceae bacterium
AGCTTCAATGTATGCTGTCGCCGGATGCTCGCGTGCCACTGGCATCTTGCCAGTGCTTCTTCCGCCCGTAGCTTGTATCCGGCACGACCAGAACATACCTGAGCGGGAGTCGATTCGAAAACTAGGACCGAACAACTCCGCGAGATGCGTCGAACTCGCCTCTTGCAAGCCTCAAAGTACCACGTCGCTTCACGGCAATCAACGCGCACCGTGTTTCTTGGTCGCTTCCGGCTACAAGCTACGGACGGAAGAAGCACTGGCGGGACGCCAGTGGCACCCAGACGGGCCCCCCCTACAACGGCTCCCGCTTTTTCTCTTGATTCAACTCCGGCCCTACTTTGCGGCGTTTGTAGGTCACCGTGTAGCGAACGAGGCGTTTTTCGCCGGGGGTGAGGTCGAGGAAGTACTTGACGTGGTTCTGGTCGACCCGTTCGACGCGCCCTTCCAGGCCGTGTAGATCGACGTAGGCGCCCGGCTCGTCGCTCTCCCAGTCGGCCGGCTTGCCGTCGGTGCCCCAGAGAACGACGGCGGCGTCGAAATGACGTTCAAGTTCGACCTTCACGTCGACCGGTTTGCCCGAGATGATCTCCTCCTCGTAGACGATCGTTTCGTCGTAGTCGATCAGATCGTAGAGCATCACGAACGTGTCGTCGACGCGCCGCTTATACTGCCGGGCGACGACGTTGGTGATGTTGCGGTCCTTGACACGCCGGGCGACCGTGATATCGGCGTCGCGGCCGACGTTCACCTCGACCCGATCGCCGATGGGCACGTACTTCGTGGCCGTGCCGCCGACGTACGCGAGATCTTTGCTGGCATATTCGGAGAACAGCCGCACGTTTCCGTCGGGCAGGGGTGAAAGCCCGAGGTTCTCCATGGCCGGAAGGTCCTTCTCCGTGCCGTCGTCTTCGGCGAGCTTCTCGTTCTTGAAGCGGTAGTACTTGGTAAACTCCTTACCGCCGTCGCGGTCGGTCAGCTTGTAGATACACTCCAGGGGCACGTCCTTCACTTTCATCGAGACCAGCCGCTTGGGCTCTTTGTCCTTGATATCCTCGCGACCCTCGATGGCAAAGAGAAAATACTCGGAGAGACCCTGCTTGACGACCTTCTTCGGCGCCCCGGACCCGCCTCCTCCCATGCCGCCGCCACCGCCCTTTCCCTCGGCCTCACCCAACGCCCGGTTCCAGTGCTCGCGCACGAGCGTCCGATCTCCCGTCGATAGGTCTGTGTACTTGAGTCCGTCGGTTCCCGTCGGCGGCGGCATGGTGGCCAGCGCGGCGATCTTCTGGACCAGATTGATCGTGCCCACGACCATCCGCGTTTGGGCGTTGTCGTAGAGTTCGCCGGAGTTGTTCTCGACGCGGACGTAGCCGGTCAGCCGCAACTTGGTCTCGTCGGCGTTGGCGATGCCCACGTAGTCGGCCTTCCAGGTGATGCCGCTGGTGAAGTAGCGGATTTCGACGGGAATCTTGCCCGACATGCCGCTGCGAATGTTCCATTGCAGCGCGTCGTTTCGTCCCGCGGGAAAGGTCGTGTCGAGCAGGTCGACCCGGTCGACGTGATCGAGGATGCGGAAGTCGATGCTCGTGGGGTCGATCAGCGTGTTGGCCCAGGTGAATTGGATGCGGTTGATCCCCGGCTTGACCGTCAGCAGCCGGTTTTCGCGGACCATGGTGATGTCTTCGCTATTGTAGATCGTCAGTTGCACCCCCTCGCGGCGGGGGATCGTGACGAGATCTACGTCGGCCATGGCGTGGCCGGTTGCGATCAGAAGCAGTGTAGAAATGGCCCAGAGAGCGTATTTTGTCATCGAATGGTTCCTTGTTCGCCGCTGCCGTTGGGGGCCGGGCACAAGTGCCCAGGCCAGACATATCAACCCTACCCCGAAC
>CAYUIQ010000027.1:0-51006 GCA_964444795.1 uncultured Planctomycetaceae bacterium
GCCTCGGAGGGCCATCGTACAACGCGACGAAATGCGTTTTGAGACAAAGCCTAGTTGTTCCACTCCATACGCGCCCCCAACCCACCCAACCTCCCAATCGCCCTTGCCTTATCCTGCATATCGATATGCCGTTCGCACCGAACGTTATCGTTATGTAGAATGGCGTGAGTGGGAGACGAAGCGGGTGGTGGCTCGTGAACTCTACGACCACTGCGTCGATCCGCACGAATGGAACAATCTGGCCGGCAGCGCCGAACATGCGGCAATCAAAACCGAACTTGCCACTTGGCTCCCCAAAGACTGGGCCGAGTCGGCACCGACGAAGGGTGCGTTTGATTTCGATCCCGAGTCGTTTACGTGGACCCACAAACAGACCGGCAAAGTGACATCAGGAAAACAACAATGACCAGAACGACCCTAAGCGTGACGTGCCTGCTGATGTTGATCCAGCCGGCCTTTGCGGCGGATGCCAACGGGGCGGAAGACCCGAAGACCAATGTCGTCTTCTTCTTGATCGACGACCTGGGTTGGAAGGACCTCGGCTGTTACGGCAGCACCTATTACCAGACGCCCAACATCGACCGGCTGGCCGCCGAAGGCATGCGTTTTACCGATGGCTATGCCGCGTGCAACGTCTGTTCGCCAACTCGGGCCGCGGTGATGACCGGCAAGTATCCGGCCCGGCTGTTGCTCACGCAATGGTTACCGTCGGGTCGATGGAGCAGCAAGGGGCATAAACTGCGAGAAGGCCGTTACCTCTCGAATCTGCCCCTGGAGGAAGTGACCATCGCCGAAGCGCTGCGCGAGGCCGGTTACCGCACGGCCTTCATGGGCAAGTGGCATCTGGGCACCGAAACGTACTACTATCCCGAGCATCAAGGGTTTGACGTCAACGTCGCGGGGCGTGACTACGGGGCGCCGGGCAGTTACTTTTATCCCTTCGAGGGCAGTTGGAAGATTCCCACCACCGGAAAAATGCTGCATAAGAAGTCGCCGATTTCCGGCAAAAAGGGCGACTATCTGGTCGATCGACTGGCCGAAGAGGCCGAGACGTTTATTCGCGCAAACGCCGAAAAGCCGTTCTTCCTCATGCTCTCGCACTACGCCGTCCACGCGCCCTTGCAGGGGAAACCGGACAAAGTTGGCCGTTACGAGAAGATCGCCAAGGATCGCCAACAGGGCAAGCCCCATTACGCCGCGATGGTCGAGAGCGTCGACGACAGCGTCGGCCGTGTGATGCAAACGTTGCGTGAACTGAAGCTCGACCAGCGAACGCTTGTCATCTTCACCAGCGACAACGGCGGTTTTTGGGCCGCGACCGATAATTCGCCGTTGCGTGCGAACAAGGGCTCGAATTACGAGGGCGGTATCCGCGTGCCGGTTATCATCACATGGCCCGGCCATACACGGCCCGGTTCGATCTCGCGCGAGCCGGTCATCAGCACCGATTTCTATCCCACCATCCTCGCCGCCACGGGACAAGCCACTCGACCGCATCAACACGTCGACGGCAAGAGCCTGGTTCCGGTCCTCACCGGCAGCGCCGACCTCGACCGAGACGCCATCTATTGGCACTACCCGCACTACAACCGCCATCCGCAGAGCTTTCCCGCCGGCGTGATACGCGCCGGCGATTGGAAACTGATCGAAACGCTGGAGACCGGCGGGCTCTCGCTGTACAACCTTGCCGACGACATGGGCGAAACGGTCGACCTTGCCAAAGAGCAACCGGCCAAGGTCGCGGAGCTATATGGCAAGCTCAAGGCGTGGCGCGAGGAAGTCGGTGCCGATCCGATGAGACCGAACCCGCAATACGAAGGAGATCGGCCGTGAGACTTTTCCGACTTTGGACCATCCTCTGCCTGGCCGTACTCGGCACGGCAAACACGCTGGCCGCGGATCGCCCCAACATTCTGCTGATCGTCTCCGAAGACAACGGCCCGGAACTCGGCTGCTATGGCGAGCCGTCCGTGCGAACCCCCGTGCTCGACAAGCTGGCTGCCGAGGGCGTGCGGTTTCATAATGCGTACGTCCCACAGGCCGGTTGCAGTCAGTCGCGGGCGGCCCTGTTGACCGGACTCTATCCCCATCAAAACGGACAGATCGGTCTGGCCACGTGGAAGTTTCGCATGTACCGCGAGAACACGCCAAACATCGTTCGCGGCCTCAAGGAGGCCGGTTATCGCACGGGCATCATCGGCAAGTTGCACATCAACCCGGCGTCGGCCTTTCCGTGGGACATGAGACAGATTCCGTCGGCCAATTTCGGGCGAGCGAAGCTCGGCGACTACGCAAAGCACGCGGAGAAGTTCTTCACGGCCGGCGACAAGCCCTTCTTTTTGAGCGTCAACTTTCCTGACGCCCATCGCCCGTTCCTCCGGCAAGTTGCCGGGTTGCCCGAGCGGCCGCTTTCCGCCGATGACGTGAAGCCGCTGGCCTACTTCGGTCTCGATACGCCCCAACTGCGAGCCGAAACGGCCGACTATTACAACTGTCTGAACCGCCTCGACCGGCTGATCGGCGACTTGCTGGCCGCGCTTCGCAGGTCGGGGAAGGCAAACAACACGCTGATCGTTTACCTGGGCGATCACGGCGCCGACCTGCTGCGCGGCAAACGAACTTCGTACGAGGGAGGCGTCCGCATTCCGCTGATCGCGCATTGGCCGGGTCATGCGAAACCCGGGCAGGTCCGCCAGGAACTCGTGTCGACTCTCGACTTGATGCCGACGCTGCTGCAAGTGGCGGGTGCCAAGCCGGTCGCCCATCTGCCGGGCCATTCGCTGCTGCCGCTGTTGCGCGATGAACAGACCCAGTGGCGACGTTATCTCTTCACGGAATACCACACGCACTCGGCACACAACTTCTACCCACAACGCACGGTCCGCAATGCGCGTTACAAGCTGATCCGCAACCTGATGCCGGGCCAAACCAATCCGGGATACGATTTCACGCTCAACCGGTTCTTCGCCGACTTGCCGCAAACGATCGAAGCCGCCTCGGCCCCCATTCGCGCGTCGTACCACCGCATGAAGAGGCCGCCGGAATACGAGTTGTACGATCTGCAAACCGATCCGCACGAGTTCCACAACTTGGCGGTGGATGCGAAGTTCGCCGACATACTGGCCGAACTCACCAAGCAACTCGCCGCGTGGCGGGCTGAAACGAATGACCCGCTGCTTGACCCCGACAACCTGATGCGCCTGAAGGCGGAGATCGACGCTTGCATGGTTGAGGGCGAGGCTCGCAAGCCGCAACTCACGTTGACGTATCCTGACTATTTCTTCGTGTCCGAATCGAAAACGCCAACGGAAGACGACGGCAAATAGCGCGCTGTTGCTGCTTGGCCCGGCTTCTCATCGAGTCAACGGTTCTCAGGAATCCGATAAAACCACCGTACTGAAACTATCATGCCCCCCATCAGCGGGCCGGCATCTTTGAGGCCGATCTCCGCAACTCGGCACACGTTTTTCGAGGCGCCCAGATCGTACCGAGAAACGGTCGACACGGGCGATCTGGAACGGTTAGACGACCACCCCCTGCCAGGGCCGCGCCAGGGCGCCCGATCAAAGCAACGTTTCCTCGGACTCGGGATAACCGGGGAAGCGGGCAGCCGCCCGCGTCGAGCGGATGCTCAGCTTTGTGGCCACCTGACGGTAGCGGAATCGCAACGTCTTGGAGTTGCTGACTGCGCGTTGCACCACGCGGCTCGATGGCTCCGCTGCTCCCTCTCGGCTGCCCGCGGCGGCTGGGCTGGCCGCCGCCTGATCGGCGAATTCTCGCCGGGGATCAGCCTGCTCCGGGGCCTGGATCGGCCCAAACTCCCTCACCAGCGAGGCATTTCCCGCCCGGTGTTCAAGAAATTCGGGAATTCTTGCGGGGTAGATTCGCGTGCAATTACCCTGATCCTTTGGTATCCTGGAGCCTGTGGCCTTCGAGTTCGTCCCTGGCGGGGACCGGGCTTGAACGGCTACCTGGTGACGTGCTGTAATTCCGATCTATTAGAGGTGAAATCCAATGAGACTCACGACCGCACCATTGACGTTGTTATGCCTTGCAGCGGGCTTGTGTGCTGCAAACACAGCGCAAGCGGGCACGATCAGCTATCGAAACACCGTGCTGGGTGATAGTCCCCTCGTCTATTACGAGTTTGACGAGACCAGCGGGACGACCGCGGCGAATTCCGGTTCCACCGGCGGTGGGAATACCGGCACGATCAGCGGAACGGTAGCGATCAACCAATCAAGCTTCCCCCAGGGTGGAACTTCCTACGACTTTGGCGGCGGTCATGTTGGGGCAGCAGCGGCGCCCTCCTCGTTGACCGAATGGACCTTGGAAGCATGGATAAATTGGGACTCGGCGAAGACCTCCCAATCAAATTTCTTCGGAAACGACCAAGGTGGCTGGAACAACGACGTGCTGTTCGGCATCGGAGCCGAAACCGGGGGCGTAGGCGTCCCCGCCAGTAATGTTGGCCTCATTCAACAAGGCGCTCCGGGCACAACTCGCGACTATGTGAGAGAGCCCCTGACTCACAGTGCGTGGCACCACGTCGTCGCTACCGGCAGCACCACCAATAGCGAACTCAAACTCTATGTCGATGGCGCACTCAAAAACACGGATAGCTCGCTCGTCAACGGCGTTACCTTGAATGGCGCCGGCGGCATTGGCACACCTTTCATAGCCGTTGGTGCGGCGAGAAATGTTGCCGACGCAGGTTACCGTCCCTTCGACGGATTGATCGATGAGTTCGCGCTTTACGGGACCGTGTTGGATGCGACGAAAGTCGAAGCCCACTATGACGCGGGAGGCATCGTCGTTCCCGAGCCCCAAACGGACGTGCTGCTGGTCGACATCGACATCAACGGCACGACGTCGGGCACCGTGCTGAACCAGTCCGGCACGGACACGATCGTGATCGATGCGAGCAACGGTGGCGACAAACGGATGACCGTCAACGGATCGCATCTAACGCAAGCGGGCGGCGTGACCATCGCCGTGCCGACGGCGTTGGGGATCCCCTCACCGCGTCAGGTGATCAACGTCGCCGGCGAATTGACCAATCCGGGGACATCCGGTTTCCCCGGTACCTGGTTCGCCACAAACGACATCTCCGGCGGCGGCTCTGAAGCGAACTACGACTTCGCCGTCGCGCATTTCCCGTTCGCCGGCGGCTGGATCGCTGGTACCGTGGATCAGGACGGCAACGTCCTGGCGGGCAACACGACGGACGTTACAATCACCAAGCGATCCGGGGGCGGCGTTAGCAGCGGCAACTACTCGCTCGACATTGCCGGCGTAAATCCCTCGACCGACGGCTACCTGTTCACCATCGGCGCGCAGAATGAGAACAGCGGCAACTACGCGCCGACTCGCATTCAGCCGGACAATTCCGGGTGGGACATCACCGTCAGCGATCAGGGCGGCGACGCTGGCGACGGAACGAACGGCGAGGACGACGATTGGAGTTTCGTCTATATTCCCAAGACCGCCAGTAATCTGATTGCCGGGCGGATCGACAACGACTCAACCGTGTTGGACAGCGTCGGCAGCTTCAGCGTCGCCTCGCGGTCCACGACCGGCGAGTATCTCCTCAAGATCTCCGACGGTTTGAGCGGGTTCCTCGGCAAGGACGACGGCGTGCTGCTGCTGAACGTCACGAAGGACGTGGCACCCGTCTTCGACGGGGCGGATGACAACTTCTTGCTTCAGCAGTACAGCAGTGCGGACCAGGGCTTCGTCGTCTCGTCGCACGATCTTGCCGCCGCCACGGACCAGACCACCGAGTGGTCCTTTGCGTTCATGCAGTTCGACTCGCCGCCGGAGTTGTCCGCGGTTCCGCCGCCGAGCGGCTCATCCACCATCGTGGTGATGCCTGACACGCAGACGCTGGCCATGTCGCACCCGGAAGTCTTCGACCAGCAGACCCAGTGGATCAAGGACCATCGCGGCGTCGAGGACCACAATATCGCCTATGCCCTGCAGTTGGGCGACATCACGAACAACAACACGACGGCCCAGTGGGACAACGCGCTGGGGTCGATGAGCACTCTGGACGGTTTCGTGCCGTACGCGATGGCGCCGGGCAACCACGATTACGGCCCGAACGGCAACGCTGCCAATCGGGACTCGCAGTTCAACGATTCCGGCTACTTCGGCCCCGGCTCGAGCTATGCCACACAGCCGAGCATCGGCGGGTTTTTCGAGGCGGGCAAGACGGATAACTCCTGGCACACGTTCAACGCGGGCGGGCGGGACTGGATTGTCATGTCGTTGGAGTTTGGCCCCCGCGACGCCGTGGTCAACTGGGCGGACGGCGTCATGGACGCCCATCCCGACCACACCGGCATCCTCATCACCCACGCCTACACGTACTCCGACGATACCCGCTACGACGCCGGCCTGCGCGGTGGCACACAGTCTTGGCGCCCGGAAGCCTACGGCGTCGCGCCCGACGTGAACAACGGCCAGGAACTGTGGGACAACTTGGTCGCCAGACACAACTTCGCCCTGACGCTCAACGGCCACGTGCTCCACGACGGCACGGGCCGGTCCGCGGCGATCAACCCCGCCACCAACGGCGTCACGCACCAGATCCTCCAGAACTACCAAGGCGGGACTGCGACCGCCGGCACACTGGGCAACGACAACGGCTTCATGCGACTTTTCGAGATCCAACCGGACGGCAAGACCGTTCACGTCCGCACGTATTCGCCCAATCGGGGCCAGTACCTGACCGATCCGGCGAACGATTTCTGGATCGGCCTGGTCGATCCCGACGGGATCAAGGCGTCCTACGCCGCGGCGGTTCAGGCCGATGCGCCGATCGCCCAGTATCGACTGGAAACGACCGCCGCGGCCGACACCGTCGTAAACCTCGGCACGGCCGGCGCGGCGCTGGACGGGACGTACAGCGGCTCCGGGCCAATGGCCTCGGACTACGACGGCAACGACTCGACTACGATTGGCCCGTTTGCCGACTTGGACAACTGGTCCGTCACCGCCTGGGTCCGACCGGACTCCACCGCCGACGCTCAACGCGTCTTCTCCAACGACCGCGGAGGCTGGAACGACGACGTGATCCTCGGCATTACTCCCGAAGGCAGCAGCCTGGGAACGAGCAAGCGCTGGACCATCATTCACCAGGACGACGACAATACGGTGCGGACGATCGCCGAGGACCGCCAAGACGTGACCGCCAACCGCTGGTATCACCTGGCGGCCACGGCCGACGGCGACAAACTGCGGCTGTACGTCGACGGGGAACTGATCGCGATCACCGACCGAACCGGGGCGGACCTGAACTTCGCTGGCGATGCGGGCGCCGTGATCGGCAACAGTTTCAACGGAAGCCGGTACTTCGACGGCTCGATCGCCGAACTGGCCCTGTTCGACAAGGCCGTTTCCTTGAGTGACGTTACCGAGCACCGGATGTCGGCGTTTCGGCGCGTGGTCGCCGGCAATCTGATCAACCACTCGGCCACCGATCCGAACAACAACGGCGCCACCACCGTCACGGCGGCGCAGCACGCGTACCCCGGTATCGAATTGCCCGGCGGCAACGAAGGCGACATTCGCGTGGCGATTGCCGGGCAGCTCTCGCTGAACCAGCGCGAGGGCGTGCTGCTGGCCACGGTCACGCAAAACATCCGCGACGGCAAGCGAGGCACCGTGGAAGTATCCCGCAACGCCTTCAACGACGGCTACATGTCCCTGTCCACGACGCAGGCCGGTTTCACCGGCAGCGGCGGTATTAACGAGATCAACATCAACACCGCCGTGGCCTGGTTCCCGTTTGCCGGCGGTTGGAAGAGCGCCCATGTCAACGGCGACGGCACGCTGTTCGCCGCGGGCGGCGTGACCGCCGCCGAGGTCACCCGCACGGGCGCCGGTCGCTACACGGTCGCACTGGACGGCGTCGACTCACTCGACGACGGCATGCTGTTCACCGTGGGCGGGGCCAACGAGGACAACATCGTGCCCACCGGTGTTCGCAGTGACGGCACGTGGGACGTTCGCGTCCAGGACAACGCGGCCAATTTCGCGGCAACCGGCGAGGAAGATCCATTTAGCTTCGTCTACGTCCCCTACGACTCGCCGGGGCTGATCGGCGGGCGGTATGACGGGCTCAGCGACAGCCATCTCAACTCGGTCGGCGATTTTACCATGACCCGGCTTGGCACGGGGCAATACCAACTGACCGTCGACGGCGAGACGCCCGAAACCGGCATGTTGCTACTGACCGCCTCTTACGAGGTCCTGAGCGGTTCACTTCTCGCACCCGACGACAACTTCCTCACGTACGAGGCCGACGGCGCCGGCAGCTTCCTCATCAACTCGTTCGACATGCCCGGGGTTTCGGCCCAAGACACACAATTCGTTTGGATGTTCACCGGCTTCTCCCCCGACCAGCGGATGGCCGCGGTCCCCGAGCCCTCCACGTTCGCCCTCGCCGCCCTCGGACTGCTGGGGCTGGCAGTTTGTGCCCGGCGGCGGAAGTAGCGAACGCAATCAGTACGACCCCTCCAGAGCCGTCGGGCATCCGGCGGCTCTCTTTGTGTGATGCGTCATGAAACCACCGATAAAGAAATCGACCCGCCCCCCGTCAGAGGCTGGCCCGTTCAGAGGCGATCTCGGCAAGTCGAGACACGTTTGCCGACACCGTCAGATCGCCCCGAGAAATGTCCCCGCCGAGCAATTCGGGACGCCGAACGGGTAGGGGATGAAATCAATCGCCATTTGTGCTGCCAAGGGGCCGGGCGTATAATCGCAGCCTTGGCTCTCGACGTGTTCGAGAGGACCGTGCAAGCATACACCGAACTCGGCGGAGAATAACTCAACTATGTTGCGTCTAATCAAGAGTAACGACCAGATGACAGGTAAGAGAACCGGGACAGGCGGGGAGAATGGGACTGGCTTCGTCCGCGGCGCCCGTCCTCTGCTGCTGGTCGCGTGCGTGGTGGCATGGGCCGTTTCTGTCGCGGCCGGGCCGGTGCATGGCCAGGACGTGAAGCTCTGGCCCGACGGCGCGCCGGGGGCCAAGGGCACCGACAAAAACGATACGCCCACGCTGAAGATTTTCCCGGCACCGGAGGACGCCAAGGGTCCGGCTCCGGCCGTGCTGCTGATCCCCGGCGGAGGGTACAAACACATCTCGGGCTACGGGACGTTTTGGGAGTTCTTCCAGACGCGTCCGGTGCGGTTCTTCTCTATGAAATACCGCCTGCCAATTCACGGCTACCGTCACCCGGCCCCGCTGCAGGATGCCCAGCGGGCCGTCCGAACCATCCGCGCGGGCGCGAAGGAGTGGAACATCGATCCCGGGCGCGTGCTGGTCGTGGCGTTCTCGTCCGGCGGGCATGTGGCGACGACGCTGGCGACGCACTACGACCTGGGCAAGGCCGATGCGAAAGACCCCGTCGAACGATTCAGTTGCCGGCCGGACTACATGGCCCTGTTCTGCCCCGTCGTCAGCATGAAGAGCCACCCGCACGGCCCCTCGGTGGCCCGCCTGCTGGGGCCCAACCCCGACGCGAAGCTCATCGACGAGCTGTCGGGCGAACTACAAGTCACCGCCGAGACGCCGCCGACGTTTCTGGCCCACGCGAAGGATGACACGCTGGTCCCGCCGGAGAACAGCATCCAGTATCACGAGGCCCTGAAGAAGGTGGGAGTGGCGACGACGCTGAAGATCTACCGCCAGGGCGGCCATGGCGTGACGCAGAAGCCCAACCCGTGGAAGGCGCATCTGGGCGACTGGATCAGCGAGAGCGGCATCCTGCCCGAAGGCGTGGCGCGTCCGGCCCCGGGAGCGCCCAAGATCTACGAGCCGACCAGCAGTTATACCGTCAAGGATCTCGCCGGCTGGAAGGTCTACGTTCACAACGCGCTGCTGCCCGGCGGGGAGCACGCCGAAACGGGGGCCGAGGCCATGAAGCGCCTGACCGACGGCATGCTCCGCCTCAAGACATGGATTCCCGCGGGCCCGATGGCAAAGCTGCTTGAGGTCGAGATATGGCTCGAGCTGAACTCGACACGGGGCCCGTGGGGCGGGACGTCGGGCTACCAGTACCACCCGGGTCTCGACTGGCTGCTCGACATGGACTTCAATCCCCAGAAGCACAAGTGTGTCGAGTTCGGCAATGCGGCATCGCTGGCCAACAGGTCCCCCGACGCAACGGTCAGTGTCCTGTTGCACGAGTTGGCCCACGCATATCACGATCAGGTGCTCACCTTCCAAGATCCCGATGTCCTGGCCGCCTACAAGCGGTGCGTCGAGGGCACCGCGTATCCAGAGCGAGACTGGGTCAAGGCCGACCACAAGGAGTTCTTCGCCGGCGCGACGACACGCTACTTTGGAAGGAAAGAAGAACGCGAGGCGGTGGGCCGGCGCGATCCGGTCCTCGAAGAGTTTCTCCAGAAGACCTGGGGCAAGCCCAATGCCACGATGGATACGCCCTGGGAACAACGGTCTGATACCCCCTAGAAGGTTGACTGGGCACCCCGGATTATTCCGGGTCGATCTGACCGACTCGCCCTTGGTGTAGTAGGGGAGGACAATAGAAAGAAGACCGGAAAGAGAAAAGGAATAGACGGGATTGAGGAGCCCGCCCCTACGGCACGAAACGGCCACCGGACGGCAAAGTGAGAAATATCGTACAGGAGGATACCTCGATGAAGAGAATGATTGCGATTCTAGCGAGTTTATTGGTCATCTGGGGCGCGGCTGCGCGGGCGGCCACCGTGAATGTCGAGGGTGGGATGGTGGTTTGTATCGGCGCGGAGGCGCTCCAGAGCGTCGCGGATGCTTGGAAGAAGCCCGGCTGCGTCTTCCATTGTCTGGAAACGTCGGACGATGGGGTTTCCGGCATTCGGGCGAAGATCCAAGCGGCCGGTTGCCACGGCAAGGTTTCCGCGGCGCGATTCGACGGCGAGCGTCTGCCGTATATCGACAACTTGGTGAACCTCCTGATTGTGGGATCCGGTATCGGGGTTTCTGATTCCGAGGTGCGAAGGGTGCTCGCACCGTACGGCGTCGCAATCGTCAACGGGGAAAAGATCACGAAACCCTATCCCGAGGAAATGGACGAGTGGCCGCAGTACCTCCATGGGGCGGACAACAACTGCGTGGCACGGGATACGGTGGTGGGGCCGCCGCGTCATGTCCAGTGGATTTCCGGTCCGGCCTGGACCCGTGCGCACATCGGGGCAGCGACCGTCTCCAGCATGGTCTCTTCCGGTGGACGGCTGTTCACAATCGAAGATACCGAAACCGCCGAGAATCCCCTTCTGCCGGCCAAGTGGAAGCTGGTCGCCCGCAGCGCCTTCAACGGCGTGGTGCTTTGGACACTCGACTACCCGAACTGGGAACAGGTTACCGTCTACATCAAGAACTACCATGCCCAGATGCAACGGCGACTGGTAGCCATCGACGATACCGTCTACTGCACGCCGGGGCTCACCGCGCCGCTGACGGCTCTCGATGGGGCGACCGGAAAAACCTTGATGCAATATGAGGGGACGAAGGGAACTCAGGAGTTTGTCTTCCACGAAGGCCGGCTCTACGCCGTCATCGGCGACCGCATGCACTTCGATTTCTATCGCGGCGCGGGGGCGGCCGATAAGGAAACGAGAAGGGGGAAGGGGAGAGGAAACGTAAGGAAGGAAACGAACGAGGCCGCGGCGAATTCCGGCAATACCTTCGGCGGAGACGGCTTCCCCCTTTCGCTCTACAACCCTCAGACACGTAACGCCGAGAATCCGACGTGCCTGATCCTGGCGATCGACGCCAAGACCGGCAGGGAAGTCTGGCGGAGCCGGAAGATCACCTTCTACACGGGCTGCTCGATGGCGATCAAGGGCGACAAACTGGTCTATCAGAGCACGCAAGGGGTGTTCTGTCTCAACGCACGGACAGGAGAGCAAGACTGGGCGGTCGATAAAGACATCCCCTACGGACGCGGGAACTCGCCCAACTCGCTGGTGCTTTCCGATGACGCGGTTTACTCCGAGGAAGGCAGTAACGTATATGCCTATGCGCTGGCTGACGGAAACGATTATTGGGGAAAGCCGATCAAGGCGCGCAAGGGGTACCAGGCATCCACCGATCTACTGATTGCCGCCGATGCTCTGTGGATGTGCGGCGCCTGCAATAATGCGCAGGGAATCGTTACCCGGAAACCGACGGCCTACGACCTGAAAACAGGCGATCAGATCAGGACGATTGACCAGCAACTCTCCAAGCCGATGGGGCACGACCGCTGTTTCCGGAACTTCATCACCGAACGCTTTTTCATCAACAGCAAGACCGGTGGCCCCGACTGCATGGATTTCAAAACCGACACGGAATATCCCGCACCTTTCACGCGTGCCACTTGCAGCATGGGCCACTTGCCGTGCAACGGGCTGATCTACTGTGGCCCCTGGGCCTGCCAATGCCACCTCCCGGTCGGCCTGCATAACTTCAACGCCTACTACACCAACGAAGAGTCGCTGCCCACCAAGGGGCAGGTCGTAAGGATCGACCGGTCGGTCCGTCTTGAAGAGGGCCCGGCTTACGGCCAATGGCGCCCTTCCGCCGACAAACCCTGGCCGACCTTCCGGCAAGACGCACGCCGCTATGCGGGCACCACGACGAAAGTGCCGGCCAACGGGCTGAAGCCGTTGTGGAAGACCAAATTCAAGACGACAGTCAGCGCGCCGGTGATTGCCGAAGGCAAGCTGTTCGTCGCCGAAACCGATGCCCATCTGCTGCGCGCCCTGGATGCCGACAGCGGAGAAGTCCTTTGGGAGTACGTGGCCGGTGGTCGGATCGATTCCCCGCCGACCTACCACAAAGGTCTCCTGCTCTTTGGCAGCCGCGACGGATGCGTGCATTGCCTGCGAGCCGCCGACGGCGCGCTCTCTTGGCGGTTCCGCGACCTGCCAGACAAGATGATCTGCGCCTTCGACCAACTCGAATCGGCCTGGCCCGTCCACGGCAGCGTGCTGATCAAAAACGACACCGCCTACTTCTGCGCCGGGCGTTCTTCCTACCTCGACGGCGGCCTCTTTATCTATGGACTGGATCCCGTCACGGGCAAAATCCGCCACCAACGCCAGTTCTACGGTCCCTATGCCAACGATGGCTTCCCCGCTTTTGCCGAAGAGGGCAACCGGTCGGAAACGGAAGTAATTCTCGGAACCACCGCCGACGTCATGACCAGCGAGGGCGACACACTCTACATCCGGCAGGCGGCCTTCCATCTTGACCTGACGGATGCCGTGGCCGGCAAACATCTGCTCGCCTCCGCCGGAATGCTTGAATCGAAACGTAATCACCGGGAATACAAACTCGTCCAGGAAGATTTCAACCACCGCAAGATGTGGACCACCGAAAAGACGGAATACCCCAACGGCGACATCATTGTTTCCGACGGTACCGACTACTACTGCGTGTTCGGAGTTCCCGTCAACCGCGGGGAGAGCTTCAATCCGCGAGGCGGCTATTTGCTAATGGCCAAGAGCAGGTCGGCGGACGGCTGGTCGAGCAAGTGGAAGACCAACATTCCGCTGACCGGCAAAGCGATGGTCCTGGCCGGTGACGTTGTCTTTGTCGCCGGGGCGCCCCTGGTCTTCAACCTCGGCGACCCGGCAGCCACCTACAAAGGCCGCCTGGGCGGAGTTCTACGGGCGGTCTCCGCCGTCGACGGCTCCAAGCTCGCCGAATACACCCTCAATGTGCTTCCCGCCTGGGACGGCATCGCGGCAGCCTACGGCAGACTGTTCATCGTCAACCAGGACGGCAGCATGGAGTGCTGGGACGCGGCGCCGAATTAGGAGTGGTTCCGCACGCATGTTGGCTGCGATCTGCCGTGAGTATGTCTCGGTCGCTCGTACGCCGTCATCGGAACGAAGAGGAACCGAATAGATGAACCTCGCCAAGATGCGCCGAGCACCACGTACCCCATGGGCCATGCCCGGCCTGATCCTCCTGGCCGTGGCAACTCTCTCCGCGATTGCGGCAGCCAATCCAGGAGAGGACCCGATGCCGAAGTTGGAACCCAAGCCCTACTGGATCGGCGCCACGGCCTCGCATGGCAGGCCAGGAGGGCGGAGGGGGCCAAAACGGTTGTCGTTCTGCCCGGCACGTTGTCCGACAAGTCTAACACGCCTTCGGGTAATTCAACCGGCGCAAGAAACGGCAGAATCCGTGCGTACGCGCCGTGTCGGCGAAAACTCATCAGATGCAGATCCTCGTGATCCAACAGGCTTTGTACCACGGTACTTTGGAACGAACTGACAATGAATGTCGCTCCGGCATATGCTTGCGGCGTCCATGCCCCTTTGCTACGATTGACACGTTCGGAACGCTGCGGACGCGGGGCCCGTGCCTGCGACGGATAGCCCTTGTCCGATTGGTCCCCGTTCGCTCACCCTTAGCCCCTTGCCCCTGCCATGAACCGACTTATTCTGCTTTCCGCCGTGTTGCTTTGCTCGAACATCAGCGCTGCCGGAGAGACTCGGCGGTTCGAGGCTGAAGACGTCACCGAACCGAAGGACGCCTGGCTCGTCGACAAGTATACCGACTCGAAGTGGAACCTTTGGTCGACCGACAAGGACGCCGACAAGAAGTGGTCGGGCGGTGTCGTGCTGCAATCGCCCCGGGTGATGCGGGATCGGAGTTCACCCGAGGACGGTGCCCCGCCGCTACACGCCCATGTCAAGGACGTCCCGCCCGGCAAATACTACGTCGAGATCGGCGGCGTCGGCCGGCCGATGGGCATTTCACTCGACGGCAAGACCTGGCGGGAGATTACCAGTTCAAGCCGGCATCTCGGGTTGATCGAGATCGGCGCCGACGGTTTTGAAATCTGGGTCGACGATCGTTTCGCCTCCGACACGAGCCCCGGTTCGTGCTACTTCGACTATCTCGAGTTTGCGTCGCTTCCCGATCCGAACCGCAAACCGAAAGTGAACGGCTATGCGACTAAGCGAATAGAAGAGCCGATGGGACGCGGCCTGGTCGCCTTGCCGAGAGACGGCGGCGAGATCTATATCGGCTGGCGCCTGCTGAAGAGCGATCCGGCCGAAATCGCCTTCGACGTCTATCGCCGCTCGGGATCGGGAACGGCCGAGAAGCTCAATAGCCGGCCGCTGGTGCGGACGACCGACTTTGTCGACGAGAATCCGGTGACGGGAGCAGAAAACGAGTATTTCGTCATGCCGGCCGCGCGTGGCGAAGCGGGCAGGGCGTCGAAGGCGGCCAAGGCAACTCCGTCGACCGAGGGCCGTGGCTACGTTTCCGTCCCGCTTGACGGCAACCACACCTTCCAAAAATGCGGCATCGCCGACCTCAACGGCGACGGTGTCTATGACTATGTACTCAAGCAGCCCAACGCGAACATCGATCCTTACGTCAAGTACTGGAAGCCGAGCCCCGAGACCTACAAGATCGAAGCCTACCTGGCCGACGGCACTTTCCTGTGGCGTTACGACCTCGGCTGGGCCATCGAGCGCGGTATCTGGTACTCGCCGATGGTCGTCTACGATCTCGACGGCGATGGCCGAGCGGAGGTTTGTCTGAAGGCCGGCGAGGGAGATCCTCGCGACGCGGACGGCCATGTCCAATCGGGCCCCGAGTACCTGCTCGTCCTCGACGGCATGACGGGTCGCGAGAAGGCACGCGCCGCCTGGCCCGACCGCGACGCCTTCCCCGGCTACAACTACGCCTCGCGGAACCAGATGTGCGTCGCCTATCTCGATGGCAAGACGCCTTCGCTGATCGTGGTGCGCGGCACGTACAACGTCATACAAGCGCGCGCGTACGAATTGCACGACGGCAAGCTGGGCGTGCACTGGCGATGGAACGAGGCCGAAGAGGGCGGCCGCTATCGAGGACAGGGTGCCCATAGCATGCATGCCGTCGACGTCGACGAGGATGGCCGCGACGAGATCTTTCTCGGCTCGGCTGTCCTGGATGACAACGGCGTGGGCCTATGGTCGACCGGTATGGGCCATCCCGATCATCACTACGTGGGCGACATCGATCCGTCGCGGCCCGGCCTCGAGGTTTACTACGGCATTGAATCTCGACGACGGACCGGTGGATGCTGTCTGGCCGATGCACGAACCGGCGAAATCCTCTGGGGCCTTGACGTTGCCACCCGGCATGTCCACTCGTACGGCATGTGTGCCGATATCGACGGGTCCGTGCCCGGCATCGAGGCCTATTCCTCGGATACGGATAGCCAGAAGAAGTCGAACGTCCGCTGGCTGTTCGACAAGCGAGGCAACGTCCTTCGCGGCGACCTCGACTGGGGGTTCGGCCCGCGTACGGTTTACTGGGATGCCGATCGGCAGCGCGAGATCATCCGTGGTCGAAGCATCGTAAACTATGGCGACGACCATCCGATCGGGCAGTTCACCGGGTCGCTTGTGGGGTTTGCCGATATACTGGGCGACTGGCGCGAAGAGCTTGTCGTCAGCGTACCCGGCGAGTTGCGCATCTATTCGACCACGATTCCGGCCGAAGACCGCCGCGTGTGTCTGATGCAGGACCCCCTGTACCGGCTCGACGTCTGCATTCAGGCCATGGGCTACACCCAATGCCCCATGACCACGAAATGCCTTGCGGCGGAGTGAGTCGCCGGGAATGTGTCATCTGCGATACCGTGGCGAGGTCCTTACCGAAGATGGTCAATTCACGATATCGCCCAACACCAGGATTTTGCCCACGCGGATGTTCGTCCCCTGGTACTTGGGCGCCTGCAACTCGGTGTCGGGATCCTTCAAACGAAAGGCGACCGCTGAGCGGTCCGGTTGCTCGGGATGGATCTCGATGGTCGCCGTGTGAACCTGCTTCGGATCCAACCCTTGGGCGAGCGACAAGGTCGCGATGCGGTGGTATGTGCAGTAGCTATCAAATCGCGGCAAGGGTTCTTCACGAGTCTTGCCGTCGACCGTGATGATCACCTGCCCGCCGTCGGGGCCGAGCAGGTCGTAGAGCCTCGCCGCGGATCCCCGGAACTTGAAGGTCAATCGGCTTCCCGGCTGCGTTGACTCCCACAACACCCCCATTCGATTACCGAATCGCTTGGCTAGTGTCGCCTCGGGGGCGAGTTGCTTCCACTCGCCCGAAAGCATGGACGAGGTAACGGGGACCATTTTCGCCGCCTGCCAGTGGTCCTCGACAAAGGTCGTGTCCAGTTTTGGCCCGTGGTCGATCCGCCGAGAGTCCTTCGCTATTTGCCGCACGGCCTGAGCGACGATGTTCGTGTAGATTCGGTGACCCTCGGTCAACGGATGGACGCCGTCGGTGGAGAATCGAATCACCCCGTCCGTGGCAGGTTCGTCCGACTTGAACACCAACTTGCCCGCTTGCTGCAACTCGACAACTTTCAACGCGAAATTTATCGACGGGATGCCGTAGTGTTCGGCAAGCATCTCCATCGCCGACGCGGCGCGCGGGCAGAGGCCCCGCTGAAGGTCTGTCTCGTAGCCCACGCGGTAGGTGTAGACAAAGCAGATGTCCGTCCGTGGATTGGCGGCCCAGGTTTGCCGGACGATGCCTTCCATCGCTTTCCAGATTCGGTCCGGCGGCGCGCCCCCGTCGTTTACGGCAAACTCGACGAACAACAAATCAGGGGAGTGACGCAGGGCGTCCCACTGCAAGCGGAAGACGCCCAGATCGCTGCCTGTTCCGCCGATGGCCGCATGGATTTCTTCGACTTGGGATTTGGGAAACTCGTCGCTGAACCACTGACGAGTCCGCACCCGCCATCCGGCCGCGGCCGTGATCGATCCGCCCAGGTAGGCGATCTTGACCGGCTTCCCTGCTTCTAGTTTCGCGATGACGTTGCCCAGCCCGTCGCGCGGGCGAAGCAACTCGGCTTTCACCGGAGAGAACTCAGGAGCCGATTCCGAACCGAGCAGGCATGTCGAGTGCGTAACGGCCAGCAGTAAAGCCAGGCAGAGAACGAGAACCGCATTTCGCACCGAAGTATTCGAGTCCAACACGAACGGACCTCCTCATCGTCTATCGTATGTGACACCATCCACCGCTTCCACGGCGTCTGGCTTGAGTCCTTCATCCTCTTCTGGCGAGAAGTTTCGATTTTCCGAGCGTACCCTATTTTGGCTCCGTTGGCCAGACCTTAAGACGGATGTCCCCAACGGGCAACATCCAAGAGGAATGGGCCAGTCACGAGGAGAACGCCGGAGCCTGGCCAAAACTCCAGTGGGACAGCCCGCGGACGGTCGATCGCGTCCTCCTGTTCGACCGCCCAAACACATACGACTACATCACCACGGGAAAGCTGACGTTCAGCAATGGCTCGTATATCGAAGTCGGCCAACTGACCGACGACGCCTCGTCCGGCCGTGAGGTTGTGTTCCCCAAGCGGACCGTTACGTGGATCAAATTCGAGGTGACCGGTGTAAAGACCGGCTACGGCAACATTGGCCTGGCTGAATTCGCCGTGTTTGCCGCAACAACGTGATTGCGAGGCTTGCCGCCACCACACCGAAACCGCGCCGTATCTGATTGACGATGCCGGCTACTGGCTCTTCGGCGACGTGAACCGTAGCGTGCAGGGCTTCTTACGCCGGGGCCTCTCTTCCATTGGACCGAAGCCCGTGACGCCCTCATGCTTGACACTGCCCGCCGGTTCGCCCAGAATTGATCCAAACAGGCTCCAAGTCCCGGCACACGAAGGGAAGAAACCATGCCGCAATGCTTGGCGGGCGTCGACGTCGGGACTACCGGTGCGCGATGTGTCCTGTTCGATACCCACGGGCGGTTGATCGCCGGTGAGTATCGCGAGTACGGGGCCGAGTATCCCAAGCCGGGTTGGGTCGAACAGGACGCCCAACTGCTGATCGCCAAGACCGTCGAAGCCTGCCGCGCCGCCGTGGGACAATCGGGCGTCAAGCCGAGCGAGATCGCCTCGATCGGATTCTCCGCCCAGCGCAGCGTGACGTGCCCGGTCGGCGAAGACGGGACCCCGGTCCGGCCGCTGATCTCCTGGCAAGACGCCCGCACGGCAGCCCAAGTGGACGAATTGCGGGAGTTAATCGACGAGGCCGAGTACTATCGCCTCAGCGGCCTGCCCCTGGGAACCACGTGGCTGATTAGCAAGATTCTCTGGATGCGCGAGCATGAGCCGCGGCTTTACGAAAAGACGCACAAGTTCGTGCAGAACCAGGATCTCGTGCTCAAGGCGTTCGGTGCCGAGGGGTTTCACACCGACACCTGTTGCATGGCGTTCTACGGCACATGGGACATCGAACGGGTCCAGTGGAGCCCCCGACTGCTCGATCTGCTGGGCATGGCCCCGGAGCGGTTTGGCACTCCCACGCCACCGGGGACGCAGGTGGGAACGATTTCCGCCGCGATCGCCGAAGAAACGGGATTCGCCCCGGGCACACCGCTGTGCGTGGGCGCCGGTGACCAGAACTGCGCCGCGGTGGGCATGGGGGCCATCGAGTCCGGCCTGGCCACGGTCACGCTGGGGACCTGCGGTATGGCGATCCTCTGCGTCGACCGCCCGGTGCCCGGCTTCGGCGGGATGATGGTGACCAATCACGCCCTTGAGGGGATGTGGGAGGTGGAGGGCCTCTCCAACGCGGCGGCCAGTTCCTATCGCTGGTTCCGCGACGCGATCGGCACCGAAGAAAGGCGACGGGCGGAGCAAACCGGCACCACGGCCTACGAGCTGCTCAACCGCCTGGCGGCCAGCGCCGAACCGGGCAGCCGCGGACTCTTGTATCTACCCTATCTGGCCACCGCCGCCACACCCCGATGGAACCCCAACGCACGTTCGGCCTTCCTGGGACTCTCCTTCGCCCACGGCCGGGCCGAGTTGACCCGGGCGGTGATGGAGGGCGTGGTGCTGGAGATCCGCGACATCATGGAAGGATGGCTGCAAGCCGGCATGGACGTGAGCAGCCTGCGAATCGGCGGCGGCGCCACCCGATCGGCCCTTTGGAATCAGATCCAGGCCGACGTTTACGGCCTTCCCGTGGAGACGTTGAACGTGGACGAATCGAGTGGCCTCGGCGCGGCCCTGCTGGGAGGCGTGGGGGCCGGCGTTTTCGGCTCGATCCCCGAAGGCGTCGAGGCGATGGTCAAAGTCGCCGGGCGAACCGATCCCGACCCCCAGCGACACGGCCGTTACGAAGAGCTGTATCAGGCCTACGTCCAAGCGTACGAGGGCCTCGCCGACAGCGGCGCCTTCGACACGCTGGCCCGAATTCAGGCGGATTGTTGATGGGAGAAGGAGCTGTAGGGTGCGTCTGGACGCACCAGGATGGAGAGTGACATGCATTTGGTGCGTCCAGACGCACCCTACCACTATCAATCCTGTAACTCAAACGGAAAATCATTCTCCCCGTCGGCTTGCACGTCGACGGTGAGCCCCGATTGGACCGGGTTGCCGTAACGCGGCGGCAACAGGTCGCGGGTCATCTTGTAGGGTGAATCAGCACCGCTGGGATCGGGAATCTCTTCCTTCTTCGTGATCAGCACCTTGTGGCTGCCGACGACCGCCCCGTCGCCGGGCTCGAAGGTCATCAGCTCGAAGCGGCCCTCGGCGTTGGTGGTTCCCGATGCGGAAGGGCCCTTGGCGGCCATGAACATCACCTGGGCGCCTTCCACCGGCTGTTGGCGATAGGTGACCGTGCCGGTGACGGGAACCGTTTCCGCCCGGTTATCGCCGCAGCCGGCCGCCAGTAGCAGGACGGTCGGTCCCAGAGCGATCGTCAGCAATCCTCGCCGCATTGTTTGATACTCCGTCAAAAACTGCCCAACGGCTCGCCGTCCCGCCGGTCACCCAGCCGTTGATACAGCGCGTAGTCGACGTTCTCGGTGAGAAATCGAACCGAACCGTCGCAGAGCGAGACGTGGCAGCCGCCCGGGTGTCGTGATTTGAAGCCCATGTCGCAACTCCAGGCGTGGGGCGCGTTGCAGTTGCCGTCGACGAACCCGGTCTCGCCGGGACAGTTGGGGAAATTGATCGGGCAGGTCGTGGCAAACCAGAGGCTGTTGATGTGCATCCACCCGTCCATGGCGTGCCAACTGCACTTGGGACGCATCTCACCCAGGGCGATCGTGTTGCTGGTGCCGTCGGTGATCTCCTCGATACTCGCCGCCCAGGCACAGTGGCTGAACACACCCGAGATTTGTCCCCCGGTATTGTCGTGGCCGTGAAACACGGGTCCGTTGCCATACATGTTGCCGCCGAAGGGGCAGGCACCGAATCGCTGGTTTCCCATGCTGGCCGCGTAGTTGGAGGTGGCCCGCTTCTGGTTCTTCGTCGACCCCGCCGCGTTGTGGTAGAGCGGGTTGCCGCCCCAATACTTGGGGCTCTCGTCGCTGGGACAGATCAGCGTATCGACCCAGTTCTCGTGGACAAACTGCCCGCCGGCGCCCACCCGGCTGGTGTGCGAGGTGTTCCCCTTGAAGTCGCAGGCGTCGTACAGGGCCTTTTGCTCGATATAGGGCAGCAAACGGATGAGGAAACTGCCGTGGTGATTGGGATCGACCGAACTCCAAGTGGCACAGGCCTCGTGAACCGCCCCCATGGGGAAGCGCTGATTGGTATCGTGGTAGTTGTGCAGGGCCAGGGTGAGCTGTTTGAGATTGTTGCCGCACTGCATTCGCCGGGCCGCCGCGCGGACGGCCTGCACCGCGGGCAGCAACAGCCCGATCAAGATTCCGATGATGGCGATCACGACCAGCAACTCGACCAGCGTAAAACCGGCACTGGTGGTCCGTCTGCTCACGGCGGCACCTCCCATAACCCGATTGCCTCAGATCGATACCCCGATCCCGACCCCATTAGCGTATCACAAGTGGGTCGATTTGCAAGCCGAGTGCATGGTGGAGATCGGCATACGACGGCTTGCCATCGCAACTCGAAGCGTGAGCGAGGTGATCGCGGGGTGCCTGGGGTCGATCGCAGGGGGCACCCCCCCCGGCGTGGGTGCCTGGAAATTCTTCCGCCAAATCCCCAAACCGGCATCTATTATTGTTGACTTTGTCTCCCACACGTTGCAACAATGTGACGTAGCTGCTAATAGCCTTGGATTGGGCCGAGTTCCTGTTCTCTTCCGCTGGCAACGCATCCGACTCCGGAGGGCGACTCATGATCCTGCATCGACTCTTTGGCAAGATTCTCTTGGTGTCCGTGGCGGCCGTTGTGGCGGCGTGTTTGTGTCTCGGCACCGTGGCGCACGGCGGCGTCGTGCTCAGCGGCGGTGGTCTAGTGTTGATTCAGCAAGGCGGCACATTCGACGCACCCAACCTCGCGCAGGGAGCCACGCCGTTTGCTTTGGACGAACTCAGCGCATACGGGCATTTGACCGTGGAGCTGAACGATCAAATCTACGGGAACTCCAACAGTTGGATCGGCAACGGTGCCACGGCGCCGACGTCGGTCGGGAATCGGGCGTTCGCCGGCGTCAACCTCGGGGCCGTCCCCGTGCCGATCAGCAGCATCGCCTTTGGGCGTGACAATGGCGGGGAAGCATGGCTCGGCACCGACCGCTGCCTGAGCGGAGGCAATCCCTACGTGCTGCAATACACGCAGGTGCCCAACCCGGGTACGGCCGTGACTGATACGGGCAATGCGGCCACCGGCTGGGCCACCGTGGGCACGCTCGACTATCAGAGCGCCGGCGGCGTGAACTTCACCGCACCGCACCTGCGACACCGCTACGGCTTCGACCCCGTCAACGCTACCGGTGTGCGCCTGCTGGTGCCCGCCACCGGCCTGGGCGCCGGCACTGCCATCGACGAGATCGAGTTGTACGAGACGTTCGTGGCGCCGCCGCCGCTGACGCTGTCGGAGATCGGCGGCAGCATCGCGCCGAACAATCTGGCCGGGCAGGCGGCCGGCGGCGCGGCCTTTGCCAAGGACTTGATCAACGGCGGCGGCTACGCCGCGCACCAGATTCCCCATCTCAACGACGAAACCTTCGGAAACAGCAACAGTTGGATCGGGAGTTCGGCAGACACGTTTGCCGGCGTCCGTCTCAACGGGCCGCAGACGATCGGCAGCATCGCTTGGGGCCGGGACAATACCGCCGCTCTTGCGGATCGCGCCGCGGGCCCATACACGGTGCAGTACACGACCGCACCCAACCCCGACCAGAACACGCCCGATGCGGACTGGAACTCCTTCCAGACGATCAACTACTCGGGCGATCCGGGCAACGCGCTGCGGCACCGGTACGATTTCGATCCGATCGCGAACGTGACCGGCGTACGGATTGCCGGGCTGGCCGCCCCGACGGCCATTGACGAGATCGAGCTTTACGCGTCCCCCGCCGGGCCAGTGCCGAGCATACCGACGGCCGGCCTGACCTCGTGGCTCCGGGGCGATGCGGGCGTGAACACCGACGGCGCGGGCAACGTGGCGAACTGGATCGACCAGTCGGGCAACTACAACTCCGCGGGGCAGACCGTGCCCGGCAACAGGCCGGCGGTGACGGCGGGGGCCCTGGCGGGCAAGCCGGTGATCGACTTCAGCGGCAGCGGCATCCGGCATCTGAACATCATCGACGCGGCCGCACTGGGCATCCAGAACTCCGACTACGAAATGTTCCTCGTGGCTCGTTCCAATTCCCACGCCGTCCAGTTCCTCACCGCCGCCAGCCACACGGCGGGCGCGGGGCACTACGAGATCCATCTCGACGGCGCCGCCGGGGCACGCTTCATCCCCAATCAGGCGTCCGGTAGCGTGCCCGACAAGTATGCCGATATCAGCACGGCCGGGTTCTATACCAACGGGCAACCGCACCTGTTCAACGTTCGCGTGGAGGGCGACACGGGCATCATCCGCGTGGACGGCCTCCAGAGCGCCGACACCGTCAGCAGTGCCCGAAGCGCCTACGACCAGTGGCTCACCTTGGGCGTCCGCGGCAGTGCGACCTATCCGCTGACCGGCGACGTCGCCGAGGTGCTGATCTACGACCGGGCCCTGACGCCCACCGAGCGAGCGGCCGTCGAGGAGTACCTGATCGGCCGCTGGGAGGTCCCGATCAACATCGCCGCCGCCTCCCGCGGCGGGACGCCCTTCGCCAAGGACCTGATTGCCGGCGGCGGGTACGCGGCCCACCAGATCGCCCATATCAACGACGAGCGAAACGGCAACAGCTTCAGTTGGATCGGCGCCTCGGCCGACAGCTTTGCGGGCGTGGCCTTCGACGGCCCCTACACGATCGACGGGATCGCCTTCGGCCGCGACAACGGCGGCGAGGCGTGGCAGGGCACGGACCGGTACCTGGGTACCTATACGCTCCAGTACACCACGGTCGCGGACCCCGATGAGGGCACACCCGACGCCGATTGGACGGACATCGCGACCCTCGTATATGACGGGACGTTTCCCGACGCCCAGGGGTACCTGCGGCACCTCTGGCAGTTCGACGCCGTCCCGTCGGCGACCGGAGTGCGGATCCGCACCAGCGCCAACGGCATCGCCATCGACGAGATCGAGGTCCACGGCGTCCGCGTCCCCGAACCGTCGACCTGGGTCCTGGCTCTGCTGGGCATCGGCTGCCTGCTGTCGCGCTGGATAACCGCGGTAACGAAGAGGGGATGAGGGGATTGGCGTTCCCTACAGCAATCAGACGGTCGGGCTAATCACCGAACGGTCTAATCCCCCGATACCAGAAGGACTCCCAATACGCCCGATCAACGGCGTATACGTCGATCGGCTCGTCGAGGTTCGACTCCTCCGGGAGGATGCCGTAGGTCTGCATCTGGCGGAAGTAATACACGTTGGGGCGAAAGCCGGGCAGGTCGAAACGCTTTTCGGCGTGATGTGTTCGGCTGGCTGCTTCGATTCGGGTAAGGATTCGCCGATAATCGGGATCGTCGGCGCCGCTGAAGACCTCGGTCCCGCATCGCCCCAACCCGCCCGCCTCGCGCGACAAGGGTGCCCGCACCAGTAACGATTGTTCCGGCCGCGAAAGGTTGCACAACGACTGCGGTGGCGGGGCATTGCCGAACTTGTAGTAGCCGATGCTGCCGCGAATCTGCTGAAGATCCTTGAAATCGTGGACCAACGGCAAGGCCGGCCCCCGCGAACCGAAGCGGAAATACATGCCCGTGCCGATCTGCCGGGCGGGCGGCTGCGAACCGTGACAGGCACCGCAGCGACGCTCCATCACGGCGATGGGAAACCCGACCGGGTGCATCCCGGAACCCAGGGCCGCGTACGTGCCCGCGTAGACCGCGCTGGAATCGATCCATAAACGCAAGATCGCTCGCTGGCGTTGCGAGGGTCGGGCGTCGTAGTGGCTGCCATCGACCAACTCCAGCAGCCGGCTGGCGGAACTGCCGATGGTTCGCGGTGCCCGATCGCCGAAGCGTTCGTTTCGCCCGTCGGAAATCAGCCCCCGCTGTACGATCGTCCAATAGCTCACCGAAAACAAGGGCGTATGGTCGCCGCACAGATCGACGCCGCCTTCGGTGCGTTGGGGGTTGTGGCATCGCAGGCAATGCTCATCGAGGATGGGCTGGATATCGCGGGGGAAGTCGAGCACGTCGGGTAGGTCGTCGATGGGCCGGATCGTCGAGGGAGCGCGCCCCAGAGTTCCCGGCGCTCCCCGCTGCCAGCTCGGAGGCCGCAGTCGCTGCTCGTGACAGCCCACACAGCCGGCCGTCTCGCCGGGCTCGAGGGTCAGGAAGCTCTGCATCCGCTTGACCGCCAGATCGTTCTCGTCCAGGGCGACGAAAAACAGGGAGCGCATGGCGGGTGCCTCGAAATACGCTGATCCGTCCGGTTCCACGGGCACGGTTCCCAGAATTCGCGTCAGGGTGAACGTGCCGCCGGCGCTGATCGGCCACATCCCGCCGGAGAAGCTGATCGGCTTGGGTAGCTGTTCCAACACCAGCAGCCTCTTGATCTCCCCGCGACGCACCCCGGCCATGTGGCGGCCTTCGTAGACGTCGCTCAGCACCAGCCGGCCGCTGGCCCGGGTAAGATCGACGCGCGGGGGGATGACCCGCTCCGGCGGCCGTGGCAGCAGCGGCCGTGGCTCGTGACAGGTGAGTCGCCGATTGTCCGCCGGAGTCTTGCAGACCAACTCCGTGTTCCCCAGCCCGTCCATCACGTGGATGCCCGTGTCGTCGGCCACCAGGAAGCAATCTTCTGAAAAGGGATACGGGTCGCGGTAGAAGCGGCCGGGCCGGCTGATGCGGCGGGCGGCGGCCCGGTTGTCGGGCCCCGTGCGGGGATCGACGATCGTTACGTAGCCCATGTGTCCCGGCCGACCGTGCCCTGGCGAGAACGAAACCACCACCTTCTTCGTGCCGGGAATCGGCTTGGCGTCCAGCATGGCCGTGTCGGGGAACTGGTTGCCGAAGTAGACCATCTGGCCGCTGCCGTCGGGGTTTGCCGTCCAGAGGTGATGGAAGCAGAACTGGCTGCGATCGACGTACTCCCAACGCATGTAGATCACGCGTCCGTCGGGCAACACCCAAGGCGTGTTGTCGTGTTCGATGTTCGTCGAGATCATACGCACGTTGCCGCCGTCGGAATCACAGCGGTAAAGCGTGGCCACGGGAGTGCGATAGCAGTTGACGAAGCGCCGCGCGCGGCTGGAGCAGAACATGATGCCGCCGTCGGGCAGATAGGTGGGCTCTATGTCGTCGTACGGTCCGTCGGTCAATTGCAGTAGCTCGCTGCCGTCGACGTTGACCTCATAGAGGTGGTAGTACGGCTGGTCGCCTTTGCGGTACGAAAAGAGGATCTTCTTGGCGTCGTAGTGGACCTGCGGATCGCGCACCCCACCTGTGGGATCGTCGAGCAGGACCGTTCGCTCGCCCGTACGCAGGTTCAGCCGGCACAGCCGCCCGCCGTCGCCGAAGCAGGGGGGGATCCGCTCGTCTTCGATGCCGCGTTGCGGTGGGTACTCGGTTATGGAGGCCGAGTAGTAACCGAAGTTGGCATACCAATGATCGAAGCCGCCTACTCGCTCGGCGAAGACGATCTCGTCCGCTCCGGCCATAGGACCGGTGAGCATCGATGCGAGCAACTCGCCCGGTTTGGGGCCGACCAGCGTCTTCTGGGGGACCTCCTTCATCAGGTTCGCGGCGTCGGGACGGGGTAGCCCGGCGATGAGGACCGGGTCGACTTGCAGGCCCGTCCCGTCTTTGTCCTGGAAGAACAGCCCGGCGACCTCCGCGCCTTGGGGATAACCCAGGTCCGACAGATCGATCCCCACCGCGAGGACTTTGAAATCGTTCAGCGGCGCGGCGTTGCCCTTCGATACCGCCACCGATTGGATCTGTTGCAGCGAATGGGGAGGACTTGCCAGGCGATACACGTCGAAACCGGACAACGGCAAGGCACGCGGATCATTGCAGCCGATGTCCAGCGCCCCGACGGTGACCGAGCGGAGGCCGGGCTCGAAGTGCAACGGGCTGACGTGAAAGGCGTCGCCGTCGAGGGGACTGTTCAACTCCCGGTGGAATTCGAAGAACACCACGTCGTCCCCCGGCAGGTTGACGACCGGCACGTCGAACGCAATGGCTATCCCGGGCGTCGAGTCCGGACCGTCCAGCAGAGGATCGGCCGTAAGAGGAGCCTCTTGTCCGCCGGGATTGATTAGACCCGTGTTCAACAGGTTGTCACTCAGCAGCCGATCTCGCCGGCCCGAAGCAGGAGGCGGCCAACCGCCCGGCACGACCAGATTCGATGGGTCGTTGGACTTGAAATGCGTCAGGCGGACGCCGATCAGCTTGGAGGCATCAAAGCGGACCGCACCATCCCCCCGGGTCACGGTCACGCCCAACAGCACCATCTCCCCGCGCACGGTCGTCTTGGCGTAGTACCGACTCACCTCCGCCGCCGACTGCCCGGATAGCCCAAGCAACAGCGACGTCATCAGTCCAAGGTATCCCCATCGGTGAAATACCTTCATTGTGTTTTCCTCGTAGTCCGACCGAACGCGTGGAAGGGGTTCACACGGCCGCTCGGGCCGCACCAACATGGGCATATCAACGGCCAATCAACGGGGCCTTCACGGCATTCGGATTTGATGTACAATATCTGTTGATAAGTCGAGTCTACTCCCATTTGACAGTGGAGGAAAGAGACATGGGCTGCAACTCCGGACGCTTCCGAACGGCCACGGCAGCCGTTGCTTGTGGTCTTGTGCTGGTGACGGCCGTCCTGGGGGCCGACCCGGAGATATCTCCCGAGAGGCCGAATGAAGTCGCGTTCGAGCCTGTCGAGGCCCGGTTCGTTCGCTTCACGATCCACGCGTCGCTGGCCACTCAGGCGTGCATCGACGAGTTGGAGATCTACGGCCCCGAGGGCAAAGATAATCTTGCCCTGGCCGCCGACGGCGCTAAGGCGACCGCCTCGTCGTGCCTGCCGGGCTATCCGATTCATCAGATCGTCCATCTCAACGACGGCCTGTACGGCAATAGCCACAGTTGGATCGCCGCGCGAAGTAGCGGAGATTGGGCACAAATCGAACTGCCGCAGCCGGCCAAGATCGCCAAAGTGGTCTTTTCTCGCGATCGGGAAGGGCAGTATCGCGATCGCCTGGCCGTGCATTTCGACATCCGCGTTTCTCCCGACGGTAAGGAGTGGCGGAAGGTCGCCGAGGTGAAATCCGCCCAGACCGCACAGGTTGCCGCCCCGCCGCCGCCGGCTCCGCCGCGCCCCGCCGCGCTGCCGGAGTTGGTCGCTTTGCCGTCCAGTGGTCCGCTCGATTCGGAGACGCTGCTCCGTTATGCCTTTACGTGTGAGGCGGAGTCGTTCTGGAACGCGGATCGTGCCGAGCCGGTCGGGCGCGTGCTTGGGCAAATGGAGGAGATGATCGCCCGATTCGCCGCGCGAGGACTGGATGTCTCCGGCGAGCAAGCCGAACTGACGAAACTCAAGCGGCGTCTGCAATCGCTGGCCGAAGAAAAACCCGCGGCGACCGAACCGCCGGGATCGCCGGATTTGATGCGTCAGGCGCTGCTTCTCGATGCCCGCCTGGCCAAGCGGCGGCTACTTTTCCGCGATCCCGACTTGGCACCGCTGGAGAAGATCCTGTTTGTGAAGCGGCATCCGTACAAGCCGTCGCACAATTACAGCGACATCATGGACTCGCAGTTCCGCGCCGGCGGCGGAGTGTGTGTGCTGGAGATTCCACGCCACGATGGGTGCCTGGAGCCTGCCGAGGGCAAAGTCACCGTGTTGTTCGACGCTGGAGACGGCATCCCCCGCGATCCGGTGGCCGATTTCCAGGCTCGGACGATCTACTTCGCCTACCGGCCCAGCGGCAACCGGGGAGAGGCGTATTGGCACCTGATGGCGGTCGACGCCGACGGCGGACCCTCGCGCCAGCTTACCCACGGTCCGTACCACGACTATTATCCCTGCCCGCTGCCCGGCGGTGATTTGACGTTTATCTCGACCCGCTGCCGAAATCGCTTCTTGTGTTGGGTCCCGCAGTCCATGGTGCTGTTCCGCATGGACGGGCAAGGCAACAACATCCGGCCGCTTTCGCACGCCAACCTGAGCGAGTGGGCACCGTCGGTGATGAGCGACGGGCGGATCATCTGGACGCGGTCGGAGTATCTCGACAAGGGCGCCAACTTCGGGCATACGCTCTGGTCGATCCGTCCCGACGGTACGCACCCCGAGCTTATCTACGGCAACAACACGAAGAATTGCTGTCTCAACGGCCGCGAGGTTCCCGGGACGGAGGAGATCTGTTGCACGCTGATTTCGCACTTCGGCGACTTCAACGGCCCAATCGCTTTGATCGACACGACCAAAGGCCGCTCCAATCCGGCGGCGGCGGTGAACATCACCCCCGACGTGCGATACAATTTCGATCGGGGCTGGCCCCAGGCGCGGTGTTTTCGCGATCCGGTTCCCATCTCCCGCGACTACATCCTGGTGAGCCACGCTCCGGCGGACCGCTTCGGTCTGTACCTGATCGACCGCTTCGGCAACCGGGAGGTGCTGTACCTCGATGCGGCCATCGGAAGTATGTGCCCCACGCCGTTGCGTGCCGCCGCCACTCCTCCGCCGGCGATTCCCTCCGCCGAACCGTCCACCGAACCCGAGCCGGGCCAGTTTGTGCTGATCGACGTCTACCAGGGGTTGACGCCGGCCGTCGAGCGCGGCACGGTCAAGTACCTCCGCGTTTGCGAAGAAGTCCGCTCGGAACTGGAACGCTTGCCCAACGGGCGTAATAAGGAGGAGTATCCCGAGTTCCAGGACTACTACGCCGCACCGACGCACAAGGTGACCGGGCCCCACGGCTGGCCCAGTTTCGTGGCCAAGGGGGTTCACGGCATCGTCCCCGTGAAGGAAGACGGTTCGGCCAATTTCTACGCGCCGGCCGGTAAGGTTCTCTACTTCCAGGCACTCGACGAGAACTTCAACGAGATTCAGCGGATGCGAAGCGTGGTACAACTTCAGCCGGGTGAGAAGCGGAGTTGCATCGGCTGCCACGAGGGGCGAACCCTTTCACCGCCCGTGCGACTCACGATCGCCGCGCGGAACGATCCGCGGCGGTTGGAGCCGCCTCCGTGGGGCGCCGGCCCGTTCTCCTATCCTCGGGTCGTCCAGCCGGTGCTCGATGCCCAGTGCGTCCGCTGCCACGACGCCGCCGACAAGCAGAAGATCGACCTGACCGGCCGGCTCGACGACAATCGCGTGCCCGCCTCCTACCGCACGCTCATCAGCCAGGGCTGGGTGCATCATTTCAGCTATTCCTGGGGCCTCGCGCATCACAAGGCCCAGCCGCTGAGCTTTGGCACCGTGAAAAGCCGCTTGTGGAACGTGCTCGACTCGGGCCATCACGACGTGAAACTCTCCGACGACGAGAGCCGCGCCGTCAAGTGTTGGACCGATCTAAACTGTCCGCTTTGGCCCGACTACCGGTTTCGCCAGGACCGCCCCGTGACGGCGGACATTGTTGGCAAATGAGGACTTAGCAGTCCGTCGGAAAACACAAAAAGAAGACAACGTTTGTTTTCGGATCATCGTTTTTTTCCGGATATCGTGTTGCCGGTTTGCCTGTGCGTCCAGGTAAACGACTCGGGATCAAAACCAAACGCGCTCTTGGTGGGTGCGGGTTCGGCCCATCGTTTGGCGATCCAGTCCGCGAGTTCGGTCTTGATCGCGGCATGTTCGGCGCTGCCGGCGAGGTTGTTCCATTCGTGCGGATCGGTACGGTGGTCGTACAATTCCTCCCCGCCGTCAGCATAGCGGATATAGCGATAACGGTCGCTGCGCACGGCCGCGTTGCCTCGTTTGAATTCGATGACGGCGGGGCGATTCCACATCGTCCGGGGATTGCGCAACAGCGGCGTAAGGCTGACGCCATCGTGAGACTTGATGGCCGCTAGACCGCAGAGTTCATTCAAGGTCGGATACAAATCCAACAGGCTGACCGGTCGCTCGCAGACACCGGGGCGATAGCCGGGGACACTGATGACCAGCGGTACGCGAGTCGCTTCTTCCCACAGCGTCGACTTGTGCCAATGGCCTTTCTCACCGAGATGCCAGCCATGATCGGACCAGAGAACAATGACCGTGTCGGCCGCCTTCCCGCTGCTATCGAGCGCGTCGAGCACCCGGCCGAGTTGCTCGTCCGCATAGCTGATGCTCGCCAGATAGGCCCGGATCGCGTGTTTCCAGCGATCGGCGTCGCGGATCGTCAGGAAGTCGCTACGTCGCGCCCGGGCGAGCTTCTGCCCTTCGGCCGGCAGATCGTCGAGATCGTTCTCTCGAACTTGGGGCAGACGGATCGCGTCGAGTGAATAGAGATCGAAAAACTTCCGCGGTACGTACCACGGAAGGTGCGGACGGAACAGTCCGCAGGCGAGAAAGAACGGCCGGTCTTGTTTCTGCCCGAGAAAGCGGACGGCGTAGTTCGCCGTCAGCGTATCGTCGTACTGGCCTTCGGGAATGCCGAGCGATCCCCAGTCGTTTTCGTGGCCAAGGCCCCGTACGCCGCCCAACGGAAATCCTTGGGGATAGGGGCCTGACTTGGACCATGGGTAGTTCAGTTTCGCGCCGCGAAACCAGGGGTCATTGCGGAAGGTCAGGCGGAAGAAGTCGTCCCACTGGTAGGGCGGATTATTGCCGGCCGTGTGATGGTAGATCTTGCCCGCCCCGACGACGCGATAGCCGTGGTTGTGGAAATGCACCGGGATGGTGACTACCTCCGGAAGATTCGGCAGCCACCAGTGCCCGTTGTCATACAATCCCGTGGTGGAAGGCCGCAGGCCCGTCATGATCGCGGCACGCGACGGGGCGCACTTCGGCGACGCGCAATGTGCATTGGTAAGCAGCATGCCGCGTTTCGCCAGCCGGTCGATGTTCGGCGTATGCACCGCGCCCTCGTAGCCGCCGAGGCAGTTTACCCAATCCCTCATGTCATCGACGGCGAGAAACAGGACGTTGGGACGGACGCTATCGTCGTTCGCCACGGTTGCTCTCCAGCCGTCTTCCAGCACGCCGGCCAGGCGGCGGACAATATCCGATTGCCCCGGTTGTTTGGCAGTGTTCCGCATCTCGTGCGGATCGTGCTCGTGGTCGTATAGTTCACGAGCCACTACCTGCTTCGTCTCCCATTCTCGCCATTCCACATAGCGATAGCGCTCGGTGCGAACGGCGTAGCCCATGATGTCGCCGTGATCGCGGTGGCGATTGCCTTCTCGTGCTCGCGGATACTGGCTGAAGACGGCTTGCTTCCATGCTCGTTCCGGATCGGCCAGCAGCGGCTTGAGGCTGACGCCCTCCACACCGGCCGGAGCGTCCAGCCCGCATACGTCCGCCAGCGTCGGGTAAACATCCACCAGCTCGACCAGCGCGTCGGTCTTTGTGCCGGCGCGTGCCTGCCCGGGAACCGAAAGGATCAACGGCACGCGAGTCGACAAGTCATAGTTATTGGCCTTCGTCCACAGACCCTGCTCACCGAGGTGATAGCCATGGTCGCCCCACAGGACAATCACCGTATTCTCGGCGAGATTGCGTCGAGCCAACTCATCCAGCAGGCGACCGACCTGGGCGTCGACGTAGCTGACACACGCATAGTAGCCATGCCGTAGTTCGCGCGTCTTCTCGGGCGAAAGCTGCCCATCCGAGGGAATGTCCGTGTAGCCTTCCAGTTCCTTCCAACTGCGCACGGCCAGTTCCGGCGCATCTTTCGGATGGCTGGTCGTGACCGGCAAGGGGATCTCCTCGCGATCGTAGAGGTCCCAATACTTCCGCGGAGCGCAAAACGGCAAATGCGGCTTGCGAAATCCGACCGCGAGGAAGAACGGCCGGTTTTCGGTTTGCGACTCCGCAAGCACCGCAACCGCCGCATCGCAAACCATGCCGTCGATGTACGTACTGTCGGGAACGTCCGCCGCTTCGGCCGCGGATCGCTTGAGCCCCCGGCCTTCCAAGTTCTCCGGCAAAGCGTAACGGACCTTTGCATCGCGCACCACATCGTACCGCGGCTCGACCGACCATGAAGGCGGATCTTGCGACGGCGGGCCGCCGCCGTGATAGATCTTGCCGAGACTACGTGTCTGGTAACCGTGATTCTTGAAATGCTGTGGCAGCGTCACGACGTCCGGCAGCGCGTCTCGAAAATGCGTGGCCAGATCCCAGACACCGGTCGTGTCGGGCCGGCGACCGGTCAGCAGCGACAGTCGTGACGGACTGCACACCGCCTGTTGGCAATAGGCACGATGAAACACCGTGCCGCGACTCGCCAGACGGTCGATGTTCGGCGTCATGGCGGTCGTGTCGCCGTAACATCCCAAAGCCGGACGCAGATCGTCGACGGCGATGAACAACACATTGGGGCGTTTTGCAGCCACTTGCGCATCGGCCGTGTGCAAGAAGCCGGCGCAGCCCGCGATCAGCAGGATGTTCAGTGCAACCCGACAGTTTGACTTCATGGATGGTCCCCCTCGCACGTTCGGTGCGGCCTTTTGAGATCCTGGCCGAATCACGGGTCCCGATCGATCTTCCCCCGCAGTTTGTCCAGAAGCCGATCGGTGTCCGCCACGACCTTGCCCGGGAGATCAGACGGCCGTCACCGTATGCCCCCCAAGTCTAGTTGCCCGGGCACGGAAGTCAAGAAAATGGCGTGCGCCCCCAAGAACCGAAAAAGGAAAGACAGCAGCGTTGTGCTTCTGCTGTCTTTCCTCTCGGTTTCATGCGGGATTTTCGGCGGGCTACGACTCGGCGTTGGCCGGATCTTCGACGAACTCCAGCGGTCCGGCGGCTCCGCGACGATTGCTCGGATAGAACAGTTCGATGGCCGCGTGAAACTGCGTCAACTCGGGCGGGTTCTTCATCTCGGCCGTTTCCTTGCCGTACTTCTCCCGCAACGCGTAGACCAGATGCCGCCCGTTGGGCCAACGGGTCATCATGATGTCGTTGATTTCGTTGAGCAACTGGTATACCCGAGCGCGGGTAAGCCCCATGGTGCGGGCGGCCTGACGGACACTGGTGATCGGCTCGTGAATACCCAACCGGTTTTCGGCCAGACTGACGAGCTGCGGCACGGCGTCGACGCGGACCTGTTCGAGCAATGGGCCGACGAAGTTCTCGAAGAGCGCTTCTTCGCCCTCGACACCCGGCGTCTGCAACTGCGGCGCGATCCACTGTTCGATCCGATCGATCATTCGGGGCACGATCCGCAGTGCCAAATGATCCATGTGGCCGATTTGCGAAACGATCGTGTGGACGCTGTGGAAGACCTCCAGAATGCCGCGAACGCGTTTTTCGCCGTGGGTCTTCATCTCCCGGATTTCGGCGAGCGTCCGTTCGGTGTAGGCTTCCAGCGGCGTGTTCCAAATGACGCGGGTGATGTTTCGCAGGCTCGGCGCGAATCGCCCCAGCGTTTCATTGCCCATGCCGTGCCGGATCACGGTGGCCTGCCATTGCGCCCAGACAACCTCGGAAACGGTTGCCGGTTGGAACGCCGAGCCGTGACCGTTGCCGTTGCCGTTGGTGGAGGTCCCGTTGCCGGAGGACGTTTTTCCGTTGCCCGACACTTTCACGAAATCCGTCGGCAGCTCGGAGCGATCGGTGTTCGCGGCTCGGGTGAGCAGCGAGACGAACGAGTGCATCTTCTTCAAGCCGATGCCCGGCGTTTCCGAGATCTCGGTGAAGGGAGTGGCCAGCAGTTCCTTGAGCGTTTGGCCCATCAGTGCCAGGGGGAGACGCCGATCGGTGGGCAGAGCCCAGAAGGCGAGCGGCTTCTCGACGTGATCAACGTATTGCTCGTCCGAGAGAACCTTGCGCAGACTCTCATAGCGACCAGCGATCTGAAAATCGTGAACCGATCCGTTTCTTTTCATGGTATTTTTTCTCCGTTGCCTCGACCGGCTCGTCCCGTGGGAAGCACCTTGAGGTGCCCCGGCTGGCCGAACCGCGTGTCTTCTCCGCCGCGGTGCGAAGGGACCCGTTTCCGGCTTTCCGGCCAAACGCTGGGCCGAATTACCGTTTGTCCGCGCCGCCGTTCGCCGAATGCGTCGCGTGGGAATCTTCGCACTGGAAAACCCAATAATGGGCCAGGTAAATCTCGTCGCGTGGTGTGTGCCATGGGCCGCAACGACGCGGCGCCACGTTGGGGTGGGAAATCCTTGGGGGGTCGGGGAAACAGCCGCATATCGAACGCTCACCGGAGCCGTTCGACCCACCGGCGTCACGAGCATGACTTGTCTGGGCCGACATCGACGACAGACACACTCACACCCCGTTGCTTCCGTTCAACTTGCCCGAATACCCCCATTCTCGCATCGCCGCGCCCCGATCGTCAAGTGTAACCAAGGATTTTACCCCCATAATCTGCCAAAAACAGGCTGTCCGAACCCCCTGTAAGTGTTGAATTTCCCCCAGATATAACCATTAAGAATCATGTATATCAACCCAAACGAGTGGGTTCACAATTGGGAGCAGCTTACGCACGAGTAGACACGGAGAGACAGGGGGGCAGGAAGAACATTTGGCTTCGCAGACGCCATGGGCGCCCAACGAGCGACCCGCTACCGACCGGGCTGCGATCGGGGAGATTCCGCTTCCGGCGCGCCCGGCACTTCCGGTGGCTGCATGGGCAAATCGCCGGATGGCCGTGCGGGTAGCCGTGGGATGGGCCAGGCCAACGGTTGCGGGCGACTCAACTCGGGGGCGACGAAAAACAACCCCGATGTTTCCAGGATGTGTCCGAGCACGACTTGGAGCTTGCTGTCGGCGTCGACCGTGGCAACCAGTCCACGCCCGTGGGCCGAACTGAGCCGCACCTGGGGGAATCCATCTTGGGTGAACGTCTCGATCGAGCCGGCCCCGCTTTGTGCATCCGCGGCCAGCACGACGGCCCGTTTTCCGTCCGGTCCACGGAGTTCGATCCGCCCCTGGCCGTCCGCCGCGCCGCCGGCCAACAGGATAACGGGAACTCCCTTGCCGCCGGTCACGGTCACGGCCCGACTTTGGGCCACGCCGGCTTGCGCGATCTGGCAGTGCGACTGATCGGCCACCAGAAGGTCGCAGTGAATCGTCCGTGCCCGAAAATCCTCGGCAACCGGAAGCGACGCGTCGCCATGCACGACCAGTTCATCGCACATGATCTTTCCCGCGGCAAGAGATTTCGGCGGGACAAATTTGTCGCGCAGGGACACTCCCAGAGCCAGGAAGAGCAGCGGATAAACGATCCAGCGTTCGCGGGTGGTCATGGTTCTTCCGGTTCTGTTTTTCGGACGTCGCAGAGAAACGCTTTATACTCGGGGATCATGGCGTTGGCATCGCCGACGTGCGGCGTGAGCAGATTGGCACTGGGGCCGGTGGCCAACCCTTGATAGCCGAAATGCCAAACCAGGGCAATCTGTTCGACTTGCCTGCCTTGGACCAGCAACGGGCGCAGGCGGCCGGTGACGACCGCGTGAAGCGTGATCTGGCCGCGTGCCGACGAGACGGTGACCAGATCGCCGTTGACGACACCCTGGCGCCCGGCCAGTTGTTGGCTGATCTCGACGAAGGCGTCGGGGACCAGTTCAACCAGCCAGGGAAGATTGCGAGAGATCGCTCCCGAGAGCCAATGCTCGCTCACTCGGCAGGTCGTCGCGACGATCGGAAACCGGCTGGCATCGCCGAGTTGCTCCGGATGCGACACCTTGGTCAGCGGGTTGCACTGTTGCGCCGACAGGGCGTTGGATACCGGGCTTTCCAGCGGTTCGTAATGTTCGGGAAACGGCCCGTCGGCCAGCGTCGGCGCGAAGAGACAAGCCCGACCGTCGGGCAGCATGAGGAAGGCCTCGCGGCCGTCGGGATCGAGTGAGCCGTCGGCCTTTTCGACCGGCGGCCAACCGCCGTCGGGAATATCTCCGGTCCATCGCTGCAACCGCCGATCGTAGACCACCACCGGCCTGCGTGGATCCCAAGGTTCTCCCGACGCGTCGCAGCTTGCCCGATTGTACAGAATCCGGCGATTGGCCGGCCACGACCATGCCCAGCGGGCGTGCATGCCCAGCGGATCGGCGTCCTGGGCCGCGGCCTGCCGTCGGGCCATCTTGTTTTCGGAGTTCACATAGCTACCGCAATAGAGCCAATTGCCCGCCGCGGTCGTGCCGTCGTCCGTCAAGAGCGCGAACGAGGGGACCTGCTCACCCGGCGCGAATCGCTTACCGTCGGGCAGCCTGACACCGCGGAGGAATCGCCCGTTGATCTCCCGGGCGACCGCACCGGCATCGGGATCTTCGCCATAGTCCCAACTCAGCCCGACCAGGGGTTCGGGCAGCGTGCCGCCCGCTGCGTAGAGCTCCTTGAGTTGTCGGCAGAGGCGATCGAGTATCCATAAATCGCTTTTCGCTTCGCCGGACGGTGCCACAGCCGGGCGGCGCCATTGAGCCCAACGCCCCGAATTGGTCAGGCTGCCTTCTTTCTCCAGCGACGCGGCCGCCGGCAGAAGGAACACTTCGGTGGCGATGTTCTCGCTCTCGGCGCCGGGGCGTTTCCAGAAGGCGGCCGTCTCGGTCTCCCAGAGGTCGGCCACCACGAGCCAGTCGAGATGGTCCAGAGCGGTTCGCTCGCGATGCAGATCGGGACCGCTGACGGCCGGGTTTTGCCCCAGCACGATCAGCCCGTCGAGCCGGCCTTCATGCATCGCGTCAAACATCGCAAGGTGGGAATAGTCGCCGTCGATTTTGGGCAGGTAATGATAGGCGAACTGATTGTCCTCGACCGCGTGAGCCCCCCAATAGGCCTTCAGCAGGCTGACAAAGTATTGGGGATAATGGCGCCACCAATTGGCGCTTTGCGGCTCATTGCTCGGGGGCGTGTTCGACGCCAGATGCGCGCCCAGTGAATCGTGCCCGGCACGGGGCGGTTTGAGGTAGCCGGGTAGGTAGTCGAACAACAGGCCGTGATCGGTCGACCCCTGCACGTTCGACTCGCCCCGCAGCGCGTTGATCCCTCCGCCGGCTACCCCAATGTTGCCCAACAGCAATTGCAGCACCGCGTAGCTTCGCACATTCTGCGTGCCGCAACTATGTTGGGTCGCTCCCATGGAGTAAAGGATCGTCCCGGCGCGATCCGGCTGGTGCGTGTGGCAGAACGACTCGGCCAGCTTCGTCAGCGTGTCGCGCGGCGTGCCGCAAACGGCCGACACGGTGTCCGGCGTGTAGCGAGCGTAGTGCCGCTTCAGCAGTTGGAACACGCAACGGGGATCTTCCAGCGAAGGGTCCTTCTCGATCCGGCCTTCGGCGTCGTGCTGGTAACCCCAAGACGGGCCTTCGGCGGCCGCTTGTGCCGGCTCGACGGGACCAAAACGCCCGGCCTGGAACGCGAACCGCGAGTCGACCAGATACGAAGCGTTTGTGTGGGCCACGAGATATGGTTTCTGCACCAAATCGTGTTCCATCGCGTGGTGAATCAGACCGCCCATCAGCGCGATGTCCGTGCCGGATCGCAAGGGTACGTACAGATCGGCCACGGCGGCGGTACGTGTGAACCGGGGATCGACGGCAATCAGCGGTGCGCCGCGGCGGCGTGCCTCCATCGCCCAATGCATGGCCACCGGATGATTCTCCGCCACGTTGGCACCGATCATCATCACGGCGTCGGCATTGGCCACGTCGATCCAATGGTTGGTCATCGCGCCGCGGCCAAACGTGGCGCCCAGTCCGGTCACCGTCGACGAATGGCACACCCGCGCCTGGTGCTCCAGATAGACGATCCCCAGCGCCCGGGAAAGCTTGCCGAAGAGATAGCATTCCTCGTTGTTCAGCGCCGCCCCGCCGAGACAGCCGACCGCCTCGGTGCGGTTGACCGTTCGTCCCTGAGCGTCGGTGGTTTGGAAGGTGGCGTCGCGGGTGTGTTGGATCTTCTCGGCGATGCGCCGGATCGCCCAGGTCCAGTCTCTTTCTTCCCATTGCGAACCACCTGGGGCACGATAAAGTACCCGGGTGACGCGGCGTGGGTTATCGGCCACCTGACTCAGAGCGGAGCCTTTGGCGCAGAGCGTCCCGCGATTGATCGGGTGGTCGGGATCGCCCTCGACACCGACGACTTGCCCCCCGACATCGGTCGCGATGGCGCCGCATCCCACGGCACAGAAGGGGCAGATGGTCGATGTCATCGTCCCGCGCCTCGGGATCGCTGTCTCGGCGCCGGCAGCGGGTGCGTGAAGATCGAGCCCCAGAAATCCCAACAGCGAGGCGGAAGAAGTTGTCAGAAACGTGCGTCGCTGCATGGTCATGGCGATTTGTTCCCGGGCTGCGGTGGAAGTCCCGTGCTTCATTACAACGGCCCAAGCCGAGCGGCGTCAAGGTCGTGTGCAGTCTTCGCTACGGCCGGTCATGCCCCATGAGGGTGGTGTGTTCCTTGCCTTGATGGGCCACATGGCGGATAATGGGGAGGTGCCAACATGGACACGGTTCAAATCGACACGTTGTCAGCCCCGTCGCCCGCGAGTTACCCACGCTTGATGGTGAGAGCCATGACGAAACGCCTACTGACGTTCATTCTGTCGGTCTTCTTCATGACGGCTCTGGGCGGATGCGGTCAACCACCCGAGGAGGAGCCGATCGTTGACACCGGGTATACCGGCCCGGTCGACAGCCTCGGCATGCCTTTGGAAATTACGGTTTCCGACCTGCCCGAGGTCCCCGTGCGGATCCGCGGGCCGTTTGAAGAGCGGAAGGAGCCGTCCGAAGGTCCAAATCCCAATGACGAAGCGGAACCGGGCTGACGGTGGACGGCCTCTGCTACTTGCACCGGTGGTGCCGGGCGGGTAGGCTCAATCCCTGCCGATTTCGAGCCGTTTAGCCGCTCCCCATGCCGGGTACAAGTGCCCGGGCTGAACAACCACGTGCTTTCTCGCGCCGATGGCAGAGCATATCGGAGGTGCAATCATGCTGTCTTACGTTGCCACGCTGTCGCATTTGTTCATTTTTTCCTGTTTCGTGGCCCTCTCCGCGATGCAGCGGGCTCCCCAAGACCCCAGCGGGCCCGAAGACGCGGTGTTCGTCGGCGCTGGACGCCCCGCCTCGGTACGGGTCGAGGGGAAGGTGTGGACCGCCGGCGATGGCTACGTCGAGTGTGGGGGTACCGAAAACTTCCTCTACGGCGGCAAGGGGATCGGCCCGGGCGACTTTACGATCACCGCCCGGCTGTCGATCGAGGACCTGACCCGAAGCGCCGCCACGTTTACGATCGGCGGGCATAGCCACTTCGGCTTCGAAGGCGGCGCCGGACAGATGTTCGTCGAGGGTCCGTTCTTCGGCGCCTCGGGAGCCAAGTACGTGGGCCCCAACACGGGCATCGTCACCCAGGGCAAACCGCTACGGCTGGAAGTTGTCCGCCGGGGAACCGAACTGACCATCGCGATCGATGGCCGGCAGGTGTATCGCGGGCAGTTTACCGAAGGTCCCGTGGGTCGCGTGGGATTCCGTCCCTGGCGGGCGACGATGCGGATCTTCGATTTCGCCGCCACGGGGCAACTCGTCGAGTTGCCCAAACGTCCCCAACCAACCCAGACCGATGCGGACCCGCCGACCGAGCATGTCACGGTCTACACTTCCGGCCGCGGCGATTACCACACCTATCGCATCCCCTCGGTGATCGTCACCCAGAAAGAGACCGTGTTGGCCTTTTGCGAGGGACGCAAGAACAGTCGCAGCGATTCGGGCGACATCGACCTGTTGCTCCGTCGCAGCTCCGACGGTGGGCAGACTTTTTCCGAGCCGCAAGTCGTTTGGGACGATGGCCCCAACACATGTGGTAATCCTTGCCCGGTGATCGATCGGGAGACGGGCACGATCTGGTTGCTGGCGACTCACAACCTGGGCGTCGACCGCGAGCCGCAAATCGTCGAGCGAAAAAGCCGCGGAACGCGAACCGTCTGGGTTGCCAAAAGTACCGACGACGGGCTCTCCTGGAGCAAACCGGTCGAGATCACCGCGGCGACGAAGCAGTCCTCCTGGACTTGGTATGCCACGGGGCCCGGTTGCGGTATCCAGACGCGCACCGGGCGTCTGGTCATCCCCTGCGATCACATCGACTCGGACACCGGCCAGTGGAGTTCGCACGTCGTCTTCAGCGACGACCACGGCAAGACGTGGAAGCTGGGCGGTTCGGCGCCGCCGAAGACGAACGAGTGCGAAGTCGTCGAATTGGCCGACGGGCGGTTGCTGCTGAATATGCGAAACTACAATCGCCAGCATCCGTGCCGTGCCGTGGCCACGAGTCGCGATGAGGGTGAAACCTTCGGCGAGGTGTCGTACGACGAGACGCTGGTCGAGCCGGTGTGTCAGGCGAGCATTCGTCGCGGGCTCAAAGACAAGGACGGCCACGCGCCGATCCTCTTCTCCAACCCGGCCCAGACCGGTGCGCGAAAGCAGATGACCGTACGGCTCAGCCGCGACGAGGGGAAGAGTTGGCCGGTCGCCCAAGTGCTCCATGCCGGTCCGGCCGCCTATTCCTGCCTGGCCGTGTTGGGCGACGGGACGATCCTCTGCCTCTACGAACGGGGTACGAAGAGCGCCTACGAGACGATCGCTCTGGCCCGATTTAAGCTCGATTGGTTGACCGCCGCGCCCCCGGAGAACTGAGCCATGCACCAACGACACGATTCTCTCTCGCCGGAGAAGCTGCAACTCTTCGCGGCCGGTCTCTCGGGCTTGTCGCCAGACGAGGTCCGCAAGGCCAAGGTGCTCTATCTTCGCAACGCGATCTCCGAGTACACGGCCATGCGGGAGGGCATGCGCGCCTTTGGATGCGTCCAGGCCTTTTTTGCGATTATCCCCATCTTCTGGCCGATCCTCTATGCCCAGCGGCGGATGATGAACTCCGGGATGCGCCTGGCCCAGGACCGTATTCGCAACGCGATCGACGTGTGGGAAGACGATCTGCGGGGCGAACGGTTCGACTTGGGCGATGGGGAGTTCATCGCATAGCGCTCCGGCGTCCATCCCCTCCTGGGGGGTGCGGGTAGCGGTCCCTCTTGTCGCCTCCGGCAAAGATCCGCGGAAATGCTGGCAAAGTCTTTCTCGATCAAACACAATAATAGACCGCCCCCGCGCCTCTTATTTCCCCACCCGAACGCCCCCAAATACCCGAAGCGGTTTCGCCGGCGTGAAGCGGACCGCGCTTCGTCAGTTTTCGTTGTCTGCCGCGGCCATTGTTTGGTGTGCGGTGCGTAGGCTGTTCCCGTTTGATAAGGAGAGATGACATGTTGCGGATTATGTTGAGTTTGGCGTTGGCCCTGACGATCGGTCTGGCCGCGGCGTCGGCACAAGATGCCAAGAAGAAAGACGGCCCCAAGAAGGATAAGAAGCCGCCGGTCAGCGCCGAGGAGCGGGCCGCCGCCATGGAGAAACGCTTCAAGGCCAAGGACAAAGACGGCGACGGTAAGCTGACGCTGGCCGAACTGGCCGGCAAGACCGCTGCAACCGAGGAGCGGGCCAAGAAACTTATCAAGGCCAAGGACAAGGACGGCGACGGAGCATTGACCTTGAAGGAGATGTTGGCCAAGCCGGAGAAGAAGGATCGGCCGAAGAAGGATCGGCCGAAGAAGGATCGCCCCAAGAAGGAGAAGCCCGCCGAGAAGTAGGCGGTCTCCATCGAGGGACCTTGCGACTCCCGTCAACCATTGCTGTTTCCCCCTATACTAAGGAGTACCCAGATGTTGAGACTTCTGTTGAGCATGGTGTTCGTGCTCGGCCTGATGTTGAACACGGCGTCGGCCGAGGACGCGAAGAAGAAGGCGCCGAAGAAACCGGCCACCGAGGCCTGCAAAGCCAAGCCGAAGACCGACGTAGCGAAGAAACCCTGCTGTCCGAAACCGCCGGCCGGGAAGGCCGCGGAGAAGAAACCGTGTTGCCCGCAAGCGGCCGCCAAGAAACCGGTCCCGCCGAAACCGCGACCGGTCTCGCCGGAGGCGGCCAAGCAAGCAGCCGCCCGGAAAGCGATAGCCCAGCGGTTTGCCGAAGCGACGAAGAACCTGCCGCCCGCGGCTCGGCGACTGGCGTACGCGAAGATGCAGGCCGGTCAGGTCAAGGGCCGTGTGATGACGGCCCAGCGCGATCTCGATCGGGCCAAGGCCTCGATCGGGTTTGCGGAAAAGAGATTGGCCGACGCCCAGAAGACGGTCGCCGAGGCCGAGAAGCGGGTCGCCGAGGCCGAGAAGCAGGCGGTCGCCGAGCGCGAGCAGATGGCTGCCCGGCGAAAAGCCGAGATGGAGCAGCGAGCCGCCGACGCGCGACGGAAGCAACAAGCGGCCCGGAAGCCGGTGCCACGGAAGCCCCAGCCTCGCCGCCCCGAAGTGAAAAAGCCTAAAGCCAAGAAGCTTGAGGCTAAGAAGCCCGTTGCCAAGAAACCGGCGCCTAAGAAGCCCGAGGCCAAGAAGCCGGTGGAGAAGAAATAGAGGCATGGCCGTTTCGACGTCCTTGCCGTGGCAACCTGTCCGGTTCGCGGGAGTGACCGCCTCTGGGGCGCTCCGGCGAACCGGTTTTCTTATGGTTCATCTGGAAATATCGAGCAGGGCGCCACGAACCACTCCACCGAACCAGATTCCCGCTTTTCCGGCCAACCGTTTCCCCGGCCGGCGCGTGCGGCTATAATGGTCCTGTACACGTAACCTGCCCAATTTGTCCCCGCCGACCTTCACTCCACTTTCCGCCGCGAGGAACTCCATGTCACGAAGCTACTTATCTGTGTCCGTCTTGTCTTTGATCGTTTCTGTTTCGTTGGCTACCGTCTTCGCACCATGCGCGGGGGCACAGGAAGAGAGTGTCAAGCCGGGAATCAATAAATCATACGAAACAACGACCGCCGAGCAGGCGGTGAAGCGATTCGAGGGCGAGCGGCGCGAGATCGTTCAGCATCTCGACGAGATCATCGCCGCCTGCCAACTCAAGCCGGGGATGGATGTCGCCGACGTCGGCGCCGGCACGGGCCTGCTGGCTCGTCCCATGGCCGCGGCGGTGGCACCGAAAGGCAAGGTCTACGCGGTCGACATCACCAAGCAGTTTCTCGAACACATCGAGAAGACCTGCAAGGAGCAGGAAATCGCCAACGTCGAGTGCGTTCTCTGCACGCCCACCTCAACCAAACTGCCGGCCGCTTCGGTCGATCTGGCCTTCACCTCCGACACCTATCATCACTTCGAGTTTCCCGCCAAAACGCTGGCCTCGATCCATCAGGCCCTGCGTCCTGGCGGGCGGTTGATCGTGATCGACTTCAAGCGAGAAGAGGGCGTCAGCGCCGACTGGGTCATGAACCACGTTCGGGCCGGCAAGGAGACGGTCATCGAGGAGATCACCAAGGCCGGCTTCAAGCTGATCGACGAACCCGAGTTGATGAAAACCCAGTTCGTCCTGCGATTCAAGAAAACCGACTGACCCGCGTTTTCGGACTCAAGCGGTTTCCGCTTGAGCGGTTTACTCCTCGCCCGGCAGCTTCAACCGCGGCCGCTTCACCCGCTTGGGCAATGCGACCCACTCCGCCGGGCCGATCAGGCCGGCGGTGCGAATATCGATCGGCTGAAATCCGATTTTCGCTGCCGGAGAATCATCGGCCACGCGGAAATCGAAGCCGTTCGGATCGATGAACTGCGGATCGGCAATCACCGAACCCGCGTCTTGTCCCTTCTCCTGCCACTGGGCGAGGCTTAATCCGCCGGGAAACTCCAGCGGCGTTCCCGCGGCGTTCCAGTAGAGGTTCGATTTCAGCAGGAAATTGCCGTTACCCCAGTTGCCGCCCAGCGGCGGTGCCTTGTCGCAATAGATGATGTTCCGCTCGACGGTAAACGACCGGTGCTCCTCCTGCCGGCTGCGGATTAAGTTGCCCCGAGTGGCGGACATCGCCAGCACGTTGTTGCGGACGATGTTGTCCCGGCCGTAGTGCTGATGAAACGCGCCGTCCTTGACCCGGTAGACGACGTTGTTCTCCATGAGAATGCCGGTGCTTCCCTCGTCGGTGTACAACCCCCAACCACCGTAACTGTACGAGAGCACGTCGTGCATCCGGTTGTAGCGCAGCTTGGTGCCGGGCGCAAGGCCCAGGCAGTAGATACCGCCCATGTCGCTGAGTTGTCCCCAGCCGAGATGGTGGATGTGGTTGTACTCGACGACGTTGTGATGGGCCGTCGAGGGAGCGTACCCCCAACTCCAACCGACCGAGACGCCCGTATAGAAGAAATCGCAGATGTCGTTGTGCGTGACCGTGTTGTGCGAGCTGCGCCCGATCCACACGCCGATGCCCGCGTGATAGACGTTGCCGCCGTCGTGGATGAAGCAGTTGTGGATCGTGTTGCGCTCGGCCTGCAACTCGGGTTCGTTCGGCAAACTTGTTTGTCCTAATCGCACCCCGCCGGCTCCCAGGTCGTGCAGGTGGCATTGCTCGACACGGTTGTCCTTGCAGCCGTGCTCCAACCACAGGCCGTAACCGCCGGTATGCGCGATTTCGCATCGCGTAAACCGGCAATGCCGCGCCCCGCGGACAAACACCGTGGCGTCCTTCAGAAACGCGACCGCCTGACCGTCGACGGTTCCCTCCCGCGGCATGGTCCAGGCCGTGTGCCTAAACGAAAGCCCCTCGAATCGCAAATGCTCGACCGGTTTGCCCCCGGCCGGATCGCCCTCGACGTGTAGCAGCACGTGCTGCCGGGCGGCGATCACCTCGGCGGTGGTCATGTCCTGGCCGGGGCGTGGATAGTACGTCAGCACGCCGGTGGTGCGGTCGAGATAGAATTCGCCGGGCGCGTCGAGTGCCTCGCGGATCGCCTCGACATAGAACCGTTCCTTCCCCCACCAGGTAAACGGCCAACCGCTTGGGTTGCGGAAGCGGACTTCGTTCTTTTCCGGGTCGAGCGACTCGATCAAATGCCGCGAGGTGGTCCACGAGTGATAGGCCACCACCACGGCGTCGTCGAGGTGGTTCCATGGTTGAATATCGCCCGCGGCGAAGCGGAAGCCGACGCGCGTCGACGGATCGCGCCGCGCGGCGTTGCGGTCGCCCAGCGGCTTCAGCGGCCCGGTCATCTGATGTACGTCCGGCGCGTTGGGCGTGCGGGCCGGGACGCACCGCCGCCCATCGACCCAAAGCTGACGAAAGTACGACCGGCCGGCTGCTGTCTCGGGGACGGTCGTTTGCCAAAGCGGTCCGCCGTCGACCTGTTTCCAACCGGTTATCGGTACACCGGCGCCGCTGACCACGGGTGTTTCGCCCGGATAGGCCGCGTAGGTGATCGGGGCGTCCTTGCTGCCGGAGTCTTCGCCGGTCAGTCGGACGGGGGCGTCGATGCGGTAGGTTCCCCCGCGGATCAGCACGCGCACGGGCTGCTGCTTATCGCGATTGCGCACGGCATCGCGAGCGGCGGAAATCGTGGCAAACGGCCCGTCGCTGCCGTCGGCCTTCGGTTCGGCCAGTCGGCCCGACCAACCATTGTCGCCGTCGGTGGCGACGTAGAAGTCGGCCATCTCCTGTTGTGCCGCGGCCGAGATCGAGACGGCAAGTAGCGGAAACAGCAACAAGACAGTTCGCGCGATCGACATGGTGTAGCTCCTTTGTGAATGGAAGTTCTCCCGGTGTTTGCCCTGGCTCCTCTTCCCGCGGGAAGGGGGGAGGCTTTCGTCAACGATCGAAATACCGTGTCAACGGATAAACCTGCCGGTTGAGCGATCGCATGGCGCCGGTCAGGGGCGTGTACAACTCGTAGCGGGCGTCGACGATGCCCTTGTTGGAGTTGCGGTTGGAGGGATCGGCGCGGGTGTCTTGGGGGTCGTTGTCGGCGTATTTGAAGTAGTGCCAGCCGACGCAGCCGCGCGATTCGATCAGCCCGAGGACGAAGTTCTGGTAGAAGTAACCCCGTTCCTTCTGCGTGGCCACGGTCCAGCCGGCGCCCGTCAGGTTTTCCATGCCCGAATCCTGGCCCTTGGCGTACCATTCGGTCGCCATCACCGGTTTGCCGGACCACTCGACCCAGCGGCGGACGTCGTCGGTGGGCGTCCACGTGCCGTAAACGTTCACCGCGATGGCGTCGAGATGACGGCCGGCGGTTTCCCAAAGCGGGCGGCGGCGCCGGTCGGAGCCGTAGAGCCGCGAGCCGAGGTAGAGATGGTTCGGGTCATACTTGCGAATCGCCGCGCCGACGACCGTGTAGTAGCGGTCCATCACGTGCGCGATCCAGGCGTCGCGGTCCGCGTCGGTCACGGCCCGGGCGTCGAGCGTGCCGCCTTGACGCCGTCGCAGCCACGTTTCGGCCGCCTTTCGGCCGGGGGATTTCGGGTCGAGTTTCAGATGCCGATCGAGCGACGAGCCGGGCAACTGTAACTCGTTGTCGGAAAAATTTCCCAGCAGATACGGATCATCGCGCGCGGTGGTCAACTGCCGGGCGTACTCCTGGCAAAACGCCTCGAAGTCGGGATGAAAGACGGGAATCAGGCCGTCGGCGTAACCGAGATGGCCCGGCTCTTGGTGGACGATGCGCAGCTTCCGCCCGAAGGCGCCCATGAAGCTCCACTTGGCCGTGTAGACCGGCCGCGGGCTGCCCCGGCAAAGCAGCTCATTATCCGACCATGACCCCGTGCCGTTGAAGCCCAGCTCGGCCAGCAGGGCGGTCGTCTCGCGTGCCCAACCGTCTTCATCGCCAAACCGGCCGGGAAAGGCCGCTTGAAACTGCGGGCCCCGCTGCGGGGCGACCGAATTGAGCGCCACGTGTAGAAAACGGTAACCCGCCGGATCGATGAACCACCAGCGGTTGTCGATCTTCTTGGTGTGGAAGAATCCGGTGGCTTCGTTCTTGCCGCCTTCCAGCCAACCGCCGTAGGGGCTCCGCCGGACTTCTGCCGCCGACCGGAAATCATCAAGATGCGACAGCACGCGGGTTTGCCGCGGTCGGGGGCTGCCCGTCTTGATCCAAGCTTGCACCACAAGCGGTCGCGCGGCGGGGTCGTCGGCTTGCATTATGCGGCAGGTTGCGGCCCAAATCGACACGCACACGAGTAGGACTCTTCTCATTTCCAGACGCCTCCTCGTTTCCACGCCTCCTCGCGGGATCGCAGCGCGTTTCCGATAGGTACCAGTACGCAGCGACAGTGAGAGTGATAGGTGCCTGGGGTCGAGATGCGAGGAACGAGCAGCGAGCCCCCAGCCACCCTCCATCCGACGATCCGCTCGCTATTGTGTAACTCGCGCCGCCCTCGCCCCCGGCCCCTCTCCCAGCGGGAGAGGGGAGGTCCTGTCTTCTACAGCAGCGTTGTAATCCCCGGCAGCGGCAAGGGGTAATTGCCGGTCTCGTCGGGGAGCGTTGGCGGTTCGGTCTCAAAGGACGACTCGTCTGCCGGCGGGCCGTAGCGGAGGTCCGATTTGTAGGCGTCGGCCCAGGTGGTCGCCTTGCCCGTGTAACAGGCGATCTGCCCCAGTACGCCGATCATCGTGCTGTTGGCCATGTGGTAGCCGCTGTTGATCGGCTTGCCGTTGCGGACCGACTCGATCAGCGCCTTCTGCTCGGCGTCGTAGGGATTGTTGTGCGGCCCTTCGTACTGCCAGTTCGTCTCGCCTTCCAGTTTGCAACTGCCCAGGTAGCACTTGCCCTTGGTGCCCATGATGACGTCGGTGGCGTTGTTGTAACAGCCGACCTCGGTCCGGCAGAGGGCGTACAGCCGGGCGCCGCTTTCGTATTCGTAGACGGCCGTGTTGTGGTCGAACATGTCGCCGTAGACTTCGCCGAACGACGAGGCGCGGCCGCCGAGCCCGAAACACCACTTGGGCATCTCTTCCTGCATGATCCACGACATGCGGTCGACGTTGTGGACCAGCGACTGGGGGACGTCGTCGCCCGAAAGCCAGCAGAAGTGGTACCAATTGCTGAACTGGTATTGGGTTTCGGTCAGATTCGGATCGCGGCCGACGACGCGATAGGGTCCGCGGAGGAACATCGACTGCATGGCCACGATATCGCCGATGGCCCCGTCGTGGATCCGTTTGACCGTCTCCTGCCATCCGGCGTGGAACCGGCTTTGCAGGCCGGAAACGATGCTGATGCCCTTTTCCTTGGCCAGATCGCAAACGGCTTGCATGCGTCGCACGCCGGGCGGATCGATGGCGTGGGGTTTTTCGACGAAGACCGGCTTGCCCGACTTGATCGCCGCCTCGGAGTACATGGGATGAAACTTCGAGGCGCAGGCGATCAATACGACGTCGACGCTGTCGATCACCTTCTGATAGCCGTCGAAGTCGGTGAAGCAATGGTCGTCGTCGACAATGACCTGATCGGCGAACTGTTTGGAGAGATTCCGCCGGCTGGACTGGAGCCGGTTGTCGAACACGTCGTACATGGCGGCCAGCTTGACGTAGGGGCCGGCCTTCATGCTCTGGGCCGCCGCGCCCGAACACCGCCCGCCGCAGCCGATCATGCCGATCTTGATCGTGTCGTCCTCGGCCGCGTGCGCGCCCCGGGCGATCGAGAGCGTGCTCACCGCCGCGGCGCCGACAGCCGCCTTCTTCATGAAGTCGCGCCGTGTCGTGCCGGAGTCTGTTTGCTTCTTTCGCGTCGTCATAACGTGGTCTCCCGTGTTGGGTTGGTTGATGTGTGGCTTTGTCGAAAAACGCGTACGATGGGCTTCCTAGCCCGTCGATTCTCTCTTTCCGCTTCCCTTCGACGGGCTAGGAAGCCCATCGTACCACTCCTCTTTGTCTCAGTCCAACTGCCAGATCCACAATTCGCTGATCACGACATTGGGACCGGTCACAAGCTGGACGGTAATGCGCATTTGACCGTCGCGCACAAACGCCATGGGCAGATGAAACCGCCGCTCGGCCGGAAGTTGACCGGCGTCGATAAAATTGGGCAAGCCGATGCCCGGAACCGCCAACCGCACCAGACGTCCGTCGGGCGCGCCGGCGATAACCGCCTGGGTCCGCCCGCCGTTGTCGTAATCCCACCAGACCAGCCCGGCCAGATAATGCTTGCTCCGATCGAGACCGGCAACGTTGAACACGACCCGGGCATCGTCGAAGAAGATCGTCGGGTGGGACGGCAACACGCCCTCGGCTTCGCTGAGGAATTTGTAAGCCTTCGCCGGCACCCAGGTGATCGTAATCTGGTCGGTGGTGGTCGACTTCGCCTGGGTACCGCAGTCGAGATAGGCCACCAGCTTGGCACCTTCGGGACCGCCTGCGGCCAACGATTTCTCCCTCGCGGCGATCGCTTCCGGATCGGCGGGCAATAGTTGCACGGCGGTGTCTTGGGCCGCACACGGATCGGCGTCGAAAGATAGGCACGCGAGCAACGCACCGGTTGCCGCAAGAAGGAAGGACAGGCTCACTGCCGATTTCATCAGGAACACTCCCAGGGGGTTGTGGGCAGGGGGGTGGGAATATCTGGTTGCCCGTCATTGTAGTGGTCTGCTGATGGCATCGCAAGATTATGTTCCCCCCCGCCAAGGATCGTGCAAGAGGTAGGTGTCGGGTGCCTGGGGTCGAGATGCGAGGAACGAGCGACGAGCCCCCAGTTGCAGACGATCTGGGGGCTCCCTGCTCGTTCCTCGCAGTCCGACCCCAG
>CAYUIQ010000028.1:0-49450 GCA_964444795.1 uncultured Planctomycetaceae bacterium
ATCCTGCTGCATCCGGTGCGAGCGGTTGTTCATGCCGTAGTCGGCTTGCATGGTCGCCTTGGAATACTGGCCGGGCGTGGCGTCGGCGGGCAGTTGGCGCTGCACGACCTCCGCCACCAACGCACCGTCGGGTGTGTGGATGTGGCTGCTGAACGAGCCCCGGTTCTGGACCGCCTGCGAGGGGTTCGGACCGCGGTCGTTCGCTATGTTGGTCACCGTAACGGTGTCGCCGGAGGTCTCGAATAGCCACACGGCGTCGTCCCAGTCGCCGCCACCGTCATTCCATTCGAACCGCATTTCGTAGTATGCCGAGCCGAACTCGCCGTTCTGGGCTCGAACGTGGACGCCGGGCTCCAAAGGGATGATCTTCGATCCGCCGGGGTAACGGATCAGCTCGCACCACCCCACGTCGTCGGTGGGCATTTCGGTGCTGATTTCGGCGGTACTTTCGGGGCAGATGTACATACCGCTCTGGTTTTCCAGATAATCGCGCAGGGCCGAAGGCCACTCTTGCGAAGAGACCGGCTGCAACTTGAGCTCGAGATATCCCGCGGCGGCGATGCCCATTTGATGCAAGTTGTTCTTGCATTGCGTGTTGCGCGCCGCCGCGCGAACCGCTTGCACGGCCGGCAACAACAGCGACATCAAGATGCCAATGATCGAAATCACCACCAAGAGCTCGACCAGGGTAAAACCCGATCGGCTCGGTTGACGGCACGGAACCATACTCACGGGCAGTCGAATCATTGTGTTTGATCCTCGTAGAACTGCTGAATACGCGGTCCGGAATGGGCGAAGTCCGCCCTAATCTTCGCGATGATCTCCTGCCGTTTCTCGATCGGGTCGTTCGCACGGAATCCGAAGTCCGCCCCGAGGATCTTTCGGACCGCCGAGCCGGCGCGGCCACGCACCGTCGGATCGGGATGCTCGAGCAATTCGATCACGGTCGGCAGGCTGCGATGATCGCGGCTCTTCATCGTCGCCTGCAGCAGCGGTGCGATCACCTCGGGCTCATGCTGCCGATGCGCCGCCAGTGCCGTACGCACCTCGACGCGTGCCATCTCGCCGTGCCGGATCAAGTCGCGTGCGGCTTCAACCTTCGTCTCGACCGTCACCCCCTCATTGAGTCGCTCAGCAACCACCTCGGGCGGATCTAGCGGTTCCGTTGCCTCGGGGATGAAATACCAGGCGGCCGTGGCCCCAACGGTGACCAGCGCGACGGCGATGACGGCATAATGAACGTAGTCGCGATTCATGCGCCGATAGCCTCGCGCTGCGTCAGAATCGTGGAAGCGGTGGTGCCCCGTGCATTGGGACCACGATCACCACCGGCGCGCAGTAAGAATACCCGATGTTCGCGTTGGACTCGGTCGAATCTCATCTCGGCGATGCTCCGCCACGGGGCCTGATCGATGACGGTTCGACTTGCTTTCGCCCATTGTATTGGATTATTCCGGACTGTAAACACATTTTCAGGACAAAACGCATTTAATGTCAGGGCAGGGCCGGGCCGGTTATCCCGGATTATTCATGGGTTTGTAGCTACGTTCGCCAGAACGTGGTCGTAACCCTTGGACTCGCCCCACGTTCTGGCGAACGTAGCTACAGAACTATGAATAATCCGGGCTGGGGCGGCGGTTGGTCTCGTAGAAGCGGCGGGCGACTTCTTCGACGTGGAAGAGCATCCATTGCTTCCGCGTGTAGACGGCGTGGCCAGCGAGATCGCGCGCGATGCCCTTGGTCTGGGGACCGTAGTCGACCAGCAACGTCGTCCCTTCGTCGGGCACGATGACACCGGCCCGAAATCGCTCGATCAGGTCGCGCTTCCTCAGGCCCGCCTGCAACAGCCGGCCGAGTCGCCGGTCGGCCGTCCAGGTGCGCCAGAAGAGCGGGTTGGGCATGATGTTGGTGCCGGCGATGCCTAACTGTTGTATGTAATCGCCGCCTCGGGCGGCCAGCAGGTCTTCGGGTCTGGGTGGAAACGGAGCCCGATAATCGGGTACCTCGCCGGCCGGGCGATGGTTGACGAAATGCAGCAGCCGGGCGTAGCCGGTCGAGTCCCAGCCGTAGCGGATCGGCGTACCGAAGGTCACCAGGTCCAGCGCCACGCCGGGAAGCGGCGATTGTCGCCCGCGGAGCCATTCCTCCACGCGGCCCCAGAAAGGCAGGTCGACCCGGCTAAACAGGGGGCGTCGGGAATAGCTCCGAGCCGCGTCGAAGAAGGGGCCGACGGCTTCGGTGTCGTCGGCGAGCAGGTTTGTTATTAGGGCCAACACATTGCCTGCATGGCTGTGCCCCCAGAGAAGGACGCGCCGTCCGGCGGCCAGCCGCAGGGCGGCCAACTCGTCGATCAGCCGCACCGCGGCACAGGCCCGGCCAAGATGGTGATTCTCGCCGGACCAGCCGAAGAGCCGGACGGGAATCCGCTTCCGATCTCCCCCGGGATCGGCCAAGGCGTCGTCCAACGCGCGCGCGTAGGGCACGGCGTAATTTCCCTCCTCGCCGGCGAGTTCGTCGACGGCCTGCTTGACGGCCTTCTGGATTCGCCGGCCGGCGGCAGGGAACACGCGGGCCAACCCGGCCAGAACACCCATTGCGTCGGACCCCACGAACGTGCCGTGAACGAGGTAGATCGCCGCCACACCGGCCCGGCGAAACGTGTCGCCCGCCTGCTGCATCCGGCGGTGAAACTCGCTATCGTCGGCCGGCGGCGTCGGGGCGGCTAACAGGTGATACGGCGCAGCGGGGCGTGTGGCTTGGTACGCCTGATGCCGAAATCGGTTGCCTGGCGGCATGGTTCCCTCCGGAGCGTGCCAGGGCGTGGAGCCTGCCGGGTCAATTCTGGGCGAACCGGCGGGCAGCGTCAAGCACTGGGATGGGTAGACATCGGCCCCTATCCTCCTCGTATCCTGCCGCGACGCTCAATCGAGACTAGCAGTGTTTTGAAGTTGAACCACGTGTGCAACGCGGCGAAGCCGATGAAGACAAATCCCGACCATACGTGTACTTCCTTGCTTACCTCGTGCAACGGTTTCCACATGCCTTCCGGGTGAACGAAAATGATCACACCGGTACACGCCATGATTACAGAGGCGATGAACGCCCCGATGGATGATAACCTCCGAAGCGATCGTCGCATCGGGGGTTGCCCCTTTGTCCGGCATTTCCCATTTGGTCTCCGCTCGGATACGCTCCGAGCGACAACTTACCCCATGTTAGCCGAGGGCTGCGTGGAATTCCAGTTGGCCGGGGCCGACGCCGAACACAACGTCGGGCAGGTCACCTTGGAAAACGTATCCGTGCTAGAAGCCCGTCTTACGGCCGACTCGCCGAACATGAACCGTGGTGGACACGTGCAAGATGTCCGGTTCGGCAACTCGCCGTAGCGTGAAAATGGGCCGGGATCTTCCTCGTGAGCATGTCTCCACCGGAGACCGACTTGCCCAACTGAGACACAGCGAATTCCACAAGCGCACCCGGCAGAGCCTTTACAGGTATCCAGAGGTTAGCGTGAGAAAGGTCCGAGAAAGCCGAGCTTGACACGGACTGCCGCCGGCCGTCCAATGGCAGGAGGGAACCGCCAGGAGGATACCGGATGAGCAAGGACATCGCTCGAGACACCGCCGCCGCCGGGAAACCGATCGTGCTGGCCGACGGGGCGACCGTGGTTGTTGTCGGCGGAGGTCCCGCGGGAGCGTTCTTCGCGATTCGGGCGGCACGAAAAGCTCGCCAGCGCGGGATGAAGCTCGATCTGGTCATTTTGGAGAGGAAGAAGGAACTCCACTTCTATGAGGCGGTCTCGTCGGTCGCTTTCCGCGAGGGCTGCAACTACTGTGCGGGCAGCGTGTCGCCCTTGCTGACCGATCTCTTGGAGGCGAACGGGCTACCTCTGCCGGAGGAAATCGTCGAGGGGAAAGCCCGATCGCTCACCGTACATGCCGACTGGAAAAGTATCGAGCTGCCGATCCCCGAGGGAAGAGACATCGTGTCGGTGTTTCGCGGCTCCAGGCCCCGGCGCCGATCCCAACGGCACGTGAATTTCGACGCCTATCTCCTGGAGCAGGCGGTGAAAGAAGGCGCGCGGGTGATCACCGGCGAAGTCCAGGGCATCCGCTACAACGCCGCGGGCAAGCCCGTGGTGAGTTACCGAATCGGTTCGGATGCGGAGTCCAAGACGATCGAAGCCGATCTGGCCGTGTTCGGCGGAGGAGTGAATCAGACGCCGGGTATGGCGCTGCGGGCCAATTCTCTCTTTCGCTCGTTGGGCGAAGTGCTGCCCGGGTTTCGTCCGCCGGAGGTTCGCAAGGCGATCATCTGCGAAGTGCTGGCCCAGGAGGAGTTGCTCCAGTCGCTTGCCGGCGAGGTCCACTTTGCCCAATATGGCTCGAAGGATCTTCGCATCGAGATGTCGCTGTTGGTTCCTCGGGGGCACTGGATCACCGTGGTGCTGATCGGCCCGAGTGTCGACCGTGCCGACCCTGCCGGCCATCTGGCCGTCGTGGAACGTTTTCTCGAGCTGCCGCACATCCGGCGGTTCCTTCCCCGGAAAGCCAAACTCACGCCCGCGTGCATGTGCAACCCCAACATGACCGTGGGCGTGGCCCGCAACCCGATCGGCGACCGAATCGCGCTGATCGGCGACATGGTCGTGTCACGATTGTACAAGGACGGAATCTACTCGGCGCTGACGACCGCCGCGGCCCTGGCCGAGTGTGCGCTGGATGTGGGAGTCGATCGGAAGAGCCTGAAACGGGGCTACAAGCCGGCCGTCAGACGATTCGAGCGGGAGAACCGGTTCGGACGTATCGTCTTCCTGCTCAATCGCCTTACGTTTTCCCAGCCCGTCCTAAGCCGAATCGCTTATCAGGCAGTGCTCACCGAACGGAAGACCAAACCGAAGCAAAAACGCCGACTGGCCAACGTCCTCTGGAGAATCGCCAGCGGCGACGACACCTACGGGCGCATTCTCGCCTCAATGTTTCACCCCGCCACCGTCCGGCTGATCCTCGTCGGGGGCGTGGCGGTGACGATCCGCAACTACGTGGCCGAGTTGGTCTTCGGCCTGAATTGGACCGGCTTCGGACGGCATCCGACCGGTGTGCCCAAGGAGGACGTGGCGAAGAAGCGCCGCGAGATCGTCGGCGTGCTGGGAATCCGGCCGTTTGAGCATCGCCCCGACTTCGAACGCGTCTACTCGATCCGAATCAAAGCCGACCGGAAGGATATCCTCCACCAGTTGGGCAAGTTCGGCGACCTCGACCGGCAGTATCTCCGGCCGCGGATGATCGACATCTATCGCACCCGCGGCGACGCCAACGAAGCCGGCAGCACGATCCGCTACGACGTCTTGTGCCGCCGGTTGTCGTTCAGCGTAGTTCTGGAGAAGGTTCTCGGATCGCGCTACCTGCTGTATCGTATTGCCAACGGATTCGCCCAGGGCGGCGTGCTCGCCTTCGACGTCGATTGCGAGGAGACCGGCGTGTGTCTGCTTTCAATCTACGTGGCGTTCGATTTCCCCCGACGCAGGAATCCCCTGAATCGCGTTTTCTGGCGCTTGTTTCGGTGGATATTTCCCGCGTTCGTACACGACGTGGCCTGGAACCACTCGCTTTGCAGGATCAAGCATCTGGCGGAAAGTGACCAGCGGTAGATATTCGAAGCGAAGTGCAGCCGTTACTGGATTGAGTTGAAGGCAAGCACCATGCCGTAAGCAGGGACCGCAATGAACCCACTCGATGCCTACTCGTCGAATTATGAAGACGCGCGTCGGCGGTTTCGCGACACGGCCACACCGGCGGGCGCGATCCTTAAGCGGCATGGCATCCAATGTCGTGCGTTGGGAGAAATCGGCAAGACGTGACTTCCTGGCATTCTTCCCGAATTCGCTCTACAATGCCGGCATCGGATTCTCGACAGAACCAGCGAAACGGAACCCTTCGGACATCAAGGAGTACATGACATGAGAAGCGCAGGAAAGTTGTGTGTCGTGGCGGCGATGTTGCTTGGCGTCGACGCTCGGGCCGACTCGGCCGGCGACGTGATCGATTCCAGCGGCGTCAAGGGCGGGGTCGTCGTGCATCTGGGTTGTGGAGACGGGCAACTAACCGCCGCCCTGCGGGCCAGCGACCGGTATATCGTACAGGGGTTGGACACCAGCGAGAAAAACATCGCCGCCGCGCGGGCGAGCATCCGCAAGGCCGGTTCGTATGGAAACGTCTCGGCCGCCACGTTCGACGGTAAGCGGCTGCCCTACGTCGACCATTTCGTCAACCTGCTGGTCGTGAGTTCTCCGGCGGACGTTTCCCGAGCGGAGATGATGCGCGTCCTCGTGCCCGGCGGCGTGGCGTGTATCGCGGACGGGACGAAGTGGGAGAAGGTCGTCAAGCCCTGGCCGGACGAGATGGACCAGTGGACCCATTACATGCACGATCCGCAGGGAACGTGCGTCGGGCTCGATACGCTGGTCGGACCTCCGCGGCGGTTGAAATGGGTCGGCAGCCCCCGCCATGCGCGGAGCCACGAGCATACGGCCAGTCTGCACGCGCTGGTCTCGGCCGCCGGGCGAAACTTCGACGTCATGGACGCCGGCTCCAGAGCCTCGATCCAGCTTCCCGCGCGATACGTGCTCACCGCCCGGGATGCGTTCAACGGCACGATTCTCTGGCGGCGTGACATCCCCAACTGGTTCAATCATCTCTTTCCGCTGAAAGCCGGCCCGGCCACCATGCCCCGGCGATTGGTGGCCGTCGACCAGACGGTCTACGTCTCCGGTGGACTGGGCAACCCGCTGCTGGCTCTCGACGCGGCCACCGGTCAGGTCGTTCACGAGTACAAGGACACGGCAACGACGGTCGATATCATTCTCTCCGACGGCGTGCTCTTCGTGGTCGTCGAGCCCGATCGAAAGCCGGTCGGCTACAAGCAGGAGAGCGCCCACTGCTGGACCGAGTCGGGCCGCGCCAACCGAACCTGGGGTTGGGCCGGGCATACGCAAACGGTCAAGGCCATCTCCGCCGAGTCGGGAAAACTCCTCTGGCAGCAGAAAACGAAAATCGCCCCGATGACCCTGACCGTCGACGACCAGAAGGTCTGCTTCTTCGACGGGCAGAGCGTCGTGGCTTACAACCGAACCGACGGCAAGAAGCGGTGGACTTCCCCGGCCTTGGGAAAAGATCAGCCGCTATTCGTTACCGGGTTCGCCCCCAAATTGATCATCCACGGAGACACCATCCTGTATTCGCCGTCGAAGCGAATCGTCGCCCTGGGCGGCAACAACGGAGAAGTTCTCTGGGACGTCCAAGGCAAGCCGCGTTCCGGACACCACAGCCCGGAAGATCTCTTCGTCATCGACGGCGTCGTTTGGGCGGCCGGTACTGCCAGGGGCCGCGACAGCACGTTCGTCGGCTACGACCTCGACACCGGTGAGAAGGCTCATGTCTTCCCCAACGAGGAGAAGGCCTTTTACATGCACCAGCGGTGTTACCCGGGCCGGGCGACGGTCAACTATTTGATCCCCGCGGCGACCGGGACCGAGTTTGTCGATCTCCAGACGGGTCAGTGGGAAATCCATCATTGGGTGCGCGGCGGATGCATCTACGGCATGATGCCCGCCAACGGCATGATCTATGCCACGCCGCAAGCCTGTGCGTGTTATTATCAGTCGAAACTCAACGGGTTCAACGCGCTGGCCGCCGGCGAGCGATCGCTGCCCGAGCGACCCGAAAACCGGCTGGCCAAAGGGCCGGCCTACAAGGAAGTCTCGCAATGGAAATCCGACCTCTCCGACGCCGATTGGCCCGTCTTCCGGCAGAACAACACGCGCAGCGGGTCGGTCGCCACCGAAATATCGAGCGACCCGAAGGCAAAGTGGACGGCCACGCTTGGCGGCCGTGTGAGCCAGCCGGTCGTGGCCGACGGGCGGATGTTCATCGCGGCGATCGACGAGCATACGGTCCACGCGTTGGACACGGGCACCGGCGAATCGCTCTGGAGTTTCACGGCCGGCGGACGCGTCGATTCGCCGCCGACCATTTACCGGGGCATGACCCTGTTCGGCTCCGCCGACGGTTGCGTGTACGCGCTTTGCGCCGCCGACGGCCGCTTGGCGTGGAAGTTCCGTGCCGCGCCGATCGACGAGAAGCTGATGTCTTACGAACAGATCGAGTCGGTCTGGCCGGTCCACGGCAGCGTGCTGGTGCAAGACGACGTGTTGTACGTGGTGGCCGGCCGGTCGATGTTCGTCGACGGCGGGCTGCGCATGCTGCGAATCGATCCGGCGTCGGGCAAACTCCTCTCGGAAAACGTCATGGGCGATAAGATTCCCGGCACCGAAAACAATCTACAGTCGATCATGCAGGGCAAGCACATGCCCATGGCGCTGCCCGATATTCTTTCCAGCGACGGCCGATACGTCTACATGAAGTCGCAGACGTTCGACATGAAAGGCCGGCGGACCCGCGTGGCACCGCAAGCGCCCAACACGCAGGAAGGCGAGGAACGGCACCTGTTCACGCAGATCAGCTTCCTGGACGATTCGTGGTTTCACCGGGCGTATTGGATACTCGGTCGTGCGGCCGGGGAGGGTTGGGCCGAATGGCAAGTGCCGCCCAAGATCGCCCATTACGGCCGGATCATGTCGTTCGATGACGAGAACGTCTTCGCCTACGGCCGGGACCCTGAACTGCTCTGCAATTCGTCGGTCTTGGAATATCGTCTCTACAGCGCGAAGAAGAATCCCGAGGTCACGGAGAAGCGGCGCGTGGCGAGCCCGAGCGTCGATTGGAAGAAACTGGCCCAACTGCCCGAGGGTCAGCTTACGACGGCCCAATTCAACTGGAAGACCGAGCATCCGCCGCTGCTGGTCCGGACGATGGTCCTGGCCGGCGACACGCTTCTGGTGGCCGGTCCCCCGGACGTCGTCGACGAAAAAGAGATGTGGGGCCGTTCCAACGAGAGCGTCTTCGGCGACAACATGCGGGCGCAAGCCGAAGCCCTCGACGGGAAGCAGGGCGCCATCCTCTGGGGCGTCTCGAGCCAGGACGGTAAGAAGCTCTTTCAAAAGAAGCTCGACTACCTCCCCGCCTTCGACGGCATGATCGCCGCGCGGGGGAAGGTTTTTGTTGCCACGACCGACGGAAAGGTCGTTTGTTACGAATAATAGCGAGTATCGTAGCCGTTTCGCTGGAGCGAGAGGTAGCCCGTCAAAGCTCTACGTCCGCGGCGGCTGCGTCTCGCTCCAGCGAAACGAAGTTTCCGCCCCGACCCACCCCGACTGGACATCATGCCCCACATGAGCCATGATGGGTGCTCCTCAATGGAGAATCCAGCGACGAACCGTCATTGATCGTCACCGAGTTTTCTGCTTACCAGGGCGTGTATTCCGTAGCAAAAGGGCCTCAACAGCATGCAAGCGAATCCGATTCTGGGCGTTGCTATTCACAGCGTGGGGGCCTTTTCGGCGTCGAGTTGCTATACTCCGCAGAAGAAGACGACGCTTTGGGCGTGGGAGGTCTACTGGATCGCCCAAGCCACGGTCGCCTGGCTGATTCTGCCGATTACCGTGGCCTTGCTGACGGTGCCCGATTATTTCGCCGTGCTCCGCGACTGTCCCCCCTCGGCGATGCGGAACTCGTTCTTGTTGGGTATGTTGTACGGCTTCGGCGGGATGTCGTTCGGCCTGGGGATCCGCTACATCGGTTTCTCCCTGAATTACACCATCGCCATCGGCCTCTCAGCCGCCTTGGGGACCCTGCTGCCGCTCATCTGGGATCCGACCGATGGATTTGTGTGGGTGATCGCCGAGACGTTCAACACGGTACCCGGGCTGATCGTCCTGCTGGGTATCGTGCTGTCGCTGGTAGGCATTGCCATTTGCGGCCGGGCGGGAGTCCTGCGCGAGAAGATGTCTGGCGAAGCCGTGGCGAAGTACTCGTTCCGGATCGGCGTGCCGTTGGCCGTCTTTGCCGGCGTCCTTTCGGCCGTGTTCAACTTCGCCCTGCTGGCCGGCAAACCGCTGGAGGAGGCCGCCCACGCTGCCGGTGCCAGCGAGTTGTTGCAGATGAACGCCATTTATCCCTTTTCCAACGGCGGGGCCTGGGTTACCAACTTTGTGCTCAGCATCATCCTCATCGCACGCAACCGCACCGGCGGCCAGTTCCTGCGACTGCCCGGAAATAGCTCGGCGTCGCTGAAATTCTACTACCTCATGGCCCTACTCAGCGGGGCGTTCTGGTATTTCCAATTCTTCTTCTACGGCATGGGCCACGCACACATGGGCGAGGAGTACGGGTTCACCAGTTGGGCCCTGCACATGCCCATGCTGATTCTCTTCAGCAACTTCTACGGCTACCTGTTCAAGGAATGGGAAGGGACCACGACCAAACCCAAGAGCGTGTTGCACGCGGGCATGGCCGTGATCGTCGTCTCCATGCTGATCATCACGCTGGGCAATTATCTCGCGCCGAAACCCCACTTCAAGGATAAACAGATAGAGACATGGGCCAACGCGGTGGCCGATCTTGACGAGATGATGCGACTGCAGGCCTTGGCGACACCCGAGGATCACGCGGCAAATCTCTCGGCTCTGGGGCTCGTGGGGCCGACCGAACCGCTTGCGGTGTGGGAAGAACTGGAACCCTTGCTGCGGGAGAAAACGCCCGAACCCGCGCAGTTCCAGGAGATGCGCGACCTCGCCGGTAATCTGCGTGCGTTGGCGGGCATGTTGGATGCGGATGAAGAAGACGGTTGGAAGGACGTGCAAGAGCAATTGGAAGAGCTTCAAAAAGAGATTATCCAATGGCAGAATCCGGAAGGCGACCCCTGACGCCTTTGCCCTCTCTTCACACAATACAACTCGTGGGGTCACAACTCGTGGGGTCAGACCCTGTTTTCAGGCTTTGGATTACGGGCTGTGTGCCAGATCCCTCACAGGGCCCGACCGCTGAGAATTGAATACCTGAAAACAGGGTCTGACCCCGTTTGCCCCCGTTTGCCCCTTTGCCTTCTCCTCCCCCAAGGACCAACCCGCCATGTTCCGACCCTACCTATTCCCATTCATCGCTTTCCTCTTCCTCGTCAACGCGGCAGGCGCTGCCCCGAAACCCAATGTCATCTACATCATGACCGACGACCTCGGTTACGGCGACCTGGGGTGTTTTGGGCAGAAACAGATCCGCACGCCGCATCTCGACCGGCTTGCCGCGGCGGGGATGAAGATGACCGACTATTACGCCGGATGCACGGTCTGCCGGCCGTCGCGGCTGGTGTTGTGGACCGGGCGGCATACGGGCCATACGCCGATCAGTTCCAACGCCGGGTACGTCTTCAAGCCCGAGGACGTGACCGTCGCCGAACTGCTCAATAAGGCAGGTTACGCGACCGGCGGCGTGGGTAAATGGGCCATGGGCAAGCCGGGCTCCGGTGGCGAGCCGAATCGGCACGGGTTCGATTTCTGGTGCGGATACCTCGATCAGGGCGAGGCGCACAACTACTACCCGACCCACCTCTGGCAATGCGCCGGCGAGAAAGTCGAAAAGGTGCCCATGGAAGGAAACGTGCTGATCGAAGAACCTCGCGCCCGGGGGCGCGTGGCCCATCCGGAACACCGGGTGACGTATTCCCACGACGTGATGACCGAAGCGGCGTTGGGGTTCATCCGCCGCAACCATGACCGGCCGTTTCTGTTGCACGTCCATTGGACGATCCCGCATGCCAACAACGAAGGCGGCTCGGTCATCGGCGACGGCATGGAGGTGCCCGACTACGGCATCTACAAGGATAAACCCTGGCCCAGCACGGCCAAGGGCCAGGCGGCGATGATCACGCGCATGGACGCCGACGTCGGCCGTATGGTCGCCCTGCTCGGCGAGTTGGAGATCAATCGCCGGACGCTGGTGATCTTTACCTCCGACAACGGTCCGCACAGCGAAGGCGGCCACAAGCACGAGTACTTCGACGCCAACGGCCCGCTGCGCGGCCACAAACGCGACCTGTACGAGGGCGGGATTCGCGTGCCGACCATCGCCTGGTGGCCGGGCACGATCCAGCCCGGCTCGACCACGGCCGAACCGCTGGCTTTCTACGACTTTCTGCCCACGGCCTGCGAACTGGCGGGCGTCGCCCCGCCGGAGGCCATCGACGGCGTCAGCTTCCTGCCCACGCTGCTGGGCAAGCCCGACCACCAATCGCATCACGAGTATCTCTACTGGAAGTACGGCAAGAAAGAGGCCGTCCGGATGGGCACCTGGAAGGCGGTTCGACTGTCGCCCGGCGGACCGGTGGAACTGTACGATCTGGATGCCGACATCGGCGAAAGCCAGGATGTTGCCGCGAAAGAGCCGGAAGTGGTCGAGCGGATGGAAGCCGCCATGCGTCGGGCGGTGGAGCGGTAACGCCTTTACTCTTTGATTGCCTTGATCTTCACCGCCTCATTAAGCCCGGCGCCGACGATTTTCGGTGGCTTGCCTTCGAGACCGCCGACGTATTTGACGACGTTGGTCGCCCCGGACATGGAAATCAGACCGGCGTTTTCCGCTGTGACGATGTTGCCCGATCCAATGACAATGATCTTCTCGCAAGACCCCGTGACCGTGATTTCGTTGTAGGAGCCGGTAATCGAGACGGTGTGTCCATCGGCCGCGAACGTGCGTTTGAGTCGCGAGCCAACGACGTGGTAGATGCTGTCCCTGGCCACGGCCATTCCACTGGCGGGCCCTTCGCGCGCTTTCTCCTGGGCCGCTTTGATCCGCTCCCGGGTTTCTTTCGCCCGATCCAAGGCTCTTTGCATCGCGTCGCTTCGCGCAGTTCCGCGATCCGGCCGGGCCAGCGAGACGGCGGGGTTCTCGATCAGCGGCGGCTTGATCGGCGGTTGCTCGAGAAGGGAATACAGTTCGCCCTCGACGTCTTCTCCGGGGGTCACCACGCGTATGTCCGGCAGATGGAACGCGAACCCGATCCCCGTGAGCAGGTGTTTGTGTCTGGTCATGTGAAAGTGGTGATGCCCGGTCCGACCCAAGATCGGTGCGGCGGTAAACTCGAGGATGCTCTTATTGACCACGACTTTGCTGGCGTCGAAATCCTCGGCCCGGAACGTCCACCCGTTCAGATACCCCTGGACCACGTTCGATGCGGTCGACGACTCTGGAAGGCCGTTGAGTTGGTATAACGGCCGCACGTTGACCTTGTATTCTTGAACCTTGGGCCCGAAAGCCGGGGACGGCGAGGGACCGGAAATGGCAATAATCCGATAGCGGGCGCACATCTTGACTTCGTCCATTTCCTTGTTTGCCTCGACAAACAAGTCACGCATGTACTCGTACTTCGCTCGCCCGCCCAGGTTCGGTCCCTTTTCCTCCATCTCGGCAATCACGTCCTGGATCGTCTTCTCGACGGCGAAATAGGGATAAGCATCCTGGGCAATCCGGCGAGCCGATGGATCGAGCTTCGACAGCGGGATCGTGACCGTCGTGTTGTCTTTTTTCCGCAGCACGACCTCGGTTTTGGTTGCGGATACAAGTTTGGCTTCCAGGCGATGCTTGCCCGTCGCATCGGTCCATTGCCGTGTCACGCGCGGATAGGCGCTGGCCGGAATTCCAACCGGCAACACGTCCGCGGCAAATGCGGCAACCGGCGTGGCCGACAACAAGAGCGAGGCAAGGAGCATGCTTCGGACCATGATTTCGTCTCACTGTGTCGAGGGAGGTGGAAGGGCTTGCGGTGAACCGTTCTGCCGGCAACCAAAGCAGCATGGGCCCCTGGCCCGTATTCGCGGTTCTCACGGGCCATGGGCCCATGCTACAAACGCGTGAGGAAGTCACAATCAAAGACTCTAACCCTCACCGTATCACAAGTCGCGAGGATTTGCAGCGGTTTTTGCCCCTGTCGCCGAGGAATCCGTGAAACTCTGGGGTCTGGTGGAGATTACCCCCTTCAACAAGGGGCTTGCGTGGACAGCAACAGGTGTTCATCTGTCTTACGCGCCCGAACCCTACGGATCGCTATTCAAGTCGATATCGGAATCCTCGCCCCCGTCAGGCGATTCCGAAAAGGGCCCCTCAATTTCCGAAAAATCGCTTGACAGCGGTTGGCGCCGGATTAGAAAATATAGGCTGTCTTCTCCGCCCAACATCGCTTGGGGACAAACACCAAGATGCGGAGAGCCAAGTCGCACACGCCCGCAAATGAGGGAGAGCAACGATGAAACATCTCATGGCAATCCTGGCAGGAGTTGGGTTCGTTCTGGCCGCCGGTGGTCACGCCGCCCGGGCGGGGACCATTGCGGGCTTCACTGTCAACAACAGTTCCCGATCGTACATCCTTCACTCCGACGCGATGGCCAATGGGGTGACGGCCTACACCGACCGCACGTACACCTGGCAGACTGTGCCGGCGTATCTTGCCGGCGGCGATTACGTGCAGACTCCCAACGATGACCGAGGCGACGGCGATCTGTCGATCGACCTAACGTTCAGCCAAGCAGGTACGCTGTACGGGTGGTTCGACGATCGGGTCAGCATTCCGTCCTGGGTCACTGGCGGCGGTTGGTCGGACACCGGGGATGCGATCTCTCTGGGTGGTGGTACTCAGGGCGAAACGCTCAGCATCTACCAAAAGGCCCTCGCCTCGGGAACGCACGCCGGTGTGCTGGGGCCCGCGGGGGCGTCGGGCAGGGCGATGTACGGCTTCGGTGCCGTTGCGGCAGGTCCACCGACCCCGCCGACCGGCCTGGTTGTCGATCTGGACGCTGCCGGCGGGCCGCTGCAAAGCAGCTATACGTCATGGAATCCGTCCCACTCGGACGGCGGCGCCCTGAACCAATCCGCCACCTTTGCCGAAGCCACGCTCAGCACCGACGGCACGGTCGACGTGACGATGACCACCGCGGGCAACACGTACGAACGCAACTACTCCGCCGTCACCGGTCCGCTGGCCGGGCAGACCAACCTGTTGCAGGACCTGGTGTTCTTCAACAACCGGCAAAGCGGCAACAACTACTACGAGGTGCAGCTTGACGACCTCAAGGCCGGCAACTACCAGTTTACCGCGTATCACGTGGCCACCAATGCGCTCAACGGTGACGCCACGGTGGATATCCTGCTCAACGGCGCCGACACGGGAATGGACGTCACCCTGTTGAACACCACTTCGCCCAGTGAGGCCAGATCGTCGGTCGTCAATTTCGCCGTCGCCAACGACAACGACCCGATCACAATCCGCTACGCCAATCCAACCCAGAATCACTTCGGGCTCAACGGCTTCGAACTGGACTCGGTGGAGCCACCCCCACCGGGCTTGTTTGTCGACCTGGACGGCCAGACAGGACCGACGCAAGACGGCTACACGAGGTGGGATCCGCCCGGAACGGGTACTATCGGCGCGCTCAACGAATCGATGTCGTTTCCCGAGGCCACGCTGAGCACCGACGGCACGGTCGACGTGACGATGACCACCGCGGGCAACACGTACGAACGCAACTACGGCTCCGTCACCGGTCCGCTGGCGGGCCAAACCGATCTATTGAAGGACCTCGTCTTCTTCAACAACGACTTGGGCGGGAGCAATTTCTACGAGGTGCAACTTGACGACCTGAAGGCTGGCGACTACCAGTTCACCGCGTATCATGTGGCCACCAATGCGCTCAACGGCGACGCCACGGTGGAGATTCTGCTCAACGGCGCCGATACAGGCATGCACGTGACGCTACAGAACACCAACTCGCCCGCCGAGGCGAGGGCGTCGGTCGTCAATTTCACGGTCGCCAACGACAATGACCCGATCACCATCCGCTACGCCAATCCAACGCAGGATCACTTCGGGCTCAACGCTTTCGAGTTGATTGTGCCCGAGCCACCGCCGGCCGACCTGCTGGTGGATCTCAACGGCCAGAGCGGCCCCAACCAGAGCGGCTACGCCAGTTGGAATTTTGCCGACGGCTTCTCCGGTACGCTCAGCGAAAGCAAGGCCTTCGACTTCGCCGGCGCCACCAGTGGAGTCGTGCAGGTCCATCTCAACACGACGACGACCGCCGGCAGCCGCAACTACGGCATCGACAACGTCACCGATCCCGGCAACCTGACGATCCCCGATGTGTGGCGCGACCACGTCTTCTTCAACAACAACACAAGTGGCACGATGACCCTGACCTTGGAGGGCCTGAAAGCGGGGACGTACGACTTCACCTCGTATTCTTATGCCGATAATCTAGCCGGTAACGATGAAGGCACGGCCAGTGTGTCCGTCGATACGGGCAGCGGGTTCGTGGACACACTGCTGGATGTGACCATGATCGCGGGCTCCGGCAGCACGGTCGCGGGGTCCGTTGAGGCTGCCGACCTGGACGTCTTCAGTACTCTGTCGTTTCAGTTCACCGTGGCAAGTGACGGAGACACCGTCAGCATCCTCTTCGACGATCTCACCGGTGGCGACACCTTCGGCCTCAACGGCTTCGAGCTAAGATCGGCCGCTACCGCCGTTCCCGAGCCCTCGACCTTTGTCCTGGCCGCCCTGGGGTTGCTGGGGCTGGGATGGTTCGGCCGGAGACGCCGACCCACTTGCGTAGCCTCCAAGTAATTCGCCCGAAAACTCCAGCCGTCGGGTCGGCATTGCGATCCCAGGCGGCTGCCTCGCGCCAATATCGAGAACGCCTGATGAAGACAGGGATGTGTCTTGCATTGGTTTTTCTTCTGTATCCGGGCCAGACGGTGTGCCATGCCGAGGAGCCACCGCAAACTCAGTACGCCCGGGGCATCCTGGACCGTGCGGGGCGTGACGGGGTTGCGTTGAAGGTGGTCGAGGGTCTGGGACACCGGGAAGCCTTCCGCATGGTGACGGACTCCGACGGCCAGCGGGTCGAGGCCACGTCGCCCGCGGGGCTGATCTACGGCGCGCAGGCGCTGGTGCGCGGCGAGGCGACGCCGGGAGCAGTCGAGAAGCCCGACTTCAACATCCGCGGCACAACGCTCTGTTTGATGCCCCACAGCTACAGGGCCACGCTGTCGCCGCAACTCTATCCATGGTTTTACGACAAGGAGTTCATGACACGCACGCTCGACGCCTTTGCCGCCGCGCGATTGAACACGATCTTCCTCTGGGCGGGGCACCTGTTCCCCTATATTGTCGAGATGCCGGACTACCCGGAAGCCGCCGGCGACATTGCGCCCGAGCAGGTCAAGGCCAACCAGGAACAGTTCCGCTGGTTCACCACCGAATGTGAACGGCGCAACATCCAGGTCCTGCTCCATTTCTACAACATCCATGTATCACCGCCTTTTGCCAAGGCGCACGGCATGCGGACCAACCCCACGACCCCCACGCCGCTGCTGTGTACCTATACCCATTATGCCCTCACCCGGTATTTCAAGGAGTTTCCCTCCGTGGGCCTGTATGCGTGTCCGGGAGAATCCATCGCCAGCAGCCATCAACTCAAGTGGTTCCGGGACGTAATTTTCGACGCGGCCAAAAAGAGCGGCAAGAACCCGGCGATCGTGATCCGCGACTGGACCATGAACCAGGAGTTCCGCGCCAGTCTGAAGGAACTTTGTGACAATGTGTATTCCGAACTGAAGCACAACGACGAGAGCCTGACCTCTCCCTGTCCCGATGTGCGTCACATGCAGTTGGAGGGTATTGCCGCTGGACATATCGTCAACTTTCACCTGGTGACCGACCTGGTTCCCATGCGCTGGGGCAGTCCCGTGATGCTGCGGGAGAGCATGCGGCACCTGAAGAAGCTTGGCTTTGTCAGTGGCGTCGAGTTCTTCGGGCAGTCCTTTTGGAAATGGCCCTACACGCTGGACAAGCTGGAACCCTCGCAGAAGGGTTATTTCCCCAAGGGCCCCAAGCTGTTTTCCCTGGATCGCGACGCGATCTATTTCGATTCCTTCGGACGCTATCTGTGGCGTTCCGATCGCGAGCCACGACACGAACAGGAACATTGGGAGCGTTATCTGGCGAACAAATACGGCTCGCGGGAAGTGGGCGAACTGCTTTACCAATGGTACGTTACCAGTGGCCCCATCAGCCCCGGACTCCTGAATCTGAATGCGACCAAGGTCGCGGGTTGGTGGCCGAGTGTGATGCTCCATAACCAGCGAGTGGACCAGATCCTGACATTGAACAAGAGCCTGGACGAAACTCCCTATACCCTGTATCGCGAAACCGGCCGGGCCGGTCAGCGCTACTATCCGCGTCCCTTCGACGCCTTCTTCTGCGACCGTTATCGCAAAGACTACGGTGTGCCAAAACCCGGCAAGCTCCTCCCCATGTACGAAGAGCTTGCTGTCTACAAACAACGGCTCGGGATCGACGACCTGGAGCAGCGTCATTGCATGCCGGTGAGCCAATACGCCAAAGCCCTGGAGGAAGGCCGGACCATTGACCAGGCGATGACCCCGGACAAGGTAGCCTCTTTGCTGAATCAACTGGCCAATGAGTCGCTTGAGCTTGCCCGCGGCGCCGTGCAACATGCGGACAATCCTGATACTCGCAAAGAACTGGAACGTTTCGTCACCGACAGCGAGATGGTTGTTCTGGCCACCGAAGCCCTCTTGCACAAGGAACAGGCGGCCATCCTCAAAGCCCGGATGCTGATCACTCAAGACGGCACTCTGGCGGACCCGTTCCTCGAGCAGATGGAACAATCCGTCGCGGCGTATCAGAAACTGGCGGAGCTGACATCGACCACCTACCTGCATGGAAACGACCTGATGGGCACCCACTGGAACCAGCAGGGGCTCAAGGAGTTTCGCGACGACCTCAAGGTGCAGCGAGGGTGGTTGGAGAGCTTTCGGTCCAGCCGGATGGAGCTTCCGCCCGGCAGTGTTCGCCTGGAGGCGGAGCAGATGAAAGGGCCTTGGAGAATGGGTAACGACCGATACGTCGGCGCGTTGGGCCAAGGTTACGCCGCTTCGTATTACGCCGCGGCCCAAGCCGAGCCGGTGCCGCTGAAAGCCGGGGTACGAGTGCCAGCCGCCGGAGAGTACGCCGTCTGGGTCCGCGCCCTGGTTGGCGGCTCGCACCAAGACCGCGCGCTGGCCGTCGAAATCGCGGGCAGGCGGCAGCCTCCCACTCACACCGGACAGGGGCCCCAAAGCGGCCAGTTTGTGTGGCGGAAGGCCGGCGTCGTGAAACTGCCGGCCGATGCCGTGGACGTGTTGCTCCATCCCGTCGGGAAACGGCACGCCACGGCCGACGCGATCCTGCTGGTTCCCAGTGCGGACTGGAAACCGGAGCATTAGCAGGTGGCCACGGTGAGCGGCGATGGCAAGATAGCGGAAGAACGGACAGGAATTATTCTCATGCAAAACCTGGCAAGGAGGCCGAACGTGGGCGCCAGTCCAGAACCCAGACTCCAAGATCCGGGTTTACGCTCGTTGAACTTCTCGTGGTGATCGCCATCATCGGGATCCTCATCGGGCTGCCGCTGCCGGCCGGCGCGTATTGTACGGTCCCGGGGAATAATCAGATCCATCGTTGCCACACCCGGCTGGAATCGCCGCTGCCGTTCTTGGAGCAACAGGCCGCCTACCCTGCCGTCGGTCGAGTTCAACTTCGACCTGTGATCGGGTCTTCTTCCCGGTAGTAACCACGGAGTTGAGTGCGCTGCCACGTGCCGCGCAAATATCGACGAAGTGAACGCCCTTGACAACCCGGCCGTTCCGCATGTCTAAGCACGTCATGATGCTGATTGGCCGTGCCATGACGTCATTCCTTTCCCGTGTGGGCAAATGAGGCTCTGGTGAATTCCTGGATTTCGACTGCCGCTCGCTTGTATAGCGTGCCTGATGTTGTGTGCCCACGATCCTCAATGAAGCCGATGAGATGACGCATGAACCCGTCGTTTACAGATCCCGTACGTTCCGGGTATAATCGGTACACAGACGCCATGGTCCTCAGACGCCACGGTCCTCGGGAAGCGGAAGGTAGTCTTGTGAAACCCAAGTTCCTCAACAATCTGCAAATCCAAGTTACCATGGGGTTTCTGCTGGTGTCTCTGGTCCCCTTGGGGACGGTGAGCGTATTCTCTGTGCGGACGGCCAACAAGGTGATTCAAGACATTGCGCAAAACCAGTTGGACAATGTTGCCGCCGAGAAACAGGCCCTTCTCGAACGATGGATCATGGAGCGAAAGGCCGACCTGGAGGTTCTGGCCGGATCAACCACCGTAAGGAAAGCAGATCCCGCCGAGGTCGCCCCCTACTTTGAACTGGTGCGGGACCAGTACGAAGTTTATAGGCGTTTCATGATCGCGGGGCCGGACGGCGAGGTCATTCATGACAGTACGGGGGCTTCCGATGCCTCGTGCAAGAGTAAGGCTTGGTACCAGCATGCGATCGGCGGTCAACCGTATATGTCGGAAGTCGAATTGGAGGCAAGCGGGGAAGGGTCCGCATTTCGTCTGGCTACTCCCATTCGAGATTCGAACGGCCGGCCACGGGGCGTGCTTTGTGCCACGGTAAGTACGCAAACCATCCTGGAACGGGTTCTCCGCGTGCAGTTGGGCGAATCGGGGGAATGCTACCTGGTCGACAAGGCTGGCACGTTTCTCACCCACAAGGACCCCCAGAGAATACTCAACGAGAACATTGCCCAGTCAGACAGCTTCACACACATCTTTGACAGTGCGAACGGACAGCCCGTCTACGAGGATTACCGCGGAATCCACGTGCTGGGAGCCTCTCGTTCCTTGCAAGGGATCGATTGGCACGTAGTCGTGGAACAAGATCGAGATGAGGCCTTCTTCGACTCGGATCGGTTGCAGCGAAACATCTACGTCGTGGTCGCGTTGACCGTCGTGGGTGCCGTTGGTTTTTCCGCGTTGCTCGCGTGGTACGTGGCGTCGCCGATTCGAGCGCTTAGTGAGGCGGCCCGTACTCTGGCCCGCGGAGATTTTGAACACGCGATTCTCGACGCACGGACCACGCGCCGCGACGAGATTGGGGTGCTGTATGCCGCGTTCGAGCACATGGCCAATCAACTGAAGGATCGCCATTCCACGCTGGAAACGCGCGTGGGGCTGACCGAGGTAGAACTGCAAAAGGTTGAGGCGGAATTGAAGGAGACGCTGGAGGCAGCCGCGCGATCCGAACGGCTTGCCGCCCTGGGGCGCCTGGCGTCCGGCGTGGCGCACGAGATCCGCACACCGCTGACTTCCCTGAAACTGTTCCTGCAATCCGCTCAAGAAGAGATTGCCTTTTCTCCCGACAATAGCGAGGATTACCGGATTGCGATGCGGCAGGTTGCCCGGATTGAGAAGACGATCAACCACTTCCTCGATTTTGCTCGGCCCCAAGAGCCCGTCATTTCGGACTTTGATTTCGTGCAGTTGGCCGAGGACGTGCTGGAGGTGATCCGTCCACGTGCCAACCAGCAGGAGGTCGAGATTCACGAGTGCATTACTCCCGAACTACCCAAGGTCAAGGGCGATGCGCATCAATTGGGCGAAGTGCTGGTCAACCTCTTGGTCAACGCACTGGACGCGATGCCGGACGGCGGTCGGATGACGATCTCCATAGCCGCGGAGGCAACCGAACCGGGCTCGATAGTTCCCACCTGGGTGCGGATTGACGTTTCCGACACCGGGCCGGGTATCCAGCAAAAGGTCCTCGATCGCTTATTCGAACCGTTTTTCACCACGAAGGCGACAGGTTCCGGCCTGGGGTTGGCGATAATCAGAGGCACCATCGAGTCGCATGCCGGCTCTGTGTGCGTCAACACGCAACTTGGATCCGGCACGACTTTTTCGGTTCGCCTGCCGGCGTCATCTCCAGGAAGGACCATAGAGAATGGGCAAGATTCTAATTGTCGATAACGACGAGGGGCTGGTTCACTTCCTCACCCGGTTGTTTGCCAAACAGGGCCATGAGGTTGCGTCCCGCATGGACGGGATCTCCGGCCTGGAGCAGGTCAAGGCTGAGCCGTTCGATCTGATCCTGCTGGACTACAAAATGCCGGGGCTGAACGGGCTGGAGACCTTGGTGGAGATCAAGCAAGCCCAGATCAGGACCCCTGTGATCGTCATGACGGCTTATGGCACAACCGAAACGGCCATTGAGGCGATGAAACTCGGCGCTTATGACTATCTTCTGAAGCCGTTCGACAGCGAAGGGTTGAAACGGTTGGCCGCCGACGCCCTGGAAGTCAACCGGCTCATGAAGGAGATGGTCGACCTCCCTAGTTCAGTAGCCGAGATCATGCCCCCCGTGGGCGGTCCGGTGAGAATCGTGGGGGCCAGCCCACAAATGCAGGAGGTTTTCAAGCTTATCGGCCAAGTGGCGGAAAGAGACGTTGGAGTGTTGATCACGGGTGAAAGCGGTACGGGCAAGGAACTGGTTGCACGGGCGATTTATCATCACAGCCACCGAAAAGACAAACCGTTCATGGCCGTCAACTGCGCAGCCGTCCCCGATACGCTCTTCGAGAGTGAACTCTTCGGCTACGAGCGAGGTGCGTTCACCGGTGCCTACCGATCTTACGTCGGTAAGTTAGAGCGCTGTCACACCGGCACGCTTTTCTTTGACGAGATCGGCGACATGTCTTTGATCACACAGGCCAAGGTGTTACGTGTGCTACAAGAGGGAGAGTTCGAACGACTGGGCAGCACGGAAACCATCAAGGTCGACGCCCGTATTCTGGCGGCGACGAACAAAAACCTGGAAAGAGAAATCGAGGAAGGGCGGTTCCGTGAGGACCTCTACTACCGTCTGAAAGTCATCTGCATCGAGATGCCGCCGCTTCGCGATCGATCGGATGATGTCCCGGCCCTTGTAAACTACTTCGTCGGTCGCTTCTCCGAGGAGTACGGCAAGTCGGTCCATTACGTTGCCGACCAAACGATTCACAAGCTGCAATCCTACGCATGGCCCGGAAACGTGCGCGAATTGGAAAACCACCTTCGCCGAGCAGTATTGATGTGCAAGGGAGGAAATGTGCTGCTCGCGGAACACCTACAGTTCGAGACCGATCAGGAGAACGCTCTCCAGGCCGAGGTGCTTGACGAGACGATCCGCAGCCTGCGGCAACGCCTCGCGGATCTTGTTCCGGAGATCTTTCGGTTGGCTGACGACCAGCGGGCCCACGCAAATGTCATCGATCTGGTTGAGGAGGCACTCATTGCCCGAGCGCTGCAAGAATGCAAGTACAACCAGGTCCGCACGGCACGGATGCTGGGTATCAGTCGCAACACGTTACGCCACCGGATAAAGAAATACGGTCTCGAACCACCCGGCGAATGATTCTCCCTTTCGGTGCCTGCGCACCATGAGTGCTCAAGATCTGAACAGCCTTGCAAGTCGTTTTTCAGGCACAGGTTAGGTGCTGTTCCTCGCCCACACGTCTGGAGAGTCTCGGTCTTCTACCAACACGACGTGCTTACGGTCACGTCCGCGAGAGCCACTCTGGTTGTCGCAACTTCTTTTCTGATAACCGGTTGCGATTCTTGCCGCCGTGCATCCCCCTTTGGCACGGACTTTGCGAAAGACCAACCCTGAGAATCTCCGGAGTCTGCTGATCCGCCAGCAACGGAGGGACGGTGAATCTTGGAATGCGTGCTCGATGCAAGAAAGGCAGGGGCTGCAGGTTCCGGTAGACGAGAACCCCCGCCATCCCGTCGGACGAATTCGAGGAACGTCCGAAAGTTGCGGCAGTGGACGCGGTGCGGAAACGGCTCGCCGAGGAGGCGGAACAAGATGCGTGCCAGCCTGACCATCAAGAAACGGAGGAGATAACATGCGTAGCGCATTTCCATTACCTGAGGATGCCCGCTTGAGGGAGGTGCTCAGCACCAAGGACCGCTCTGCCGAGAGCGCGCTAAAGAACTTCCGTTACATCGTCGCCAACGTGGACAGCGACGCTCAGAAAGTCTGGGTGGACATGTGGAACGAACTCCAGGAGGGCGTCACCCCTGGAGGAATCGTGTTGCCGGAAATGAGTAAGGGCTTCACGCCGTCCTGCGGCTGGGCGGAGTTCTTGGAGAAGTTCTTTTTGCTGAAACACTACCTCGACTACATCCACCGTTTTTGCGACGCGTCCACCACAGCTTAGATGCTGTCGCGTAGTAGGGCGGTGTCTGTCCAACGTGGGCTCGGGCGGTTCGTGCGGCAAACTCAGCTTGAAGTATTTCTGAAGACGGGAATCAACAACAGAAGAAGGAAAGGAAATGATGTACGAAGTTACTGAAGGAGTCGGAACATCGAGTGCCGCCGACAGTTTGATGGAAACGATTGTGGCTAAATCCCCGGGAGAATTGGAGTTCCACCAGGCGGCTCGGGAGGTTCTCGATTCGGTCATGCCCGTCGTGGAGTCTGAAAAGAGATATCAGAACGCGAAAGTCCTGGAGCGTTTGGTGGAGCCCGAACGAGTGCTCATGTTCCGCGTGCCTTGGGTGGATGATCTGGGTGAAGTGCGGATTAACCGCGGGTTTCGGGTCGAAATGAACAGCGCAATCGGCCCCTACAAGGGCGGGCTTCGCTTCCATCCCACCGTCAATCTGGGCGTGTTGAAGTTCCTCGCCCTTGAACAAGTCCTCAAGAATGCCCTGACGACGTTGCCGTTGGGCGGCGGCAAAGGCGGTTCGGATTTCGACCCCAAGGGAAAGAGCGATCTCGAAGTCATGCGATTCTGCCAGTCGTTCATGAGCGAACTGTTCCGCCATATCGGCCCTGATACGGATATACCGGCCGGCGATATCGGTGTCGGCAGTCGGGAGATCGGCTATCTGTTCGGGCAGTACAAGAAGCTGGCAAATCGTTTCTGCGGCGTGTTGACCGGCAAGGGCCTCAACTATGGTGGTTCGCTAATTCGACCGGAAGCCACCGGGTATGGATCGGTCTATTTTGCCGCAGACATGCTGGCCACCCGTAACGAGACTCTCGAGGGCAAGGTGGCAGTCGTGTCCGGCTCGGGAAACGTTGCCCAATACACGACCGAAAAGTTGCTTCAGCTCGGTGCCAAGGTCGTGACTCTGTCGGACTCCGGCGGAACGATATTCGACAAGAACGGGATCGACGAGGAGAAACTGGCCTGGGTCATGGGGTTGAAGAACGTTCGACGAGGCCGGATCCGCGAGTACGCGGAGCACTTCGAGGGCGCGGAGTACTTGTCAGACCAGAAGCCGTGGAGTGTCAAGTGCGACTTGGCCTTCCCCAGCGCCACTCAGAACGAACTCGACGAAGACGGCGCCAAAACGTTGGTCAAGAACGGCTGTTTCTGTGTGTCTGAAGGTGCCAACATGCCCTCCACCCCGGAGGCCGTGGAAGTCTTTCTTGATGCCCAAATCCTCTATGGGCCGGGCAAAGCCGCCAATGCCGGAGGCGTGGCCGTTTCCGGCTTGGAAATGACCCAGAACAGTGGCTGCATGCGTCGTTCGCGTGACGATGTGGACCAGCAACTCCGGCGCATTATGGGTTCGATCCACGAGAACTGCGTCCGTTACGGCAAGAACGGCGGCGTGACGAACTATGTTCAGGGAGCGAACATCGCCGGGTTCGTGAAAGTGGCCGATGCCATGTTGCAGCAAGGCGTAGTCTAGGCACGGGCGTGAACCGACGCCGGATGAAGCAAATTTGGAAGGCGTTTGAGGGACAATAACTCCTGACGCGGACAAGTTCGTCACGGACATGCGGAAGGCCACGTCTATTCCCCGGTGTCCATCGGCGAGGCGATGGCCTGGAGGAACCGGCCGCCGCTCTCGTACCAGCCCTTCTTGGTGAAGCGGCACCAACTCACGTCGACCAGGAAAGCGAACCACTCGCCGTTTTCGACTTGCAGCGAAGCGATCACGCGGCGGTGGGCCAGCGGCGTCGGATGATATACGCCCAATCCGCGCTCGGAGAGATGTTTTCCGACCACGACAATGGCTTCACCCTCGGGCGTGATTCCGTCGTCGGCCACGGGAGTTAGATGGATGAGGTAGGGGAACGGATACCGCTGGTCGCGGCGCCGTTCCACGCCTGCCGCGTGAGGATGCAAGGAGGAAACGAGCCCCCAAACCTGACTTTGGATTTCGGTGTCGGTCGAGTCGGATCCGAGGCTGGCGCCGGCGGATGGGCATTGCTGTGGGCTCGAAAGCATCGTCATGGGTGGTCCTCTGGCACTACGAAGCTCAAAGATCGCCAACTTTGTGACAAAGTTCAGCGACAAACGGGAGCGGAATTATGGGCACCGAAGGAAGCTTGTGGCCCCAAGCACCAGGACGGGTGCGAGAAGGGGATCCCCTTCGGTCTGCCAAGTAAGCGAATGCGTAAAGAAAGCCTAGGTTACAAACCGAGGCTCGTCAAATCCGCTCCCGTGATGCACCGGCCGGTTGCCTCGGGCTCATGCTCCGACGGCCGCGGAAGTCCGGTTGTAGGGGCGACGGGGGATCGTACGGCATTCGGGCCGCTTCGGCGTTCCCAGTGGCGAGAGACGCTTAGCCGGGCCTGCTCGAAGAACGGTTCGTCGGGACGCCGGGCTTGAGCCGCCGCCAATCGCTCCAGTGCTTCGGCGAACCGGCCCTGGCCGACGAGCTGTTCGATCCAGCGAAAGTGGATGTGGACGAAATTCGTGGCAAACGGCGCGTAGCGATCGTCGACCCGCCATCCCCGCTCCAGCGGTTCCAGCGCCTCGGCGAATCGGCCGGAGGTGCTCAAGTCGACGGACCAATTGTTCAACGACGCCAGCAGGTTTCCCCGCGCCGCTGTACTGGCCGGATCGAGCCGCAAGGCCATCGCGTTGGCCGCCACCGCTTCGGAAAACTGCTTTCGCGCGAGCAGATCGGCGCCCCGATTGTAGTAGATCATCGCGATCAATTGCACGTCGGAGAGAAGCCGCCGCGGGGTCGAGTCGGCAGACTCCATGGCGACGCCACCTTCTTTCGGCCGCTCGTTCGTCTCGCTCCGCTGGGGCGAATCTTGCCGCGGACCGAGCCAGCGGGGACACGTTGTCTCGACATCCACCGGCCCCTCGGGCAGCGCGAGCCGGCAGAGTACGTGCCCCGGGGCTTCCAGGCCGTGGGCAACCAGCCCGTGACGCTCGGCCAGACAGCAGTAAAGTACCGTGGCGCTGACACAATTAAAGCGCCCGTCGGCCAACGGTACCCGCAAGTCGGTGCAGTCGACCTGGTATCCGCCGCGCAGCACGCGACGGTGGAGAAACTCGAAGATGGCGCGCGCCCGCTGCCGCGGCGGATCGGCCGAGTCGCACAACCGGTCCGATTCAGCGGCCAGTTCGTCCCATCGCCGGAGATTCGATTCCAGCACGTCGCTTTGTTCGACGCCCCCGGCGATCAGGGCCGCGGCCACCAGGCGGTGTTCGTCGAGCCGGCCGTCGTCCGCGTCGGCCAGCAGGCGTTCTTCCAATCGAGAAAGGGCCGGCAGGAACTCGTCGACGATATCCCGATTCGCCGCCGATGGTTGCGGCGGGCGCGGATCTTCCCACGTCAGGCCGGAAGCGTCGCCGCTGGCCCAAGCGGTCGTGGCGATCAGCGTCACGCAGGCGGCAGTCAGCAGTCGAGTCGTTCGTCGCAAGGGGCCGTGCATAGACCGCATGGTCATCGGATTCTCTCGGTGGTGCCGGTTATCGCAATCGTGCGTATGGCGAAAAAGGAAACAGTCACCGAAAGTTTACGATGCAAAAAGGCAACATGTAGGGCTATCCACGGGAAAGAAAATCCGATTAGGAAGACTAGGGGCCGCTTGACGGGAATGGAAGGTTTGCGACGTGCGGCAACCTTGCATGTTGGAAGTGCTCATCGCGGAGTCCAACGTTACTCGGTCACGTCGATTACCAATCCGATGCTGCCGCTGTTGTTGCTGTACTTTCCGCCCTCCTTCATGCCGAGGGAGAGAACGCCGTTTTCGGTGACCTCCAGCGTGTAGTCCGAGCCGACCTTGAACGACGCTCCGCCGGAGAGGCTGCCGCGAAGATAGAACCTGCCGTCCGCGGGGCCATGCCATTTTCCGCCCGGCAAGACACGCCAGCGTCCCGACGCCCGGATGCGAATCGTCTGCCCTTTGCGAACGGGGAAGGAGAGCGGCCAGGGCGATTTCACCGAAAGCGGCCCTTTTCGCGTGAAGGTCCTGGGCTCGCGCGGCTTGATCCCCGGAGCATTGGGCCGGGTGGGCTGATCGGCTTCGGCAAGGTCCTCCAGTCGTTTGCCGATCCGCGCCTTGACCAGCCCCGACGGAAGCGATGGCAGGGCCTTGCCGTACCAAACGGCGGCGTGGTGGAGTAACGACTGCCTAGCGACGCCCTCCGCCTCTCCGGCCAGATTCCACCAGACGTCGGCCAGGGCGACTTGTTCCGCGGAGGTGGTGATCTCCTCGAGTTCTTTTCGGGCCGGGACTTGCAGAGCCGGGTCGCTACCCAGGGCAAGCATCGGGAGGCCCCGCTCCCAATCGCACTTGACCAGACAGTAAAACTTGCCCACTGCGGCGTTGGCGTCCGGGTCGGCCGGTTTTTCGGCGAGAATCGCCAGCGACGATCTGATTGCGATATACGCCGTGGCGATGCGCTGCACGTCGACGTCGATTCGGTTCAACCGCCGGACCAGATCTCCGTCGCGGGCGGCGCCGGCCGCCGATTTGGCCGCCTCGACCAATTGTCGCGCGGCAATGTAGTCGTCCCGGTCGACGGCCGATTGGATGACCGCCGGAGCCCGCTCGGCCAGCGCCTTTCTCTGCCCGGCCGTCTTCACCGCCCCGGCCGTGCCGAGCAACGTCGCGATTCTCATCGCGTCGGCGTCGATCTCGAAGTGTGTATCCAACAGGTCGATCGTCCGCAGCGCTCCGGTCACGTCGCCGGCCGAGATAGCCATGTCGCGGGCGACGTGTAACAGGACGTACCGCTCCGCCGGATCGTCCCCAGACCGAACCGCCTGATCGATCATCGTCTCGACCAGGGCCTGCTTCTTAGATGTGGTGTTCGCACCTTTCCATTCGGCTTCGTACAACTCCGCGACGAGCTTCCTGGCCGCGGCGCGACTCGCCTCGTCGGGCACCGACGCTTTGGTCAGGCCCCCCAATCCGTCCGTCTGTTGGGCAACGACCGCGGGCACGCCGCACAGCATCACGGCCGCGGCCAGCCAAAGAGTCCGGCCCTCGGACAAGATACGGTGAAACGCCATGGTCTTGCTCCCGTTCCGGGGGTGGTGGAAACAGGCATGTCCATAGACGCCATTATACCGCCGGGGGCGTGTCAACCAAGGGATTCTTGTGGAATCAGAGCTGCACGGGAGATTCGTCCTGGCGCACCCGGGGGCTGAGAGAGAATTCATGGCGGGTTGCGCCACTTGTGCCAGATGCACGGCGGCTCAATAATCGTACCAAACACCCATGCCGATTTGCTCTTCGTACTCGTTGACGAACTCGTACTGGTCGCTCATGCCGTTGAAGTAGTGGGCGCCCAGGCGGAAGAGCCGTCCGGTCATGCCGCGCCATTGCACGCCGGCCTGGGCGGTGAAGTTGCCGCCGTAGTCGACCTCCTGGCGCAGCCGCGTATTGAGGGCCAGAAACGGCGCCGGCCAGAACACGGTCGGGCGGGCGGGGCTATAGTCGATGCCGAACTGAAACTCCCAGGGATCGCTCCCCTCGTGGGCATAAAACCCCCATCCGGCCTCGGCATAGAAACGCCAATCGGAATTCGGCCGCCAGGCAACGGCCGCCACGAGCACGTCGCGCGAGTAGTTGATTCGGGTAAACGCCCCTGGATTGGCCAGCATGAACTCGTCGCCCAGGTGCGAACTGAGATGGTAATAGGCCACTTTGCCTTCCCAGGGGCCTCGCCGCCAGGTGAAGGGAATACCAAAGCGGAAATCGGCCGACACGAGATCGCGCTCAAGCTCGGGATCGAGCCGGGGAAAGGCCGCTCCCTCCATGTCGATCTGCCATCCCTCGGGGTTCACCGGATCGCGAGTCCCGTATCGCAACATGCCGACGCGACCGCCCAGCGTGATATCCCAAAGCCACCCTCGATCGGTCTGGTAGAACATCTGGCACCCCAGTCGCGGTTCCTTGCCCGCGGCCAGATACGATCGATAGATCAGGCCGTCGGGGAGAAACTGCCACGTCCAACACGATGTCGACAACCGCGGTGGCGCCAGAGAGTAGCCGGTTTTCTCCACCGGATCGGGGAAGAGCCCCGGGCCGGTGATCGAGGCCTCCTCGACGGTTCGCGAACCGTCCAGCAAAACGTGGGCGTCGACGAATTGAGGCGGACTTTCATGGACCGGCAGCGGTGTCGCGCGGTCGATCGGCCAAGCGGCTGGCAGGCCGGTCGGGAGATCGGCGGTCCCAGCGGAAGATCCGGATGCGGGCCAACTCTGGCTCGGTATCTGCGCGCAAGCCGAGCGGCTGCTCAGAACGGCCACAATAACGAGCCCTTGCCATGGGAGACAACGCAACACGCGCATGGAAGCATTCCCGTCGATCTGTCTGCGGAGAAACCGGCGCACCCGGACCTACCCGTCGCGGGAGGGCACGCCGGCAACCGTCCTTCACGTTTTTCCAGGGGGGGTACTGTAGCGATTTTCGGCGGACGAGAAAAGAGGGTTTGCCGAAGAACGTAACTCGTTGTTCTAAAAGGGATTGAACGCCGAGCCCTCGCCAGTCCCCCCTTCTTGCCAGGCTTTGTGGCCGGGGGTTTCCGCCGGGAAAGCGATTCGGTCCAACACGCTGCCTATTCCTTGGGACTGGGATCGGACGGACGCTGGGCAACGTCTAACTTTCGGGCCCGGGCCAGCCGCTGGAGCAGGTCGGCAACACGGGCCGGCTCGGACGTTGCCACATTTCGTTTCTCACAAGGATCGTCGGCAAGGTTGAACAGTTCCTGGCGGGGAAGGATCAACTTCCAGTCGCCGTGTCGGATGGCCATTTGCCCGCCGATGAACTTCCAGTAGATCGTCCGCGGCACGGTTTGCGTTTCCTCGCCGGTGATCCACGGCCAGATGTCGATGCCGTCCCAATTGAGGTCGCTTTTCGGCTCGTAACCGGCAAGTTTGGTCAGCGTGGGCATCCAATCGACGACGTGCGTGAGCGTGTCGACCTTGCCTGGCTCGAGTTTTCCCGGCCAGTTGACACAGGTTGGCACACGGATGCCGCCTTCGTAAAGCTGGGCCTTGTAGCCGCGGTACGGCAGGTTGCTGCCAAGCCTTGGGCAAGGCGGATACGTACCCGGATACGCCCCGTTGCGCCAAGCCGGGAACGAACCATTGTCCGAAATAAAAATTACCAGCGTGTTCTCGCGCTGGCCCGTTCGCTCCACGGCCGCCAGCATCTGCCCGATCGCGTCGTCCATCTGCGTCGTATAGGCGGCGTAACGGCGGAACGAAAGATCCCGGGCCGGGTCGCTGTCATACGTCGTGCCTTCGTACATTTCCAGGTACTTCCCGGGAACCTCGACGGGGACATGCACGGCCGTGAAGGGAACGTAATAGAACCAAGGCGTCTTCTTTCGCTCAATCCAGCCGACCACCTCGCGGGCGATGAGGTCGGTGGTGTGGCCCTCTTCGTCGACGAGGTCTTCGTCGCGGTGCCAGGTCCGGCTGTACGGGCCCTTCTTGTAGAGGTGGTTGAATTGCCCGCATCCGCCGGCCAGTGAACCGTACGAATGTCTGAAGCCAAAGTGGCCGGGTCCCCATCGTGGCAGGGAGCCCAGGTGCCACTTGCCCGCCAATCCGGTGTCGTAGCCGGAGCTTGCCAGGGCCGATGCCAGCGTCTCGGTTCCAAAAGGTAAAACGCGCTCGTTGCACGGCTTGATCGCCTGATCGCCAAATCGGCTGGGATATCGCCCGGTGAGCAGGCCCACGCGAGTCGGCGTACACATCGGCTGAACGTAATGCCGGGTCAACTCCACGCCCTCGGCGCAGAGCTGGTCGATATTCGGCGTCTTGATCTTCGAGCCGTGAAATCCCACGTCGGCCCAGCCGAGGTCGTCGGCGACGACATAGAGGATATTTGGCTGCGTGTCGGCCGCGTACAACGGCATGGCCGGCGCACACAACGTTGCGAAAATTGCCAATACGACTTTCGCTCGCAACGTCACGGTGTCGCTCCTTGATTGTGGGGTCCTATCTCAATTCTCAACACCGGCAAGACTTCAATCACCGATCAAGGTTTCACGCTCTCTCCGGCTTCCTCGTAGTCGCGATAATGCCGCGCGATTTGCGCCTCTTTAGGGTCGCCTTCGTGAAACAGGAAACGATACCGGAAGGTCACTTTCTCTCCGGCGGGAATCGTCATGTCGCCCGTTCCTCGCGGCTTGCCTTCAAAGGCATTGAGAGCGAAAGGATTGGCACCAATGTAGCCGTAATGCCGGGCCATCCAATGCGTGGGATGACGGGGATTGGATGGATGGTCGAAAATGGCGATGCCCACCACTTTGTTCTCGATCGTACCCCAGTAGTCGATCCAGTCGGCTCGCTTGCCCCACACATCCCGCCCGCGCACTCCCTCGCTGTTGACCGCTTGGCCGCCCGCGGTGGTCACGCCGTGGCCCGGGTCGTTTTCCAGGCGGAGATTGGGATGGGTGCGGATCGCCATCGTGCCTTCCTTGCAGTCGCCGAACGTGACCGGTCCTTGGGACGCTTCGATCGTGATTTCCCAGTCGATCACTCGCGCCGAACCCAGGCTTTGGAAAGCCAAGGTGCGCGTATCGGTGAAAATCACCACACCGTCTTTGGTCACCCATCGACTGGCGGCACGGATCAAGCCGCGACTCCCGCCGCCCTGGACCGTGAGCAACTTGTCGTGAACACACTTGCCGTAATTGCCGTGCAACGTCCAGAAATTCACGCCGTTGATCGGTTGATGAGAAAACCAAAGGGACTTGTGATGCGGGTGGTCGGTCGCTTCGCCGGCAACGTCCTTGCGCATCGGGTAGTTGCGGGTCATGCCGATCCCGTGCGGCCCGATGACGGGATAGAGAATCGGTTTCTCGTAGCCCCCAAAGATGTACTCGGTAAACAACTCGCCTCCGATGAGTACGCGACAACGATCGTCGGTTTGTTCGATCGTTACCCGATCGGCCGGCTCGTTTGAAGTACCGTCGCCTCGGACACGATCGCCGCCCGATACGAGCAGCGCGAATGTTACTGCCAGGCCGAGTGCGGAATGTTGCATGATCAACTTCTCCCGTGGTGGCGTGTTATGCCGTTACAGCAAATCCTCAAGCCGCTCGTAGTTCTTTCTGGCGAACCCATCCTCGTTATAAGGTGCCGTGTCGCCTGCGCGATCATGAATGTCTTGATCGATGTAGATCTCGTTGTGCGGTTTGAATCCGGGGACGGTGAGCACATTGACGAAGACGTCGAGTCCGCGGTGCCCCACACCCGGCGGGATATAGACCAGATCGCCCGGCTCCAGCGGATGTTGCTCGTAGCGGCCAAGGTCCGTCAAGTCGGGAAACACGAGGATCGACGGCTTTCTGCCCTTGGAGTCAAGCCCGTGCAATGTCGGGTCGAGGACCAGATACATTTCCGTTTGGGCGAAACCACCGACCTGCGACCGGTGTGGATGAAAATGGGTCGACGACAGCTCTTGCGGAATATTGACCACATGGGAGTTGACGAAGTTCACGCCATCGCCTTGCTGGCCCGGGTGATCCATGTACCAGGTGAGCGGCAGTCGCCGGTAGGGGTCAAAATCGAAACTGCATCCGCCCGCGGTGTCGAGCAGGTGGTCCAGACGTCGCACGGTGGAGACGTGGCTTTCAGTCCGGTCGGTCTTCTCCATGGCCAGACAGCGAAACTGGCCGCGGACCGGGATTTCCTCCTTGCCACAAGCGATCAACTGGTCGCCTGCGATGATCGGCTCGTACGAATCGTTCCCCTTGGTCGAATAGCCGATTTGGCGATAGACGTCAAACAGCGAGGCCAGAGCGGCCTCCACTTGCTCATCCTTGGACCACGGCCGCGGGACGTGCTCCAGGTTCCAGAGTTCGACGGCGAAGTCGCCGGTGAAAACGTCGCCCTGCCAGCGATTGAGAATCGCCCCCACGTGGCCCGATGCCTCGGGCGAAAGGGAAGCGACTCCTCGTTTCAATAGCTGAAGCGTCTCGGCAAAGGCCGGGGCGATTTGGTCGGACTGGTAGACGGCGGGAAGCGGCTCGGCCCCGCCTTCTTGCGTGCGATAGCCTTTCGGCAGAAACAATTCGCCGCGCCCCTGAAAAAGCCAGAAGACTCTCATCCCACCGTGATCCGCGCGCAGGGTCGTGTCGCCGTCGACTTCGACCACGCCGATCCTCACTTTGGGATAGGCGCCTTCCAGGAGCCCTTGAACCTCCGCGAACCCTTGGGGATCGCTCAAAGGAACTCTTCGCACGGGGCTCCTGTTACTCTGGTCGGCGGAAGCAATGCGGCGTTCTGTCATGGATTCGCGTAATCTCCCGAATGTCGTAGGCGTCTCTCGCCAGGTTGTTTTTAGCCCTTGCGGTTGGGTGGCTGGGGTCGAACCACGAGGAACGAGTGGTGAGCCCCCAGGAATTTTCATTTGGGGGCTCGATGCTTGTTCCTCGCATCTCGACTCCAGCTACCCCAATTCTCAAACTTAATACAACACTAGACCGTCGGCAGTTCGTACCCCTTGCGGAACGATCGGTTCAGGAACTTATTGGCTTCTTCGCTGTTGGTGAATCGCTCCGCTTGCGAGTCCCACTTGAGCTTCTGGCCGGTTTCTCCGGTGACTTCGCTGACCCAGCGGGCGATATTGATCAGATGGCAAATGGTGACCGAACGGTGTCCGACCTCGGCATGGGCGACCGGGTCGCGACGATCTTTGATGCACTGAATCCAGTTGCCCGAGTGGCTTGTGCTGCGGTAGAGCTGGACCTTCATGTCCGCAAGCGGCTTGGCGGTCAGCTCGGGTGCGCTGGCCCGGTATCGGCCTCGGGTAACGTCCATCGTCCCCTTTTCGCCGATGAAGCGAACGCCGCTATTGCTCGGGCCGCCGGAAAGTTCCATAGTAATGTCGCCCGGATATTTCATCTTAACGACCGGCGAGCGCGGACCACGATGTCGTCCGCCGGGTGCCTCGGGTGTGCTAACCATTGCCTCAAACGGCTCGCCCTCGGTCCAGACTTCGACCGGCCCGTTGGTGTCCATGCCGAGTCCCCACTGCGCCATGTCGAGCCCATGCGCGCCCCAATCGGTCACCTCGCCGCCCGAAAACGGCTCGATGGATACCCAACTCGGATTGCTGCGGTTGTCCCAGATGACGAAATTGAACTCCGGCGGCTCGGCCGGGCCACACCACGTGTCCCAGTCGAGCCCTTTCGGGATATCCTGCTTCGGCCAGCGGGGCGTCATCGGGCTGTGGTAATTAGACGCGAGGACTTTGGTGATCTTGCCCAACGCGCCGTTTCGCACATGCATGCAACCGGTGTACTCGTTGCCGCCGGAGCGCTGTTGGGTTCCGGTCTGAAAAACCCGTTTGTACTTCCGCACGGCCTGGACGATTCGCCGCCCCTCGGGAATCGAATAGGTCTGCGGCTTCTCGCAGTAAATGTCCTTGCCCGCCTGGGCGGCATGGATGCTGTTGATCGCGTGCCAGCGGTGCGGCGTGGCAATGACCACGGCGTCGATGTCGTTCTGCTCCAGCAGCTTGCGGTAGTCCTGATAGACATGCTGGGCACCCACCGACTTGGCAACTTCCTCGGCACGGGGCAGATAGACATCGGCGACGGCTCCAATGCTGGCACCGCTGCCGAAGCTCCCGATCAGTTGGCGGCCCCGGTTACCCACGCCAATCGAGCCCAGCACGACGCGATCGTTGGCGCCAAACACCTTGGCGGGGACCAGCAGAGGCGAGGCAACCGCCGTCAAACCGGCAGCAGCGCCCACTTGGCAGAAACGGCGTCTGGTCAGTCTATTGCTCATGATATATCTCCTGGTTGGAATTGACGTGCGATAACCCTCGGGCCTCCGAAAAGGGGCTTCCCTACCATAACGGCTAAACTCAGTTGGGGCCCCCCAAGAACAACACCTCCTCCATGCTGTTCCACGCGTTGGCCGTGTTGCCGTGGCCGGTGACGCGGACATAGCGGGCGGCAAACGGCGATACCTTGCACGGTTCGGGCCCCGACGTGGTGCCGCTGGAACTGCCGTCGAAGATGACTTTCCAGTCCACCGCGTCGTCGGAGACGGCAATCTCGAACCGCTCTTTGCGCCGGTCGCCCTGGTACCAGGCAATGAAGATTCGCCCAACCGGCGTCACCCGGCCGAGGTCGTGTTGGATCCACTGCCCGTTGCCTTCGGCGGCCCAGAGAGTCGACAGATCGCGGTCGATCGTGTTCTCCGCCCGGTTTGGGGACTGAGATTCGCTGGCCGTGACCGATTGGACCGGAATCGCGCCGGCGGTGAGTTCCTTGGACAGCTTCGCACCCGTCACGTCGTGCTCACCGGTGGGGCTCAATAGCTCCCGAGAGACTCCCTCGGTTTCGTTCAGGTCGGCCACGTCGAGCAGAAAGATGTGGTTGGTTTGGGTTTCGGAGTCACCCCCGGTGAAGAGGATCCACTTGCGGTCGGGTGTCAGTTGCGGGTGGAAGTGGGACTTCTGCCCGCTGCCGAAGGTTCTCCAGGGGCCTGTCAAGTCGACGAACTCGCCGCCTTGCCGCCGGTCAAGTCGCTTCATGCCGACCAGCCGATGGCCGCCCGAGGCGTCTTCCCAGAACCAAAACCGGCCGGCCGGATCCCAACCGGTGTGGGTGTAGCCAAAGGCAGCGGGGATCGAGAACTCGAACCGTCGCCGAGTCAGCGGGTCGTACAGTCCCGATCGTTGCCCGTGTCTTCCTCGAACCACCTCGTAACAGATTCCCTGCTCGGTGGCAACGAAATGGCAGACGTGACCGCCGGTCTGGTTGTCGCCGGCCGGGACCGACACGCCCGGATCGCCCGCCCGAAGATACTCCCATTTGCCGCTGATCAGATCGGTCATCATCATGCCCAAGCCGTTGGGTGGGTGGCAGAAGATGAAGTGTTCGTTGTCGTATGCCAGCACATGATGGATGTGGCAGTCAATCGAGCAGAGCACGCGTTGTTCGCGGGTGTCGAAATGGTAGGCGACGACCTTGGCTCCGGTGACCGGTCGACGATACAAGCTTCCCCGTGGCGAGTCGATGTAGACGAGCCACTGGCCATCGGGCGACGTACAGTTTTGCCCCACCGCCTCGCGATCCTCGGGCAGCGTAAAGAGAAGTTCGTCTTCGAGGGTCTCGACGTCGACCATCCGCGCGTCGTTGCCGACTTTGCCGGTGAAATAGACGATTTTGCCTCGGGCCACGTTCAACACGCTCCGATGATCCAACACACCGCGCCCCGACTCAACGCACCAGTTCTTCCATCGGGTCTGCGGCGTGTCGCCGTGGGTCAGTTGCGCCGACTCGCCGCTTCGCAAGTTCAACCGGTGCAGTTGCACCTCTCCGTCGCCCGCCCGGTGGTGGATCAAATACTTCGCGTCCTTGGTGATCGTTGGGATGAAGTAGTAGAGCGGATAGCAGAACGCCTTGCCCGACGTGAGTTGGACCGCGGTCCGACCGGTCCCGGGCGCCTCCAATCGCTTGAAACGATCGGATAGCGGCATCTCGATTACGTTCGTGGCAGCCGGCTTATCGGACGTACGGTCCGTCCCGCGTTCGCCCTGGGTTTCCTCGCCGATCAGGCCGGACTCCGCCAACTTGATTACTTCTTCGCCGGCCAGCAGGAACAGGCCCATCGCGTATTCATGGGTCTGCTCGCTCCTTGCCGGTCTGGGATCGGCGCCCACGGGCTGCACGAAACCGAGCTTGCCGTCCGGATGGACGTGGCGAACCAGTCCTTCCCACGCCTTCCTCACCACGGGCAAAAACTTGTCGCGATCGAGCACGTCGTTGTTAATACCCCAAGCCATCGCGTAACAGAAAAAAGCCGTGCCGCTCGTCTCGGGGTTGGGATACTGATCCGGATCATCGAGATTCGATCGCCACAGGCCGTCGTCGCCCTGCTGCCGAGCAATGGCGGCGGCCATTGTCCGCAGCAGCTTGACGTAGTCGTCGTAGCGCTCGTTGTCTTGGGGGAGGTACTCCAAGACTCGGGGAATTCCGCCGATCACCCAGCCGTTGCCACGGGACCAGAAGACCTTCTTGCCGTTTTCCGTCTTGGCGTTGAAGTATGTCTCGTCACGATAGAACAACCCGTATTCCTCGTCGAACAGATGGTCCGTCACCTCCCAATACACCTTGTTCAGGTGGTCGAAATACTTCTGCTGGCCGGTGGCTTTGCCGAGCATGGCGATCGTGGGCGGGCCGACGTAGAGCGTGTCGCAGTAGTACCATCCGTGTCGCGATTTTCGCGCCGACTGGCCGCCTTCGACCGCCTCGATTCGCGAGTCGACATAGGCGCGGATCTTGTCGATGTTCGCCGACTCCGGTTCGATGAAGTGAAGCTCCAGGTAGGTCTGCCCGCAGGTCTTCTTGTTGGCCAGATGCCGTTCGCCTCCTTCGGCCCACTGGTGTTTCTCGGCCCAACCGCGTGCCTGCGCGAGAATCTTCGGATCTCCCGTGGCGCGGTACAGCCCCATCACGCCGGTGTAGTATGTGGCGCGGATCCAGTCTCGATCGTGTTTTGTGTACGGATGCGCCAATTGGTAGGCGTGGACCCTTCCCATCACCTCGACGATCTTCTGCTTGGAGAAGACGTCATCCACGTCGGGCCCGGCGGATCGGGCCGTCGAGGAAACACTTAGCAAGCAAACAAGAAGCAAAGCCGGATGGGTCTTCATGGGCAATCTCTTTCGTGTGGGTAGGGTCGGCGAGGCGATTGTCCATCTTGTGAGCAGAGCTTCTCGTGGAAGGAACCGAATATTTCTACTCCGTGGGCGGCTTGACCTTCTGGCCGTAGAGTTTCACGTCGTCCCACTGGACGGTCTCGCCGAAGCAGCCCAGGCCGATCCGGCCCCAGGCGAAGTCCTTGTCGACGGCCGTTTTGGCGGGTTTCTCCATGTCGTCGAAATAGAGTTCGATCGTGCCCTCCTTCACGCGGCGGACCAGCTTGATCTGGTGCCAGCCGTCGTCGCCCCAGGGCGAGCCCGCATTGGTCCGGCCGATGGGTTTGCGCGGGCCCTTGTCCACCTTGAGCAGTTGATTCGAGATGGCATCGCGCACCAGTCCCTGATGCGCATAGTAAAAATGCTCGTCGTCCTGATAGCCGAAGAAAATGCAGCAGTCGCGATGCGCCCCCGCCTTGAAGGCCGTGCTGCGTGCCTTGACCAGCAGCACGAAGTCGCCGACGACAATATCCCCAAGCAGCGACAGATTGGTTGGGCTGCGGTGTGGCGGCTTGTAGTCGCTTTGCCCGTGCTGGTCGTAAATTTTGCCCCGGCCCTCCATCTCGGTGATCTTCCACGCCCTGGGGTCGGTGGGCCGCCAATGATCGGCCCCTTGCTCGAAGTCGTCGGCAAAGATCAATGGCAGGCCGTCGTATTGCTCGGCGGCGGAACACAACTCGACCATCGACAAACCTACGACGAAGGCCAGCGCGGTACGGTACATCATGGATTCTCTCCAACAAGAAATCAGGTTACGCGCCCCGATAGTAGAGGACTTGCGCACGGCACGGCAAGGGGGGAGTGCGGCATGTGTATCCATTCTCGGACCCGCCGGAAGTGCTGTCAAGCGCCGTTTTGGGAAGTGGCAGGGCCGTTTTCGGAATTGCCGCCGGGCGGAAATTGCCTCTGGGTGCGATTGCCCGGAAGTGCGGTTTCAGCGAAACCCGCCAGATGCGCAAGACTTTCGAGCGTTTCGAGCGCATCACCCCGGCCCAATTCCGACGCCACCGGATGACCGGGGCTGACGATGCCTGACAAACTTGCGTCCCGAGGCATACGTGACGGGGTCTCATTTTCAAATCCCCTTTCATCCCTGAGAGCCAACGTCGTCCGACATCCAATCGTCGAACGAGTCGCCCTCGCCATCTTCTGTTTCGAGCTTCTCTTCGTGCGGCTGGGAATCGACGACCGCGGAGGGCGATACACCGTGCGGAAGAATCGTAATCGCGTCCATCGGCGAACAAGCGAGCACGCAAGCCCCGCAACCGGGGCACTTATCCACCTGAACCACGGGATAGACCAGGCCGTCCTCCCACGACCATTCCCTCAAGACGAGCGCCTCGTACGGACATTCCTCCAGGCACATCGTGCGGCAATCAAGATTCAGGGCCAGGCGGCATCGGTTCAAGTCGACGTGCGCCAGGCCGATCGGGTGTTCCCGCTTCGCTGCCAAGTCGCCCCGAACGATCGCGCCGGAAGGGCAGACTTGCATACAATCGCAACAGTCTTCACGACAATAATCGTTCTCGATCGACACGACCGGCGTCAGCCAGTCGGCGATCGTCTTCGACTGCCAATCGACGTGAATGATACCGGCCGGGCAGGCGCGAGTACAGTTGCCACAACGCAGGCAAAGCTGCGGAAACTGCCACGCGGGCGCCGCCCCGGGTGGACGTAATACCGGCGAGGACCGCCCCTGGCCTTGCGCGCGGCCAACCAGTCCGAACCTCGCCCCCAATCCGGCGCACACGGCCCCCGCCGCCATTGCCAGCAGCGAACGTCGCGGTACTTCTTGCGGGTGTTGGCTGTCACCGTTGCCCTGCTCCGCCGGCGCGATTCGCTTGCGAGAGAATACTCGCGCCGGTATAGCCAGCAGTTCCTGAGTCGCGCCCAGCGGGCATACCCTTCGGCACCAGGCCCCGGGCAAGGCAAACGACAGCACGAGCAACCCGCCCATCACCCCGGCGGCCACGTAGCCGGCCGTTGGTAGCGGATCGCACGCCAAACCGACAACCGCGCTGAACAGCGTCAGCGGGTCGAGCCATAGAAGAAGCGGGAAACCAAAGCAGGCCGCGGCGATGGAAAGCAGCACGATCCCCTTGCCGAGCGGCGGCACCCGCTTGCATCGAGAAGCCGAGACCGGCGAAAGCCGGCCCGCGCACTCCGTCATCAATCCCACCGGGCACAGCCACCGACAGAGCCACCGGCGTCGCACGAGCACGAGGACCAACATCGGTGCGGCGATCAGCGTAGCGGCGCCGACAGACCGGGTGGCGATCGTCGTGGCCGTCGCGACATACGGACTCGCCGCGGGCACGACCAAGACGGCCTCCTTCCACGGCAGCAGCCCCAACACCAGCACCACCGCCGCCGCCAGCGAGCAACAACGCACGATCGTGCGCGGCGGAGGAAGATGGGCCTTGAACTCGCGAATACAAACCATGGTCGTTTAGGCCTATCCCAAATACGCCTCTTGTTCCCGCAAGAGCTTCTGTACCTTCGGCACCTCGACCTCGCGGGCCAGGCAACCGTCCTGCGCGGCGACGGCCGCGGCGGCACCGGCGGCATGACCGGTGACAAAGCAATTCGGAATGACGCGGATCAGGTCCGACATCAGCCGGTCCCCCGAGACACACCGTCCGGCCGCCAGTACGTTGTCGACGTGTTTGGGTATCAGCGCGCCGTAAGGGATCTGCCACTCTTGATGGTCGCCGTTCCACGAACCTCCGACGGCCACCACGTCTGGAAATCGTGCCCCCGTCTTAACGTCGTCGATCTTGAGCGCGTGCAAACCGGTAAGAACTCGCGTGATCCGCACGCCCACTTGCGGGGCGGTCTCCACCAGGTAGACCTGTTCGTACCCCGGCGTGGCGCGGACCTGCTGGACGTTTTTCCAGATCAAGCGCCGGGCGTTCAATTCGATTTGTGTCAGTTCGCGGATGTCGAGTCCATCGGCGTCGGGGCCGTGCATATTGACCCAACGGACCCCCGGGATGGGAGTCGCGCCGCCCAGATTCTTTGGCTTGTGATTGCCGGCCGCCGCCCGATCGACCTTGTCGAGGTTGCCGATACGAGAGACGAGCCCGACGTGGTACTTGCGGTGTTCGTGCGCAGCGCCGGCGGCCGCAAAGACATCGCCGTCGCCGGTCGCGTCGACCACGTTTTTTGCCAAAATCGCCTGCCGCCCCGACTTGCTCTCGAATACGGCTCCGCATACCTTGTTGCCGTCCATGATCGTGTCGACACCCCAGCAATGCAGAAAGACGTCGAGTTCGGCCTCCATGACCATCTCGACCATGACGTATTTCAGCGCCTCGGCGTCGACGGTGGGATTCGCGCCCGGGCGGCGGTTGACGATGCCGCGGTCGAGCCGCTCCAACCGCCGCATCATTTCTTCGCCGATGCCCTGGCAGACCTGCTTACCGCCGGTGACGATGTGCCCCAGCACCAGCAGCACCAGCCCGCCGGTCCAGAGTCCGCCGAAATGGCCGTACCGCTCGACCAGCGTGACCTTCACACCGGCCCGCCGGGCGGCCAACGCCGCCACCACGCCGGCCGGCCCGCCACCGACGACCAGCACATCGGTGGTGTGCAACAAAGGCAGTTGTCGTTGCGGTTGGATCACCTTGCCGTCGACCACGGTCGTGGGCGGATGGTCGGTTCCCACAACCGGGACGCCCACGGGAGCGTCCTTGCGGGAGGCGATATCGGCCCACGCCTGCTGGGCGGTCGCCGCGCCTCCGAGTCCGGCGGCTACTCCCGCGCCGGTCAGCAAACGCATCAAGTCTCTACGCGTCAGTCGTTGAGAGTCCATTTTCTTTTCCTGAAGCAACGATCTAGGTAAAGCGTCAACCGAAATGCGATCCAGGCTCGCAGTGGACGCCATCTTAATCCCCCCCCTGGCTCCACGTCAAACGCCCGGGCGGATTCTCATGACCCGGCTTGGTTCGAATCAGCAGGTCTCCCCGGTGGGCGAAAACCTCCGGCACGTTGACCCGCCGCCGCCGAGCACCGATACTGGGCTGAAGGTTGCGCTTGATTGTGTCGGACCACCGCAAGTCCCAAACCGCGAGGAGATACCGAGATGCCGCATCATCCCGCTGGAACTGAACTTACGCCGTCTCATTTGCCAGGCCGTTTGCCACGTCGGATGGCTCCACTCATCCTTGCCATCTCTGCCGGTTTCCTGTCATTGGGTACTGAAAAGCACGGCGAATGCAATGATCTTGCCCGTGGACCCAATATCGTCGTGATCCTCTCCGACGATCAGGGCTGGGGCGACTTGAGTCTCAACGGCAACACGAACCTGAGCACGCCTGCCGTCGATTCGCTGGCCCGCGACGGAGCGAGCTTCGATCGGTTCTTCGTTTGTCCGGTCTGTTCGCCGACCCGGGCCGAGTTTCTCACCGCCCGATACCACGCGCGCGGCGGTGTTTACAGCACGTCGGCGGGCGGCGAGCGGCTGAATCTCGACGAGCGGACTATCGCCGAGGTGTTCAAGACGGCTGGCTACGCCACCGCGGCGTTCGGCAAATGGCACAACGGCATGCAGTATCCCTACCATCCCAACGGCCGGGGGTTCGACGAATACTACGGGTTCTGCTCCGGGCATTGGGGCGACTACTTCAGTCCTCCGCTGGAGCACAACGGCCGGATCGTCCGGGGAAACGGGTTCGTGATCGACGATTTCACCAACCGGGCGATGGCTTTCATCGAGAAGAACAAGGATCGGCCTTTCTTCGCCTATCTGCCGTTGAACACGCCCCATTCACCGATGCAGGTGCCCCAGCGATGGTGGGACAAGTTCAAGGATAAAGACCTGTCGATGCACAACCGCGATCCCCAGCGCGAGAATATCGGCCATGTGCGCGCGGCCCTGGCGATGTGCGAGAACATCGACTTCAACGTCGGTCGCATCCTCAAGAAACTCGACGAACTCCGACTCGCCGACGATACGATCGTGATTTACTTCTGCGACAACGGACCCAACGGCTACCGCTTCAACGGCGGGATGAAAGGCCGCAAGGGATCGACCGATGAGGGCGGCGTGCGTTCGCCGTTGCTGATTCGCTGGCCGGGGAAAATCCAGCCGGGAAAGAAGATCCCGCAGATCTCCGCCGCGATCGACCTGCTGCCCACGCTGGCCGATCTGGCGGGCGTCGAAGTGACCGGCACCAAGCCGCTGGACGGCATGAGCCTCAAGCCGCTCCTGCTGGGCAAGCCCCAGTGGCCCGATCGCGAGATCTTTTCGTCTTGGCGCGGCCGGGTGAGTGTGCGGACACAGCAGTACCGGCTCGACCATCAGGGAAAGCTCTACGACATGACCGCCGACCCGGGCCAGTACAAGGATGTCGCCAGCCAACAGGCGAAAGTTGCGACTCGCATGCGCGAGGCGGCGGCTCGCTTCAAGGCGGAGGTCCTCCCCGGCGGTGAGAAGCCCGACCGTCCGTTCCTCGTCGGCCATCCCGATTACCGCTACACGCAACTCCCCGCCCGCGACGGCATCGCCGGCGGCAACATCCGCCGCTCGAACCGTTTCCCCAACTGTTCGTTTTTCGGTAATTGGACCAGCCTCGACGACAAGATCACCTGGAACGCCGAGGTGCTCGCGCCTGGCAAGTACGAAGTCGAGCTGCACTACACGTGCGCGGCCGCCGACGTGGGCTCAACCGTGGAACTGAGCTTCAACAGCGCCCGCCTCCGCGGCCAGATCACCGAACCCCACGATCCCCCCTTGCGCGGCGGCGAGCACGACCGCGTGGCCCGAGGGGAATCGTACGTGAAAGATTTCAAGACGATGAAGCTGGGAACGATTCGCCTGGAGAAAGGCCGCGGCGAGTTGACCTTACGGGCAGTCAAGATCCCCGGTGGGCAGGTGATGGAGTTTCGCTTGATGATGTTGACGCGGGCGGAGTAGCCGTACAGTTACCATCTCGTGCAGGAGCCACTCGCATGAAGATCAGCAGACGAACGGCGATGGGAGCCCTCGTGACCGGGGCGACCGCGGGAATTGCCCGACCGGGTTTCGGCCAAGGCACTCAAGCTGCGGCAGATGACGTACCCCAGGAGCATCTGCGCACGGAAGTTTGCGTGATCGGCGGCGGCAGCGGCGGGATCGGGGCCGCATTGGCGGCCGCTCGCGCCGGGGCCGACGTCGTGCTGCTGGAGCAGGAGTCGATCCTCGGCGGCACATCGACCAACGCTTGGGTGCATACTTGGGAGCCGGTTTCCGGGGCCGACGGCATCCCCCGCGATCTGTACGAGATGATGAAGGCCGACCCGCTGGGCGTCACCTATCCCGACTACGCGAGCGGTTCGCCGCGACGGGGCGGTCGCGGTTTGCCGTTCGAGCCGCGGGCGCTGAACTACGTCGCCCGTTGTGCCCTGGAGGCAACCGGGCGCTGCCGGGTCCTGCTGGGAACAACCTTCTTCCGTGCCCGTGTGCAGAATGATCGCGTTACGGCGGTCGAGGCGTGGTTCGCCGGCAAGCGTCTGTTGATCGAAGCGGATACGTTCATCGACTGCACGGCCGACGGCGACGTCTGTGTCGACGCCGGCTGCGAATTCCACATGGGCGAGGACCCGAAGTCGCGTTACAACGAACCGACCGCGCCGGAAAAGGCCGAGATGTCGCTCAACGGGCTGACCCTCTGCTATCGCATTACCGACACGGGCACCCCGCAGAAACCCTATCTACCCAAAGAGATTCCCGAGGGAATCTGCCGCAAGCCGGTTCATATCGTGGTGCTGCCCAACGGCGACCATCTGCTCAACGCCGTGGGTATGCTCGACGGCAACGCCGTGCTGCGGGACGACTACAGCCGGCTGATGCACGAGGGCTATCGCCGCGTGCTGGAACACTTCTACTGGTTACAGCGGCTACCGGCCGACGACGGTTCGCGCTGGAACCGTTTCGTGGCGGGGAAGGGATACGGTACCTGGGCGATCGCCGGCGTCGCCCCACGGATCGGCGTCCGCGAAACTCGCCGCATCTTGGGCGAGTACGTGCTCACCGAGCAGGACTGCCAGGCAGGGGTGAAGAACCAGAAGCACGAGGACATCATCGCGATCAGCGATCACGCGGTCGACATTCACGGGCGCAAGGGGCGGCTTTACGAGGTGCCCAACGGCCCCTACGGCGTGCCCTTCCGCTGTCTCCTACCCGTCGGAATGCGGAACCTGATGATTGCCAGCCGAGCGGCCAGTTTCTCGCACATCGCCGCCTCGTCGTGCCGGCTCTGCCGGACGATGATGACCCTGGGGCAGGCGGCCGGAAACGCCGCGGCCCTGGCCGTCCAACACGGCATCTCCGCCCGACAGGTCGACATCGCCCAATTGCGGGCCAGCCTGGCGAAGCAGAACGTGGCGATCGACGTCCTGCCATGACCGGGACGGATCGGGTATACTGTTTGGATTCACCATACCAGGGACACAAAGTGAGGTGACGCCGTGCGAATGAGAATCGTGTTGAGACGACGACCGCAATGGGTGGTGGTTGCGTTGTTGGCTTTCCTGGCCGTCTCGGCATCGCTGGCTGCCGGCGCACCCCGAGTCGATCCTCCGGATGCGGCGGAAGCGAAGAGGATTCTGGCCGGCGCGGACTACACGGGCGGATTGATCGTCCACCTCGGTTGCGGCGACGGACGTCTGACCGCGGCACTCTACGCGGGCAACGGGTCCGTGGTCCACGGCCTGGAATCCGACCCCGTCCAAATCGCCGGGGCCCGGGAACACATCCACGGGCTCGGCCTTTGCGGCAAGGTGTCCGTCGACGGGTTCGACGGCAAGAAGCTGCCTTACGCCGACCATCTGGTCAACCTCATCGTCTCGCACGAAACGAATGCGGATCGCGATGGCACAGGTGTTTCGCGTGAAGAGATCATGCGCGTGTTGGCTCCCGGCGGTGTGTTTTGCTCCCGGGAAGGGCCGGCGGCAGAGTTGCGGATCGCCAGGAAACCGTGGCCCGAGGAGATGGATCACTGGACCCATTTTCTGCACAGCGCGACAGGCAACGCCGTGGCGGCGGACCAGCGAGTGGCGCCCGCCACGTCATTGCAGTGGATCGTCGAACCGAAGTACTGCCGCAGTCACGAAATCGACTCCAGCCTGCCGGCGATGGTCTCGGCCGACGGACGCCTCTTCTATATTCTCGATGAAGGGCCAATCGGAATCACCGACCAGCGATTTCCCGCCCGTTGGGTACTGATTGCCCGGGACGCCTTCAACGGCGTGCTCCTCTGGAAACGGCCGCTGAAGCCGTGGGGTTGGCAGGAGTGGAAACCGGACATCCGAACGGCCGACTGGCGCACGCTTCGCGGCCAGCGCGGTCGATTTCCGGCCGAAGTGCCGCGGCGCCTGGTTGCCGTGGCCGACCGCGTCTACGTCACGCTGGGGTTCCACGACGCGCCGATCAACATCCTCGACGCCGCAACCGGCAACGTGATCACACAGTGCCAGGGTACGGAAGGCACCCAGGAGATCATTGTCGCCGACGACACGGTTCTTGCCCGGGTTCGACCTTCCCAAGCCGACGAGGCAACGCGTCGCGGCGAGAGAGTCTCGACAAGGCTGATGGCTCTCGACGCCACGACCGGCAAGACCCGATGGTCGCGGGACGTCGGCAGCATCAATCGGCTGAGCTTGGCCGCCGGCGGCGACGCAGTCGTCTTCCAGCGCGGCCCGACCCTGCTCTGCTACGATCGGCAAGGTGGCCAATTGCGTTGGCAAGCCGAGACTCCGGGCAGCGGCATTGTCGTGATCCACAAGGACGTTGTGTTGACCAGCGGCAAAGGCGGCGCCAACGCCTTCTCGCTAGCCGACGGGAAACACCTCTGGAAAGGTTCCGGCACGGGCCGCGATCTGCTTGTGATCGGCGACTTGGTCTGGCGTGTTCAACTGACCAGCGGAATCCTCGAACAGCGCCAGGAGCACTGGCCCACCCTCTCGCGACAGGCGGGCGCCCGGCTCTTCGGCCACGACTTCCGAACCGGCGAGCTGCGCCGGACCATCGAAATAGCCAACGCCGTGTCGCCCGGCCATCATCTACGCTGCTATCGAAGCAAGGCTACCGACCGGTTCATCATCTATCCCAAACGCGGCGCCGAATTCCTTGACCTCCAGGGCAACGACCACATGCGTCACGACTGGCTGCGCGGCTCCTGCAGCTACGGCATACTACCCTGCAACGGGCTGCTCTACACGCCGCCCGACCAGTGTTTCTGCTATATGGGCGCGAAGATAGACGGTCTGGCGGCAACCAGCGGTGCCGACACGACCGCCATGCTCGACCCGCGCTGGCCGGGGCGTCTCCTGCGAGGCCCCGCATACGGAAGCCCGCTCGCCGCGCCGGCGGCTGCGGCCGATTGGCCGACTTACCGAGCCGACGCCAAACGCAGCGGCTCGAACCGGCAGGCGAAAGTCTCGCGCGAGTTGCACAAACAGTGGGAGATCTCGCTGGGGGACAAGCTCACGCAGCCAACCATCGCGGCAGGCAAAGTCTTCGTCGCCGCGGTCGATCGCCAGACGGTTTACGCCCTCGATACGGGCACCGGCGAGCAGCTTTGGAAATTTGTCGCCGGCGGACGCATCGATTCATCGCCCACGTATCATTCGGGTTTGCTGCTGTTTGGCGCCAAGGACGGGAGTGTCTACTGTCTGGACGCATCAAGCGGCGAGTTGGTCTGGCGATTTCTGGCCGCACCGAACGACCGGCGGATCGTTGCTTTTGGGCAAGTCGAATCCCCCTGGCCCGTGCATGGAACGGTGCTGGTGATGAACTCGCTGGCGTACGTTGCGGCGGGACGCTCGACGCTCGTCGACGGCGGGGCTCATCTCTATGCCCTCGAACCGCAATCGGGCAACGTCGTCCATTACACGCACGTCGAACAACCGCGGCCCGATCTCTCGAAGGATATCGGCGAGCACTTCGCCATGGACGGGTCGAACATCGACGTGCTGACCACCGACGGCAAGCACGTCTTCTGTACCCAGGAGATGTTCGACGCGGAGTTGAACCGCATCGAGACCAAGTGGAATACGCGCTACGGCGACCGCTACCTCGGCGAGGACCATCTCATGGCCACCGGCGGCATGCTCGACGACACCGGCTTCAACCGTATCTTCTGGAGTTACGGGAATCGCTGGCCCGGCTTCTACTTTCTCTTGATGGCGCCCAAGTCGGGCAACTTGCTGGTCTTCGACGCGGAGAAGACCTGGGCAACGAAATGGTTCGTCGAGCGGAATATCCATAGCCCGCTGTTCTTTCCCCAGACGACCGGTTACCTTCTCTTCTGCGACAAGAACACCACCCGGCCGTTCCTCGTGGGCGATCCCGATGCGCCGGATCCGATCCGGTGGCTGCCCGACACGTTGATGAAGCCGTACAAGTACGACGGCCACTCGATCACCAATCGGCACGACAATTTCACGATCGAGACGGACAAGGGATCCGGCTTCACGCGCGGAGAGCCGACGGTGTGGCAACAGTACCTTCCGGTCCGCATCGAAGCCATGGCATTGACAAGCGACACGCTCTTCGCGGCCGGCCCACCCGACGTCTTGAAGCCGGACGATCCGCTGGGCGCTTTGGAGGGTCGGCAAGGCGGCGTGTTGCTGGCGATCGACCCGCCGACCGGCCAGCGGCTCTCGCAAACGCGAGTCCCCTGGGCGCCCCGTTTCGACGGCATGTC
>CAYUIQ010000029.1:0-49403 GCA_964444795.1 uncultured Planctomycetaceae bacterium
GTTGCTTTTTCAACGGCCGGGTGAACCCTCCCGGAAATCGCCAAATGGGCCAAAATTTTCCCTCGGGTGGTTTACCTACCCGGGTGGTTGGCTCTATCATGGCAGGCGCCGGATTGTCTTTTCGGCCTACGCCGCACGTTACCAGAGAAGGAGCCCGATTATGTCTTTCATCGCGTTGGGAACGATTTCACTCATCATGTTGATGGGCGGGGGAGGCGGACTGCCGCTGGGTTTGCCGCCGCTGCCGCCGGATCCGAAGATCAGCCGCGTCGCCCCGGACGATTGCCTCTTTTATCTGAGTTGGGCCGGCACGGCAACCGCCGACCCCGCGAGCAGCAATCAGGCCGAGCAGCTTCTGGCCGAACCGGAAATCCGGTATTTCGTCGCCGAACTGGAGCGTCGCATCGTCGAGTCGATCCAGCGCGAGGCGGGCAACGACCCCGAGTCGGCCCAACTCGTCGAGGACGCCAAAACCGTGATCATGACGATCCTCACCCGACCCGCGGCGATCTTCGTCTCCGACGTCCAGATCACGCTGCAAGGCCCCACCGTCCAAGCCGGCGCCGTGGTCAACTTGGGAGATCGGGCCGACGAAGTGAAGAAGACGCTGGAGAAATTCCAGACGATGGTCTTCGGCCCGGAGGTTCGCCAGAACGAAGGGCGAGGCGCCACGTGGTACTCGCTGCCCATGCCGCCCGACGCACCGCCGATCGAGTGGAACGTCGTTTCCGGCTACCTGGTCATCGGCGCCGGTGCCGGTGCCGCCGATGCGATCCTCAAACGCGGCACGACTGAAGTGCCCGAGTGGCTGGCCGACATCGACCGTCAGCTCCCCGTCGGACGGCGGGCCAGCGTGATGTACGTCAACACGGGCCGCATCATCCGCACCTACGCGCCCTTGGGCGGCCCGGAGGTGATGGGCGTTCTCAAGGCCCTGGGCGTGGACCGGGTCGAGTCGATCACCAGCGCCTTCGGATTCGGCGAGACGGATTGCGTGTCGAAGTGTTTGATCGCGGTCGACGGCGAGTTGACCGGGGTGCTGTCGCCGTTTGCCGGCAAACCGCTTTCGGGGGACGACCTGACTGTCATTCCGGCCGACGCCACGCTGGCCCTGGCCGTGCAGTTCGATCTGGCCAAAGCGTTCGAGGAGTTTGCCAAGGTCGTCGGCGAGATCGAACCCCGCGCCCGCGAGGAAATGACTCGTGAAATGAGTCAGGTCGAGCGGGCACTGGGATTCCGTTTCCAGGAAGACCTTTTCCAATCGCTCGGCGACACCTGGCGCGTGTACAACGCGCCCAGCGAAGGGGGCCTGATCTTCACCGGACTGACCGGGGTGGTCGACGTCCGCGACCGCGACCAGTTGGCCACCGTCAACGAGCGGATCATTCGTCTGATCGGCCAGGAGATGAAGCTGCCGGACGACGTGCCCAGCTATCGCCGCCGCGGAGCCACCGTCGAGGAGTTCAGCTACCTGGGCGAGACGGTCTACTTCCTCAACGTCATCGGCGAATCATTCCCCATCGCGCCCGCCTGGTGCATTACCGACGACTCGCTGATCGTGGCCACCTTCCCGCAGAACGTGAAAGCCTATCTGTCGCGTCGCGCGGCGGGCAACTCGGGCGAGTCGCTGGTCGACGTACCGGAAGTGGCCGCTCTGTTTGCCGGCCCCCAACAGCCGCTGGTGGTGGCGTACGCCGATACGCCGAAACTCTTCCGCATGGCGTATCCGATCGTGCAGATGGCGCTCCAGGTCGCCTGCGGCGAACTCCAGCGAGAAGGGTTCGACGTCGACATCTCGATCCTGCCTTCGGCCGGCGCAATCACTCCGCATTTGCGCCCGAGTGTTTGCAGCGTGACCCGCACCGACGAGGGCGTGCTGATCGAAAGCCACAGCACGATCCCGCTAGGCGGAACCGGGGCGGGCATGACGACGCTTGCCCTGCCGGCGATGTTGTTCACCGCCCGGTCGTCTGCCCGCATGGAGGCGGAATTTCAACGGGAGATGATGCAAGAGGAAATGATGCGCGAAAGAATGCTCAGGGACGAGAAGGAGTCCCCGAGGGATTCGCGAGAGATCGACGAGATGGAAGCGGTGCCCGAGGATCCGTTTGGCCCGCCACGGAAGATACGTCCACCGCGATTGCCGGATGGCGTGAAGGAGGGATCGGTACCGGTTGAACCGCGAATTCGTCTCGAGCCCGGGCCCGAGCCGGGATTGCGCATCGAGCGATCCACGCGGCCGATCGAACCGCGATAGGGCGAGCGGCGGAAGGTGACTTAGGGACAACCGAAGAGTAACTGTCGCATTTGGGTGGCTGGGGTCGGACTGCGAGGAACGAGCGGGGAGCCCCCAGATCGCCTACAACTGGGGGCTCGTCGCTCGTTCCTCGCAACTCGACCCCAGCCACCCAATGCCCTTGTTTTTCGTCGCACTGGCTGGCTGTTCCGCCTTCCACATGGGAGTCGCCGAAATGAATCTCGCGGCGTTGTGCGTCCTTACCCTGCTGGCGGTCGCTCAAGATGCCGAGCCGCTGGCTGGCACGAAACCCTTGACTCTCCAAGGTGACATTGCCTCGACGCTGGTCGAGGGAGTCGACCGGTTTCTTCTGGATAAACTGGACCAGTCGGTCCATCGGCGGGCCACACATTGGCATCGCGACACGTCGTCGGCCGCCGCATACAACACTTCGATCGAACCGAATCGCCGGCGGCTGGCCCATATCCTGGGCGTACGCGATGCCCGGGTGCCTTTCGACGGCATCGAACTGGCCGGCACCACGACCCGGCCCGCGATGGTCGGCCGGGGGAACGGTTACAGGGTGTTTGCCGTTCGCTGGCCCGCTTTCGGCGACGTGTATGGCGAGGGGCTGTTGCTTGTGCCCGAGGGCAAGCCGCCGGTTGCCGAAGTGGTGGCGATTCCCGACGCCGATCAAACGCCCGAGATGATCTGCGGGCTGGCCGAAGGCGTGGCCCCCGAGTCGCAATTCGCCCGGCATTTGGCCGCCAGCGGCTGCCGCGTGCTGGTGCCCGTGCTGATCGATCGCGGGGTGACCCATCGCAAGCTCGTAAACCGCGAGTTTCTCTATCGGTCGGCATTCGAGATGGGCCGGCACTTGATCGGCTATGAGGTGCAGAAGGTCTTGGCCGGCGTCGACTGGTTCGTCAGTGAGTCGGGCAAAGGGCAGTCGGGTAAAGGGGATCCGCGGATCGGCGTGATCGGCTGGGGCGAGGGCGGTATGTTGGCCCTCTATGCGGGAGCCCTGGACACGCGGATCAACGCCGTTTGCACCAGCGGCTACTTCGACTCGCGCCAAGACATTTGGCGGGAACCGATCTACCGCAATGTGTTCGGCCTGCTGGAGCAATTCGGCGACGCCGAGCTGGCCGCGATGATCGCCCCGCGGTCGCTTGTGGTGGAAGCCGCCCGGGGTGTCGAGTTGGTCGTGCCGCCGGGCACCGGTGGCGGACCGGGGCGACTGGTCACGCCGGATCTGGCGACCGTGCGTAAGGAAATCGAACGAGCGGGGCAACTGGCCAAGGGGCTGGATCCGGCGGCCCGACTGGAACTCGTCGTCAGCGGCGACGGTACGGGACCTTTCGGATCGGCCGATGCATTGCAGGCGTTTCTCGATACACTATCACCCGGCGCCACGCTCGCTGCGTCTTCCGCCAAACCGACATCCACCGGCGAGTTACCCGATGCGCCGGCCCGCCAGAAGCGGCAGATGCACGAGATCGATCGCCACACGCAATGGCTGCTCGCTGAAAGCGCCGCCGTGCGGAAAGAGTTCATGGCCAAGCTGGATACGTCGTCGCTGGAGAAGTACCGAGAAACAATCGAACCGTACCGCGATTATTTTCGCGACGAGGTCATCGGCCGGTTCGACGACCCGCTCTCGAAGCCGGCGGCACGCACCCGCAAGGCGTACGACGAACCCGGGTGGACCGGCTACGAGGTCGTGCTGGACGTCATGCCCGAGGTGATCGCTTACGGCATTCTGCTGATGCCCAAGGACATCAAGCCGGGCGAGAAGCGGCCCGTGGTCGTATGCCAGCACGGGCTGGAAGGCCGGCCGCAGGACATCGTCTCCGGCGATCATCGGGCGTATCACGACTTCGCCGCCAAGCTGGCCGAGCGAGGGTTCATCACGTTCGCACCACAAAACCTGTACATTTTCAAGGATCGTTTTCGCACGCTCCAGCGCAAGGCGAATCCGCTGGGCAAAACACTCTTCTCGGTCATCGTGCCACAACACCAGCAAATCGTCGATTGGCTCCAGACCCTACCGCAAGTCGATCCCCGGCGGATCGCCTTTTACGGCCTTTCCTACGGCGGCAAGACGGCCATGCGAGTGCCGCCGCTGGTAACCGACTACTGCCTGTCGATCTGCTCGGCCGATTTCAACGAATGGGTGTGGAAGAACGTCTCGACCCGCGCTCGCTACAGCTACGTATGGACGGGCGAGTACGAGATTTTCGAGTTCGATCTGGGCAACACGTTCAACTACGCCGAGATGGCCGCCCTGATCGCGCCGCGCCCGTTCATGGTCGAACGGGGCCACTTCGACGGCGTGGCACCCGACGAAACGGTCGCCTACGAGTTTGCCAAAGTGCGTCATCTGTACGCGGCCAAGCTGGGGATCGGCGACCGATGTACTCTGGAGTGGTTCGTCGGCCCGCACACGATCAACGGCCGCGGCACATTCGATTTTCTCCACCGGCATTTGAATTGGCCCAAGCCGGCGAAGGCGGTTCCGTAGACTTCAAAGTGGCAGGGAACCGTTTTTCTGTTTCTTTGGTCGTCCGGGGGGCCGAAGCGTGCTTTCCAGCCCCCGTGGCAAAGACGCGCCGACAAAGAAACGGACAGGCGTAATCAAGTCTTCTCGCCTGGACGCTTACGTGCCAGATTGCCCGCGACCGGGCGACGGGCCGGACCAAGCCGCCTCCCAATGGAGTGTTTCTCGCAGGGTGGTTTTGCGAGGCGTGTCACGAAAGGTATGAGTAGATCGGATGGGCCGCGCCGTAACGACCAAGTTGAGCGGCTGCGGGGTCGGCCCGCCATGTCCGAGTGCGCGTATTCGCAGTCCGCTCGAACGCCTGGCTAGGTGGCGGAGGCGGACGTTCGCGCAGCACCAGCTAGTCTTGACGTCGCGACTTGAGAGCCAGGAATACTGCCACTGCAATTACGATCCCGGCGAACGCGATAGCCGCAGCCAAGTAGCCGACCGATTCAGCGAGACGATCAAGCCCCATTTGGGTGAACTGATCAGCATGAGCGACACTCGGCGTAGCAACGACGATCAAAGCGAGCACCATGAATCGAAACAGAAGTGGCGCGATTTTTCGTTTCGAGGCCGGCGATGTGTCTGTCATCTTTTCTTCAACTCCGTGGAAGTCGTCCTTGGACATCGGTGTTACAGTCCCCCTCTCGCGTTCGTTTGAGTCAGGCGCCTAACTTATTATTCTACGACGGTTACCTCTTTCCGAGCCCGGTCACCCGGAGGCCATTACCGGGGACCGGGCGGCAGGTGTTCGGTGAGATACCGCGTCATGAGCATTCGCAGGTGGACCGCCGTGCCGCGACCTTCCCGGAGCCCGTGATCACGATTGGGATACGCCATGTAGTCGAACTGCTTTCCGAGTTCGATCAGGCGATCCACCAGCCCTTCGGTGATCTGGAGATGGGTGTTGGTCTCGCCCGTACCGTGAACGATCAGCAGGTCTCCTTGCAGGCCTTCGGCGAAGTGGATTGGCGCGGAGCGGCGGTACCCATCCGGATTCGTCTCGCGGGTCTCCATGTAGATTTCCTGAAAACTGGCATTGTAGAGATGGGGCTGCGGTTTGGGCGCAACGGCGATCCCCACATGGAAGAGTTCGGGCTTGCGAAACATCGCGTTAAGGGTGTTCGACCCGCCGCCGCTCCATCCCCAAACACCCACCCGGGAGAGGTCGACGTACGGGCGGGTACGGGCGAGCTCTTTAACGCCCGCCGCCTGCTCCTCGGTGGAAAGCGGACCGAGGCTGGGGAAACTGGCGCGCCGCCACGCGGCCCCTTTGGGGGCCGGCGTGCCCCGGTTGTCAATGGACACGACCAGATAGCCGAGGTCGGCGATCATGCGATGGTAGTCGGCATGGACTTTTCCCCAAGCGTCCAGCACGGTCTGTGCGTGCGGCTCTCCGTAGACGTAGACAAAGACGGGGTATTTTTTCGAGGAATCGAAGTCCTTGGGTTTGATCATCCAGGCGTCCATGACGACGCCGTCATCAATTTCGATTTGGAGGAACTCCGTCGGTTGTGAGATCACCGATTCCATCTTCTTTCGCAGTTGCCTATTGTCTTCGAGCACTCGTACGACCCGGTGCTCGGCTAGTTCCACAAGTTCGGTGACGGGCGGAGTGTCGAAAGTCGAGTAAGTACGAAATGCCCACTCCGCGTTCGGAGAGAAGTGATAGTCATGGGTGCCGGGCTGGTCCGGCGGCGTGACTCGCTCGGGCTCTCCGGTTCCGTCCAGGCGTACACGGTAGAGGTACTTTTCGGTCGCATTGTCAGGCGACGCGTAGTAGAAAAACCAACCGCCCGGCTCGTCGACCATGGCACGTTCGATAATATCGTATTTGCCGGCGGTCAAGAGCGCCAGTTCCTTGCCGTCGCGCGAGTAGACATAGGCGTGCCGCCAACCGTCCTTTTCACTCAGGACAATGAATGCCTGTCCGTCGCGAATCCACGTCAGCCCGGCGTTCTTGCGGTAGCTGGCGACAACCCAGGCCGGGTCGGATTCGTGGAAGATGCGCCGAATGGCGCCCGTGCGGACGTCGGCAAGGAGAAACTCACGCTCGTTTCGGAATCGGCTCAGTTTTTCGATCAACAGTTCATGCGAGTTGCCGGCCCAGTCGACCTGCCCTAAATAGAAACCTTCCGCCGGCACGGGAATGGAGAGCCAGCGTGTTTCCTTTCCCTGGGCGTCAACAACACCAACGCGCAACGACGGTATGGCCTCGCCCACCCTGGCAAATCGGACCTCTCTTACTTGCGGATATGACGGGTCGCTTGGAACCAGGACCGACCTGAGCTTCACTCGGGAATCGTCCGATTGCACGAAGGCTATGCTTCTTCCATCGGGGCTCCATACTGCCTGGCTGTTGAAAACCGTATCGTTGACCGCATGCTTCGTAAGAGGAATCCTTCGACCGCTGCTCGAATCGCGCACGTACAGATTCCCTCGTTCGGAGAAGAGAACGCGCTTGCCGTCCGGGGAGACGTTGCCGGGTCTGCCGCCACGCTGGCTCCGATGCGAGTTCAACACGGTGCGTTTGCCGTTGGCGGCCTCATAGCGAACCATCGCCCGCTCGTGCGATTCGGGAACCTGCTCCCAGACCGTGTAGCCCGAGCTATCGGGAAGCCAGTCCGCATGAAATCTCCTGGCGCGGAACTCCCCTCGATCGTGGATCGCACGCAGTCGTGACTCCGCTTCTTCAAGAATGAGCTTCCGGGAAGTCCGGGCAAGAGTATCAGGGGCGGTGATGGCGCCGACGATACCGATCAAAAAGAAACATGAAAGCGGAATACTCGGTCTCACTGAATTACCTCCTTTTTTCTCTCCTGCCGTGGCTTGGTCGCCCTTTCGGCAGGCCGGAATTGTCCATGTTCACGTCCTCAAAAGATGGAAGGTGATACGTGGACTAGTATAGCAGACCCACACCGCCAGACGAGTAGGCTGTCCTGGAGCAAGGAAAGGCAGGTTCGGACGCTGGGCAACCGAAGCAAGTCAGAAAGACAAAAAGACAAAAAGGACACGCATTATTCTGAGCCTCAAAAACTCCACGGAACCAACGGCCCAGAACCCCCCCATTAGGCGGGATCCCCGTGCATGAACTACTTTCTGCCGGCCACCGCTCACTTCCGGCGGTGGAACCTGTTATGATTCATCCATCGGCGAACAGCGAGGCAACCGATCTTTCTCACCCGCACCTGCGTACTCATGGTGGCAACCTTCGACGGATCTCCCCGTCCCGAGCAGCGATTGGCCCGCCTCGACAAGGGGTTACGGCGGTTTGTCGTGGTATGCTGGCGCGGTGGCCTGAACTTGCTCTTTCCGCCGCGATGCACCTGTTGTGGGGTCGAGCTTGAGGCGGATCCAGGGGGAGCGCAATTGTGTGTCGATTGCTGCCGGCGGTGCGCTCCCGCCGGGCGCAAGACGTGTGGGCGCTGCGGGGCCAACCTTTCGAGATTCAGTCCGGCAGAAAGCGAGACGGTCGAGACGGCCCCTTCGGCGGCAGATTGCCCCCTGTGCCGCCGGCATCGGTTGTGGTTCGATCGGGTTACCTCGCTGGGCGACTACGAGGAGGATCTTCGCCAGAATGTGCTGCGGATGAAACGGCCCGAGGGCGAGTCCGTCGCGGCCTCGATGGCCCAACTGCTATCCACCCAGCGGAGGGAACAAATCCAGCAGTTTGCTCCCGATCTGCTGGTGCCGATTCCCATGCATTGGATGCGGCGGCTGGCGCGGCGTACCAACAGTGCCGAGGTCGTGGCCGAACATTTGGGCCGTGCCCTGCAAGTTCGAGTGGCTCGGCGGGTTCTGGCGCGCTCCCGCAACACGTTACCACAGAAAGACTTATCGCCGAACTCGCGATTTCGCAACGTGCGCGGTTCCTTTCGCGTTCGAAGGGGCTACGATATACGTGGTGCTCGCGTGGCCTTGGTCGACGACATCCTGACCACCGGAGCCACTTGCAGCGAGGCAGCCAAGATGCTCAAAGAAGCCGGGGCCCAGGACGTGGCGGCCATCGTGGTCGCCCGAGCCATCGGGAGCAACGATCGGTAGCACCCATTTCCACAACTTTTCAGCAAGGACAGGCAGGCCAAGATGGCTAAGAACGGCCGGCGTAACGGCAAGAACGATAATTCGGCAATGCGCCCAATCCGCACCGCGGTTCTCCGTGGATTGGGGGTTCTCATACCACCGCTGATGACCATTGTCATTTTTCTTTGGGTGGGCAATACGATTCAGGACTACGTGCTCACGCCGGTGACCAACGGCCTCCGCGAAATGATCGTATGGCAAGACCCGGTCGACTCTTATGTTCGTGAGGAAGAAGATCTAACATTGTTGCCTGAGAGCGGCGGGCGCGTCGGGACAGACAAAGATGACGACGATGGGGTGCAATACCGCCGCTTGGAGAGCGAGGAGTTTATCAAGAAGGAAATCGTCGACGAAGTACGCGACAACGCGGGCGACGAGCCGATCCCCGAAACGGCCAAGGGTGTCTATCGCCGGTACATTGAACTCCGCTACCTGAATCCGTACCGCGTGGTTCCATGTTTCCTGGCTCTGTTCACGCTGATCTTGTACCTCCTGGGCAAATTCATGGCCGCCCGAATCGGCCGGACGTTCTGGACCGTTTTCGAGCGCGGAATCCTTCAATTGCCGGTGGTCCGACAGGTCTACTCGTCGGTCAAGCAGGTCAGCGACTTCATGTTTAGCGAGTCGGAGATCGAGTACACGCGCGTCGTGGCCGTTCAATACCCTCGCCAGGGCATTTGGTCGCTCGGTTTCGTGACCGGCGAAAGTCTTCAGGACATCGCCAAGGTAGCAGGGGAGCCGGTGCTGTCCGTACTAATGTGTACCTCGCCGATGCCGATGACCGGCTTCACCATCACCGTGCGGAAAAGCGAAGTGATCGATCTGGACGTGACGATCGATGAAGCATTCCAGTTCATCGTCAGTTGCGGCGTGGTCGTTCCTCCCCACCAACTAGCAGGGGCCCACCAACTGGAAGGGGCGTCGGCCGCGATCGAGTCGGAAGCTCCGGCGGCCGATTCTCCCTGATCGGTCCCGTATCGAAACCCGAAGCGTCTGCGAGGCAGTCTTTTCCGCCCTCGCTGACGCTTCGGGTTACCATGGCAACCCGTCCCCACGCATCGGCGGGTTCTGCCAGGCGCGGCGGCAGAAATTGCGCTTGGCGATCGGCGACTCGTCGGCTGGTGCCCCTCATCCAGGCGGCCATGACCGATCCGTCATGTGACGCTAATCCTTGTCAGCAAAGCTCTTAGGTGTCTCGCCAAGGAATGCTGGCGGGTCGAGCGGTTCTTTTGGCACGTCGATTGCTATCCGGTGGGGCACGGCGTCGTTTCGTTCACGGCGTCGTTCACATCGCGTATCCACCAATCGACCGCTATTCCGGCGAGGCTGTCATGCCATACGGCATTTATCTCTCGGCCGACGGGGCCCAAGCGCAAGCCACGCGCATGGAAGTCATTACCAATAATCTGGCCAACGTTGATACGGTCGGATTCAAACGCGATCTGGCCATCTTTCAGGCCCGTTACGCGGAAGAGACGGAAGCGGGGCTCGATTTTTCGGGTTCCGGATCGATCAACGACGTCGGCGGCGGCGTGCAGGTTCAGGAAACCCGAACGGATTTCTCGTCCGGTCCGATCCGCCGCACCAACATCCCCACCGACGTCGCCATCGAAGGAGACGGCTTCTTCCAGGTTCAGAAGGGAGAGGACATCTTTCTCACCCGCGCCGGCAATTTTCACATCACCGCCAGCGGGAATCTGGTCACGCAACAAGGATACTCCGTGCTCAACGAGAGCGGCAGTCCGATCTCCATCGCCAACCAGATTCCCTGGGACGTTTCCCATACGGGCGTTATTCGGCAAGGCGGCGTCAACCAACCCCTGGCACTGGTGCAGCCGGAGTCGCTGGGCGATCTGGTCAAGGTGGGCGAGAATCTCTTCAAGCCGCTGGCCGAGCCGCCGGCCTTACCCGCCAACCAGCGGCGAACCCTTCATCGCCACCTGGAAATGTCCGGGGTCCGGCCGACGACCGAGATGCTGGAAATGATCCAGGCCTCGCGAGCATTCGAGGCCAACGTCAACATGATCCGTGCCCAGGACGAAATGCTCTCCGGCCTGACCACTCGTGTTTTGAGGTAAGGAGATCTCTAAGCCATGACCGTTCAAGCGCTTTACAGTGCGGCCACCGGAATGTCCGCCATGGAAACCAAGCTGGACGTGATCGCCAACAACCTGGCGAACATCGAAACGACCGGCTTCAAACGCGGGCGAGCCAACTTCGAGGATCTCTTCTACCGCCACGAAATGTTGCCCGGAGCCGAGGATACGGCCGGACAATACACGCCCACCGGTATCTCGGTCGGCATGGGAACCCGTGTCTCGAGCATCCAGACCAACTTCGACCAGGGTGCCTTCCAGCAAACGAGCGGCGAACTGGATGTCGCCATCGAGGGAGAAGGGTTTTTCCAAGTGAACGATCCGTCCTCGGGACAAATTCTCTATACACGCGCCGGGAATTTCTCGCAAAACGCCAACGGCGACGTGGTCATGGGATCGGCCAACATCGGCCGGTTGCTCGAACCGGCGATTACGATCCCCGAGGACGCCGACGGCATTGTGATCAGTGCCGAGGGGATCGTCTCCGTGCGCCAGCCCGGTTCGCCCAACCTCACCCAAGTCGGGCAACTCGAACTGGCCTACTTCATCAACCCCGAAGGGCTGCTGAAGTTGGGCGAGAACCTGTATTCCGAAACCGACGCCTCGGGCACCGCCAGCCTGGGCAACCCGGGCCAAAACGGTCTGGGTATGGTGCGCCAAAACGCCCTGGAAGCCTCCAACACCGAACCGGTTACGGAACTGATCGATCTGATCAAAACGCAACGGGCCTTTGAACTCAATTCCCAGGCCGTCAAAGCCGGGGATGAAATCATGCAACAGATCGTCAACTTGAAACGGTACTAAGACCAACCATGCAAGCACACTCCCGTAACCGACGACCATCCGGCACATCGCACCCGCGGTCGCTCGCGGTCTGCCTGCTGGCGCTTCTCGCGATCGCCACCGTGGCGCTCGATATCGCGGCGTTCGATGCAACCGCGGCCGACATTCGCTTGCGGTCGCAGGTCACCGCCGGAGGGCCGGCGGTAACGCTGGCCGATGTGGCGACGATCGCCGGCGCCGATTCCGAACAACTGCGGCAGCTCTCGGCCATTGAACTGGTTGCCTCCCCGCCTCCAGGACAGCAGGCCTTCCTCCGCGTCCGGCAGATCGAGGACCTGCTGTTGCTGCGGGGGATCAATCTGGTTGAGCACAACATTTCCGGGGCCAGCCAGGTCGTCATCCGTAGCTCCGCCGTCGAGACGACCGTTCAGCAGCCGGTCACCCCCGCCACGATGACCCGCGCGCGCCGGGCCGTCGCCGCCGCCGTGATACGCTATCTACAGGATCGGGTCTCCGCCGAGGAAATGTGGCACGTTGACGTTTCACTTCAACCCGATCAAATCCGCGCCATCCAAGATGCCGGCGGCCATCTCACGGTGGCCGGCGGTTTGCCGCCCTGGACGGGAAGCCAATTCTTCGAGATCACGCTACCCGGCGCCGGTTCGAGCGTGCGACTGGGTATTCAGGCCCGGGTGTCGCTGCCCCCGGCGGTGGTGATCACCACTCGACCCATCGCTCGCGGAGCGCTGGTTCACGCGGCCGACGTCCAATTGGTTCGCGGAACCCCAACGGCCCAAGACGGTGACGCCTTCGAGAGTTTGGAAAGCGTCATCGGCCGAGAAACGACGCGCGGCATTGGAACGGGAAAAGTCGTGCAACGAGACATGGTACGGTTGCCCCTGCTGGTTCGGCAAAACGACGTCGTGACCGTTTATGTTCGCAGCCCGGGGATCAACATCCGTTCGGTCGCCCGGGCCGTGGAGGAGGGAAGTCACGGCGAACTGATTACGGTCGAATCGCTCCAGGGCCGGTCGCGCAAGGATCGCAAGACCTTCTTCGCCCGGGTTTGTGGAATGCAGGAAGTCGAAGTATACGCCCACCCGGTACGAGCCGCGCAAAGCCCGGTGGACCGCTCGGTCGCCACCGGCGTTGTGCCGGCTAGCGGCGTTTCTTCCTTCAGCCAAAGGAGAAACTGGCAATGACCCATCCGATACTTCGGCCCGGCCGGCTCACAATCGCAGCGCTCGTATTGTCGCTCTCGGGCACGGCCGCGACCGCTTGGGGACAAAGCGGCAGCATGTTTGGCGACGCGACGCAACGGCAGCAGCCGCTGTCGGCGGAGATCGGCGACTGGCAATACCAGAAGGTCGAGGAGCTACGACCGGTCGGCCTGCACACGATCCTCACCGTCCGGGTCGACGAGCGTTCCAGCGTGATCAGCGAGGGAGAAATCGATCGTCGTAAGAAGGCCAGCCTCGACGCCGTGCTCGGCGATTGGACGTTGCTGGACGGGCTGGCTCTGATCCCCGACCCCCAAACGGCCGGCGATCCCAAGATCAGCGGCTCCTGGAACAACAAGTATCGTGCCGAGGCCGGGATAGATACCCGCGACGCGATGCAGTTCGACATTGCCGCCAAGGTGGTCGATGTTCGGCCCAACAAGAACCTCGTCATCGAGGGCCATCGCACCATCCGCAACAACAACGAACAGTGGACTTTCTCGATCAGCGGCGTGATCCGTCCCGAGGACATTCAGGCGGACAACACGATTCTCAGCCGCAATATTGCCGAACTGCTGATCGACAAACGCGAAAGCGGACACGTTCGCGACGGGTATCGGCGAGGGTGGCTGATGCAGTGGCTTGACCGGTATCAGCCGTTCTAGGGACTGGGGACTAGGGACTAGGGACTGGAAAGGGTGGAAGTGATGAGACGGGATTGGATGACTCGGGCGGTGGCGGCGATTGGGGTGTTGGTTGCCGTGGCGGCGGCGACGCCGGCTCGCGGCGAAGTGGTGCTGGACAGTATCTGCCGCGTGAAGGGACAGCAGCGCAATACGTTGCACGGCTGGGGGATCGTCGTGGGCCTGAAAGGGACCGGCGACGGCGGCAACAGCCTGCCCACGATGCGTAGTCTGGCCCTGCTGATGGAAGGCATGGGCCGTCCGTTGACCTCCACGGCCGGCCTGCTGGAACTCAAGGACGCCAAGAACGTGGCCCTGGTCTACGTCACCGCGACGATCCCGGCCAAGGGAGCCTCGCAGGGAACCGAAATCGATTGCTCCCTTAGCGCCGTCTCGGCCAAGAGTCTGGCCGGCGGCCGACTGACGACCACCGCGTTGATCGGCCCCAATCCGGCCGACCGTGTCGGGCTCGGAGCCAACAATCATCGCGTTTACGCCTTTGCCGAGGGACCCGTCGAACTGGAAGACGCCAACGGGCCGACGACCGGAAGAGTTCATCGCGGTTGCCGCATGGAAGCGAATCACCTCACTCCCTTCACCAAGGACGACAAGCTCACGCTGATCATTAACGACAGCCACGCCAGCTTTCAGGTCGCCCAGGATGTCGTCGACTTGATCAACAGCCAGCTTGGATTCGACAACCCCAGCGCCGCGCCGGCCAAAGCCATCGATCCGTCGACCGTCGAGGTGATGATTCCGCCCCAATACCGCGACAATGCCGTGCTGTTCGTTTCGCAGGTGCTCAGCCTGCCCATGCTTCAGCCGCAAACCAGCGCCCGGGTAACGATCAACGAGCGTCGCGGAACGATCGCCATCGGAGGTGACGTGGAGATCGGACCGGTACTGATTACGCATCGCAATTTCGTCGTCGAGACAGACAGCGTGATGCCGATCGACCAATTCGTGCCCATCGACCCGGGACAAAGGGCGGCGCCCAAGCTCAAGGCGCTGGTCGAGGCGTTGAAGGCCGTCCAGGCTTCGCCCGACGACATCATCGATATCATCAAGGAAATCCACCGCAACGGAAAACTGCACGCGCAGTTGATCATCGAATAGCCCCTTACCGGAGAAGCACAAAGTGAGCACGATCGGCTACCCCCAACCGACGGCGCCGACGCGCATACCGGTAGACATGACGGCCAGGCGCACGCCCGCGACCGGTGCAACGGACAGCGCCGATCCGGCCAACAGCAACGCCGATCCGGCCAACAGTAAGGAGCTGCGCGAGGCGTTTAACGCGTTTGTCGGCGAAGTGTTCTACGGGCAGATGCTCAAGGCGATGCACAAGACGGCCGGGAAGCCGGCGTATTTCCACGGCGGACAGGCCGAGGAGATCTTCCAGCAACAACTCGATCAGGTGCTGGTCGACAAGATGACCGAGACCGGCGCCGATGCCCTGGGCCGCCCGCTATTTGAAGCGTCCCGTCTGAAGAAAACACGCGAGATCCCGGCCGGCCAACCGTCGCTCGAAGCGCCCCAAGGGACATTATCGCTTGAAGTGTCCCAGGGAACGTTATTGCAGATGATTCGAAGATAGTGTTGCAGATGAATCGAAGATAGCAAAAGGCACGCTCATGGAGATGCACTGGGAATCGGACTTGGCCGAACTGCTGACCGATCTGTCGGCCGTCCAGGAGGAACTGTTGCAGGTTCTCGACCGCAAACGCGAGCTGCTGGTCGCCGGCCGAGCCGACGAACTCGCTCCCGTGGCGCAACAGGAAGAGGGCTTGGTCGTCAAACTGCAGGATTGCGTCTCCCGACGCGAAGTCCTGCTCCGGCGGGCATCCGACGAAGGACGACCCGCCGGGAGCATCCAGGCGCTGACCGACTCCTTGCCCCGCCCCCGGCGTACGGAACTCTCGCCCCGGGTAAAAGTCGCCAGCGCCAGGGCCCGATTGCTACGACACCAAAGCCTGACCAATTGGGTGCTAGCACAGCGGACTTTGATCCATTTGTCTCAGTTGTTGGAGATTATCGCTACCGGCGGGCGTCTTCAGCCGACATATGGAGAAAGGGAACCTGTCAACGCCAGCGGTTCGCTCGTAGACCGGGCGATTTAGCATATCTCGGCAAATTCGGCAGCTTACAGAAACCCGTCATGTCTCTCTTCGGTTCCATTCAGTTGGCGGCCAATACCCTGCGGGCGAACGACATCGCCTTGCAGGTTGTCGGACAAAATATCGCCAACGCCAACACGCCCGGGTATATCCGTGAGGAGGTCGTGCTGTCGCCGGCACCCACCCAGCGGCTGGGCGGGCTGCTGCTGGGCCTGGGAGTCAACGTCGACGCGGTCGTGCAGAAGATCGACCTCTTCCTTGAGGAACGCTTGCGCGGCGCGGTGAGCGACCGGGTGGCCGGCGAAACCGAAGAACAAACCCACCTGAACCTGGAAGAACTCATCGGCGAGCTGAGCGACACGGACCTGAGCACGGCGATGAACGACTTCTTCTCCAGCATTTCCGACATTCTCAACCAGCCGGAAAGCGTATCGGTACGCAATCTGGCCGTGTTGCAGGGCACGACGCTGACCCAAGGGGTCAACCGACTCGCCAATCGGGCGAGCGATATCCGCAACGACCTGAACGACCGGATCGTCGACATGGGCGACGACCTCAATCGGCTGATTGAGGAGATTCGCAAGCTCAACGTGCGTATCGCCGAGACCGAAGGGGGCAGCACTTCTCAGAGCGACGCGGTCGGCCTGCGCGACCAGCGGCTGGTCGCTTTGGAAAATCTGGCCAAACTGGTCGACATCCGCGTCGTCGAGCAACCAAGCGGCGGCATGGTGGTCTACTCCGGCGGCGATTTTCTCGTTTTCGAAGGGGTCGCCCGCGAGGTGGAAGTCGTCCTGGAGAGCACCGGCGGCATGGCGGCGGCGGAGATCCGCATCAAGGACACCGATTCCCCTTTGACTCCCACGTCCGGCGAGTTGAAAGCCCTGATGACCTCGCGCGACGACATCATGGGCCAGTTCCTCACCGATCTTGATGATTTCGCCCAAACTCTGGCCTTTGAATTCAACCGGGTCTATGCCTCGGGGCAAGGACTCAACGGCTACGATCAACTCACGGCAGAGTACTCCGTCGACGACAACGACGTCGCGCTGGATCAGGCCGGCCTGCGGATGACGCCGGTCAACGGATCGTTCCAGATTCTGGTCCGCAGCAATAAGACGGGATTGACGCAAACGACCGACATTTACGTCGACCTCAACGGTTTGGGCGACGAAATGACGATGAACGATCTGGTGACCGCGATCGACAATGTCGGCGGCGTTTCGGCCGCCGTCTCCTCCACCGGCGAACTGTCGATCGCCAGTGATTCGGTCGACCAGGAATTCGCCTTTGCCAACGACAGCAGCAGTATCCTGGCCGCTCTGGGACTGAACACGTTCTTCAGTGGCTATTCGGCCACGAGCTTGGGAATTAGCGCGGCACTGGCCTCCGACCCGGCCAAGTTCGCCGCCAGCCAAGGAGGAATCGAGGCCGACACGGAAAACGCGATCCTGCTGGCCGACTTCCTCGACCGTCCCCTGGATACCAAGAACGGGGCCTCGATCGGCGTGTTGTACGATCGGCTGACCGGGGAAGCCACGCAATCATCCACCGTGGCCCGGGCCATCGCCGCGGGCGCCCGCGTATTCGAGGACACGTTGCGCGGGCAGAAGATGGCCGTCAGCGGCGTGAGTCTGGACGAGGAGGCCGTCCGCATGCTCTCGTACCAGCACTCATTCCAGGCCTCATCCCGGTATATCTCCACACTGAACGAACTCCTGGACATTTTGGTGAACCTGTAAACGCATGAGTCCCGTAATCCCCGTTTCGAGCAGCCGCGTGAGTGATCTGCTGGTGCGCGAGCGCCTGCTGCGACAGATCCAATCCGGTCAGGCCGAGATGTTGCAGGTTCAGATGCAACTGAGCACGGGCCGGCGGATCTCAATACCCAGCGAAGACGCGCCGGCCGCGCTGCGCGCGATGAGCCTCCAGCGGCTGCTGGAACGCAAGGACCAGGTACAGACAAACCTGATCACCAACCAATCGTACCTCAGCGCCACCGACTCGGCGCTGATGCAGGTTTCCAACTCGATGGCTGAAGCCCGCGGCATGGCGCTGTCGGTCGTCGGCACCACCTCTTCCGACACGCAGCGCGACGCGGTGATCCAGGAATTGGATCAGATCCTCCTGCAATTATCCGACGTCGGCAACCAGAAATTTCGCGGCCGCTATCTCTTTGCGGGCACCGGCACCACGGTGCGGCCCTTCGAGAGAACCGACGATAGCTATATCCAGTACAACGGCAACGAAGGCCGCCTCAGCAGTTTCTCCGACATCGACTTGATGTTCGACACCAACCTGCACGGCGACGAAGTCTTCGGGGCGCTCTCCGAGCCGGTCCGCGGATCGATCGATCTCAACCCGGTCGTCACCTACCAAACGCGGCTGGCCGATCTGCGCGGAGGCAGAGGCATTACCGACGGCAGCATCAGCGTCACCGACGGAAACGCCACCACGATCGTGGACCTCAGTTCGGCCGAAACCGTGGGTGACGTGGCCGCGCTGTTGATGGCCAACCCGCCCTTGGGAAGATCGGTCGTCGTGGAAATCACGCCCACCGGACTGCAAATCGAACTCGACCCCCCCGCCGCCGGCGACGCGATGGTCATCAGCGACGTGGGGGAAGGCAGCACGGCCACCGAATTGGGCATCCGCACGGCGTCGCCCGCCGGCAGCGGGCCGGTCGTCGCCAGCGACCTCAACCCGATCCTGCGAAAAACGACGCCGCTGACGGAGATCCTCGGGTCGCGCGCCTTTGCGGTGGTGCGATCCGGCGGTTCGGATAACGACCTGATCTTCGAGGCCGACACCAACGGAACCACGCTCAACGGCGTCAACATCGTCTTCGCCGACACGGCCACGGAAGGAAATGAAACGGTCGCCTGGGACGGGGCAACGAAGACGCTGACGGTGGGGATCGAGTCCGGGTTGACGATGGCCCACCACGTGGTGACCGCCGTCAATGCCGCCCAGGTCGCCGGAACCATTGACTTCACGGCCCGGCTGGAACCGATCGACGACTACGACGGTGGCAAAGGGCTGATCGACGTCACCGTCACCGAAACAACGTACGGTGGCGCCGGCACCGATTTCGACCGAACCTCCGGAATTCAGATCCTCAACGGCGATACGACCTATACGATCGATTTCGCCGGCGACGTCACGGTCGAGGACATGCTCAACACTCTCAACGGCTCGGGGGCGGGCGTGGTGGCCCAAATCAACGACGACGCCACCGGAATCGACGTCCGCTCGCGGCTCAGCGGCGCCGATTTCGCCATCGGCGAGAACGGCGGTAACACGGCGACCCAATTGGGTCTCCGCACCTTCACCCCCGACACTCGCCTGGAGGACCTCAACCTCGGCCGCGGCATCTTCGATCACGAGGGCTCGGGGACGTTCGCCGCGGCCACTTGGCAATCGGCGGGAGCCGACAACGGCCTGATTCTCCGTGCCCGGCAGGACGGAGCGGCCTGGAACGGGTTTACGGTCAGTTTCATCGATTCTGGTGGCGCTGCCGGCAGCGAAGCGCTCACCTACGATGCCGCAGGCAAGACAATCACATTCGAGATCGTTCCCGGTTCGACGACCGCCGCCGACGTAGTTCAGTTGTTCGAGGCCACGCCCGCGGCGAAGAACGATTTCGAGATCAGTCTGGATGCCGGCGACGGCACCCCCAATGACGGAACCGGGACCGTCGACCTGGGATCCGTCGCCACCGGCGGCGGCGTCGACGGCGCCATTGACTTCACCATCCAGCGAAAGGATGGAACGACTCTGCAGATCGACATCGCCGGACTAGAAACGATCGGCCAACTCCTCGACCGGATCAATACCCACGCCGACAACACGGGCAACACGATCCTCGCCCAATTGGCAACCTACGGAAACGGTATCGAACTGGTCGACAACCATGCGGGCACGTACGACGTGACCGTCGCCCGCGCCCAACTCAGTACCGCGGCGATCGAACTGGGGCTCATTCCCGAAGGGGCTCAGACCAGCAATTCGCCAACCCCCGGCGCTGTTGCGACGGCCACCGTCTCCTCACCCGGCACCGACAACGATCTCCTCTTCCAGGCGATCGACCTTGGTCCCGCGGCCAACGGCCTTCAGGTCATCATCGAGGACAACCTCCTGGGGCCGGGTAACGAGACGTTCACCTACGATCCGGCTGCCGGAACGATGACCTTCGGAATCGATCCCGGTACGACAACCGCCAACATGCTGATCCCCCTGTTCCAAGCCGACCCGGCGGCCAGCGCCCTGCTTTCGATCGGCCTGTCCGCGCCCGACGGGGGAGTGCCGAATACGGGGATCGGATTGGTGGCCGTGACGGCCGCGCCGGTGACCGTCGGCGGAGGGATTTCGGAAATCCTCACCGGAACCGACGTCAACCCGCAGGAAGTCGAAGGCATCTACACCGCGCTGATTCGCTTGAAGGAAGCATTGCGAGCCAATGACGTGTGGCAGGTGCAACGCGCCATCGAGATGCTCGATGAGAAGACGATCGACATGAACTTCTCCCGCGCCGAACTTGGCGCGCGGCAGCAAGGTCTCGACGGACTGCAAGTTCGCCTGGAAACCGAAGAGATTGGCTTGCGCGAAACGCTTTCCATCGAAATCGACGTCGACATGGCCGAGGCCATTTCGCAGTTGACCGGCAAACAGGCCACCTACCAGGCCGCTTTGCAGTCCTCCGGCCTCATCTTTCAGATGACGCTGTTGGATTATCTCTAACGAATCCCGTATTCGCTCCGCGCGCTTTTCCCGGACGAATCCTTTTTTATGGTCCGTCGCAATAGGGCCGGCCGATACATAGAATGTGCGCCGGCGTTGGGCGCCCGTGTACCCCCCGAGGGGAAATGGGCCCGATCTCTCTTGTGCAAAGCACACCCCGGGCCGTTGCCTGCATAGGGTACGCGTCCCCGTTTGCCCGAAAATCCCACCTAAGCAAGCAGCAGAGCCAAACGATGCGGATCGATACAACCCGATTCGGACCCGTCGAGTGCGAACTCGACGACGTGCTCCATCTCCCCCAAGGGTTAGCCGGCCTGGAGCAATGCCGGCGCTGGATCCTGCTGGGCGACGAGCAGAGCGATACGCTGGCATGGCTCCAGAGCACCGATTGCCCCGATGTGGCTCTGGCCGTGGTGAGTCCCCGACGCTTTGTCGCCGGCATCCAATTGCGCATTGCCCGGTCCGAGCTCCAACCGCTGGGCCTTGAGAATGCTCAAGACGCCCAAGTGTTGGTCATTGTCTCGCGGAACGACGGTGTCTCGCAAAACGACGGTTCGATCACCTTGAATCTCAAAGCCCCCTTGGTATTCAATCTGTCGCGGCAATTGGGCCGGCAGGTCACAACCAATGGGGATCTGCCGCTACAGCACGCCGTGGCCGACGCACACTGCAAAGCAATAAGAATCGCCTGAGATCAACCGTGGAAGGAGCCGCCGATGCTGGTACTATCGAGGCAACGCGACGAGAGCATCATGATCGGAGACGACGTTGTCGTCACGATAGTCGACGTCCGCGGAGATAAGGTGCGTCTGGGAATCGATGCGCCCCAGGAGATTCCCGTGCATCGACGCGAGGTCTATGAAGCCATCCGGCGCGAGAATCTTCGCGCCAGTCAGCTTGAGGTCGACGACACGCGGCCCCTGGACGACCACCCGTCCAACTGAGGCCCATCCCCGGACTGCGGACGACTCGTCGCCGCTTTCCTTTCTCATACGGCCGCAAACCAACGCGTCGAACGCGTTCTCCCCGCAAACCCATACAACCGGCGGGCCCGTATACCCGCCCTGTTGCTCCGAATGTGCGGGTCGTTCGGCTTCTGCGGGCAGGACTGCGAAGGTTCGCTTTTCCTGGGGGGTATTTCCTTTCCCAAGCCCAAAGACATGCCGAGAAGGGTCAATGGCAGTATCCGGTGAGAAAAGAATGGAAATACCCAGAACACCTAAAGTGTCTATCTTAACACACCGATACTCGTTGATGAACGTGTTGCCAAAGTGCGTTTGTGTGGGAAACCCCATGCGACGCTCGTTTCCGGGACGGGTAAACGCACTTCCGGCGGCCGACAGCGTAAAACTTAAACACAAACCTCACACGTAGTCGCTTTCGGGCGAGCCTAAGGCTTTTCCCGTGATCGGCGGTCAAGCGAATCCGGACCGTTGCGCTGGTGCAACCCGGCCGAGCTTGGGCGTAAATCCTTCAATTTCGAAAGGGTGTCTGGCATGACCCGAATTAACACGAACGTCAGTTCGCTCAACGCTCAAAAGAGTTTGGCTCGGTCCAACGGGCAGCTGCAGCAAGCCTTGACCCGGTTGAGCACCGGTCTGCGAATCAACGTGGGCAAAGACGATCCGGCTGGTTTGATTGCCAGCGAAGTCCTCCGGGCCGATATCACGGCCAACGAACGGGCGATCACCAATAGTGAGCGGGCCAATCAGGTCATCGCCACGGCCGACGGTGCCTTGGGCCAGGTGAGTTCGCTGTTGAACGACATCCGTGGTCTGGTCACCGAGGCGGCGAACTCTGGTGCGATGAGCGCCGATCAGATCGAGGCCAATCAGTTACAGGTCGACTCCTCGCTGGAAGCCATTAACCGCATCTCGCAGACGACCAGCTTCCAAGGCCGGCAGTTGCTCGACGGCAGCATGGCCTTTGTAACCGAAGGCGTCACGGCGACGAAGCTGAGCAATCTGGAGGTCGATCAGGCCAACTTCGGCACGCAGACCCAGATCGACGTCAACGTGGAGGTCGCCGCCCAGGCCGAGCAGGCACAGCTTACGTACAAGGGGACCCAGCTCACCGCCGCGACGGTGGTCCAGGTGGGCGGTGCCACCGGCTTCGAGGCGTTCTCCTTCGATGCCGGCAGTTCGGTCACGGAGATGCGAGACGCGATCAACCTGGTCTCCGACGCCTTGGGCATCGAGGCTTCGCTGGCCGATCGCGTGGCCGAGACGGCCACCGCGGGTCAGGCCAAAGTGCTCAACTCCGACGGCACCAGCGGCTTCACCGTTGAGGCCGCCACCGCGGGCGAAGCGGCCGGAAATTTCACCGTCAACTACTCCCTGGCCAGCGGCGACCAAGTCGCCGACAACACGGCCACCTGGAACGCCGGGAATCCCAACGTCATCGACGTCGCCGTCGCCGCCGACCAGTGGACCACCTATGCTTCCGACGTTATGACCCTCGGCGCCGGCAACATCCAATTGGCCCAGGGAGCGGACACGGCCGACGACACCATCCAGATTTCCGCCTTGGTCGACGGCGATGTGTACAACGGCCTGACGCTTACCGTCGCCAGCACCGGCGGCGGCGCCAATACCGCTTCCTACGACTATGAGACCAACACCATCACGGTCGATTTGGATGCATCGCCGACCATTGCCGACATCAAGTCTGCGATTGAAACCGATCTGGCCAGTTTATTCGCCGTCACGCTGGACGGCACTCCCGACGACACGATCAAAGCGGGTTCTCTGGTCTTCACGCACGCCGGTACCGGCACTGCCGGTGTCGACGGGGGCGTGGTCAGTGCCAACGGCACGATCACGAACGTCGCCGACAAGATCGACAATCTGGCCGAGATCGCGGCCATCACGGCCACCGGCGGAGCCAACTTGATCGAGATCACCACGGCTTCCGGCACGATCGGATCGGTCAACTCGACCGACGACGCCTCGGCCAGCGACGATCCCAACAACTTGGTTCAGCTTGCCGGCACCGAGAAGGCCGAGAATCTCGACGTGACCTTCGCCGCCGCCGGAGCCAGCCAGTCGTTTTCCATCGACTACCAGCTCAACGAGCGGACCAACGGCTATTCGACCGCCTACCTGACCTCGACCCAGGACGACAAAGCCGCCGTGGTCAAGGTCGTCTATTCGGCCGAGCAGGGCCAGCAGTGGGACGGCATCGACGTCAGCTATGTCTCCGACGCAACCGACAGGAGCGTCATCTGGGACAAGGAGAACAAGGCCCTGACCGTCTACAATGCGGCCACGGCCACGGCCAACGATATTCGCGACCAGATCAACAACGCCCTGGGCAGCACGTTCACGGCCACGGTGATCGGTACCGGCGGTGCCACGGCCACGGCCTTTACGACCGGCGACAGCGCGACCACGGCCGACGGCCGGATCTACGACTCGATGACCGTCAATCTGGCCACCGACGCCAACGGCGTGGTGACCACCACGGCGGCCGAAGCGGTCAATGCAATCAACGCCTCGGCGGCGTTCACCGGCCTGGAAATCAGTGCCTCGCACGGCTTCTCCAGCGACGGCTCCGGAGTCATGGAAACCGGCACCTTGTCGCTCGGCCAGCTTGGCGTTACGTCCGCCGATGCCGCGGCCGCGGGGACCACCGCGGCGATCAACGGCGAGAAGGCCCAGATCACGGTGACGGCCCTGACCGACGGCCCGGCCTACGACAACGTCAAGGTCGTCTTCGTCGAGGATGCCACGGTGACCCAAAACGCCGGTGAATACGCTACTTATGATCCTTCGAGCAAGATTCTCACGTTCACCGTCAACCCGGCGAGCACGGCGGCCGAGGTCGTCAACAACTGGTCCACCAGTTCGCAGTCCACCGCTGCCGCGGCCTTGTTCTCCGCGGCCGTCGTCAACACGGGCAGCGGCATTGTGGATGCTCTGGACGTGGGCTACTTGAGTGGTGGCACCACCTACAGCGGCACGACGACTGGTGGTTTGGCGGCCGAGGGCAACTTCGACGCCGGCGACGTCGTGGGCACCGGTGGTTTGGACTTCAAGTCGAACGACTACGGAACGAGTAAGTTCGTGTCGGTCAAGGCGCTCAGTGGCACGTTTGTCACGGTCGACGCCGCCGATACGGCCAAGGAACGCGACTACGGGGCGGATGCCAGCGTGCGAATCAACGGCATCGGGGCCATCGCCGACGGGCTGGATATCAAGCTCAACACCTCGGTGTTGGACCTGGGATTCCGGCTCGATTCCACATTCGCCGCCGGTACGTCGACCAGCTTCTCGATTACCTCCGGTGGTGCCCAGTTCCAGTTGGGACCCGACGTCGTGTCGACCCAACAGGCTCGGATTGCGATCCAGAGCATGAGCACGGCCGTGTTGGGTGGTGTCAACGGACGCCTTTACCAGTTGCGTTCCGGCCAGAGCTTCGATCTGACCACCGACACCACCAGCGCCGCCAAGGTAGTCGATCAGGCGATTACCAAGGTAACCGGTCTTCGGGGGCGGTTGGGTGCGTTCCAGAAAACGACCCTGGACGTCAATATTGCCACGCTCAGCGATACCTTGGAGAACCTGACCGCGGCGGAAAGTGCCATCCGCGACGCCGATTTCGCCGCCGAAAGTGCCGCCCTGACCAGGGCCCAGATTCTGGTCCAATCGGGTGTTTCGGTGTTGTCGATCGCTAACCAGAACTCGCAAAACGTCCTTTCGCTGCTGCGATAACGAGAGGACCCACCTGCGATATCAACCGACGGCCCGCCTCGACACCTTCGAGGCGGGCCGTTTTTCTATTGGGTTAACCCGACATTGACGAAAACGTGTGGCACGGCTTGCTTGTTGGCCGTGTTTTCGCGTTGCCAAGGGCGGCACTGCTGGCAACTCGACGTTTTCAACGGGCGGCTAACAGCCGGTTGAGAAACACGGATTAGCAGATTCTCCCAACTTGCCACCCATCCTATGGCGGGTATCTCATTAACCCTTCAGGGTGCCAATAAAGCCCCAATCTCACTCAGCCTACCCGTGGAACCCAAAAAGTCGCTAGAACCGGCACATTACGCACAACTAGACTTATGCGGTAATCTTCTCTGGTCCGATCAACGGATAGAAACCACAATTGCATCAGAAACGGGCGCGACCGGTATTACTGGATTGGTCGGTTGGGCCCGGGGCTGGCGGTGTCAAGGAGGAGATGTCTGGCATGACACGGATCAACACGAACGTCAGTTCACTCAACGCGCAAAAGAGCTTGGCTCGATCCAATGCCGACCTGCAAGCGGCGTTGACCCGTTTGAGCACCGGCCTGCGGATCAACGTGGGCAAGGACGATCCGGCCGGTTTGATCGCCAGTGAGGTGTTGCGTAGCGACATCGTCAGTGTCGAGCGGGCGATCACCAACAGCGAGCGGGCCAATCAGATGATTGGCACGGCCGACAGTGCCTTGGGCCAGGTGAGTTCGCTGTTGAACGACATCCGCGGTCTGGTCTCCGAGGCGGCCAACGAAGGGGCCATGAGCGTCGAACAGATCGCCGCCAATCAGTTGCAGCTCGACTCTTCGCTGGAATCGATCGACCGAATTGCCAAAGTCACGCAGTTTCAGGGGCGCCGGCTACTGGACGGCACGCTCGATTTCATCAGCAAGGACGTTGACCGAACCAGCATTCTCGATCTACAGGTCGACCAGGCCAATTTCGGTGCGTTGACCGAGATCGGCGTGAACGTCGACGTCGTTACGCAAGCGACCAAAGCGCGGTTGACGTATGCTGTCGCGACGCTCCCCCAGGACGTCGTCCTGGAGATTGCCGGCAAGGAGGGCTCCGAGGCGTTCAGTTTCAGCGCCGGCAGTTCGGCCACGGAGATGCGAGACGCGATCAATCTGGTCTCTGATGCGCTGGGCATCGAGGCTTCGCTGGCCGATCGCGTGGCCGAGACGGCCACCGCGGGTCAGGCCAAAGTGCTCAACTCCGACGGCACCAGCGGCTTCACCGTTGAGGCCGCCACCGCGGGCGAAGCGGCCGGAAATTTCACCGTCAACTACTCCCTGGCCAGCGGCGACCAAGTCGCCGACAACACGGCCACCTGGAACGCCGGGAATCCCAACGTCATCGACGTCGCCGTCGCCGCCGACCAGTGGACCACCTATGCTTCCGACGTTATGACCCTCGGCGCCGGCAACATCCAATTGGCCCAGGGAGCGGACACGGCCGACGACACCATCCAGATTTCCGCCTTGGTCGACGGCGATGTGTACAACGGCCTGACGCTTACCGTCGCCAGCACCGGCGGCGGCGCCAATACCGCTTCCTACGACTATGAGACCAACACCATCACGGTCGATTTGGATGCATCGCCGACCATTGCCGACATCAAGTCTGCGATTGAAACCGATCTGGCCAGTTTATTCGCCGTCACGCTGGACGGCACTCCCGACGACACGATCAAAGCGGGTTCTCTGGTCTTCACGCACGCCGGTACCGGCACTGCCGGTGTCGACGGGGGCGTGGTCAGTGCCAACGGCACGATCACGAACGTCGCCGACAAGATCGACAATCTGGCCGAGATCGCGGCCATCACGGCCACCGGCGGAGCCAACTTGATCGAGATCACCACGGCTTCCGGCACGATCGGATCGGTCAACTCGACCGACGACGCCTCGGCCAGCGACGATCCCAACAACTTGGTTCAGCTTGCCGGCACCGAGAAGGCCGAGAATCTCGACGTGACCTTCGCCGCCGCCGGAGCCAGCCAGTCGTTTTCCATCGACTACCAGCTCAACGAGCGGACCAACGGCTATTCGACCGCCTACCTGACCTCGACCCAGGACGACAAAGCCGCCGTGGTCAAGGTCGTCTATTCGGCCGAGCAGGGCCAGCAGTGGGACGGCATCGACGTCAGCTATGTCTCCGACGCAACCGACAGGAGCGTCATCTGGGACAAGGAGAACAAGGCCCTGACCGTCTACAATGCGGCCACGGCCACGGCCAACGATATTCGCGACCAGATCAACAACGCCCTGGGCAGCACGTTCACGGCCACGGTGATCGGTACCGGCGGTGCCACGGCCACGGCCTTTACGACCGGCGACAGCGCGACCACGGCCGACGGCCGGATCTACGACTCGATGACCGTCAATCTGGCCACCGACGCCAACGGCGTGGTGACCACCACGGCGGCCGAAGCGGTCAATGCAATCAACGCCTCGGCGGCGTTCACCGGCCTGGAAATCAGTGCCTCGCACGGCTTCTCCAGCGACGGCTCCGGAGTCATGGAAACCGGCACCTTGTCGCTCGGCCAGCTTGGCGTTACGTCCGCCGATGCCGCGGCCGCGGGGACCACCGCGGCGATCAACGGCGAGAAGGCCCAGATCACGGTGACGGCCCTGACCGACGGCCCGGCCTACGACAACGTCAAGGTCGTCTTCGTCGAGGATGCCACGGTGACCCAAAACGCCGGTGAATACGCTACTTATGATCCTTCGAGCAAGATTCTCACGTTCACCGTCAACCCGGCGAGCACGGCGGCCGAGGTCGTCAACAACTGGTCCACCAGTTCGCAGTCCACCGCTGCCGCGGCCTTGTTCTCCGCGGCCGTCGTCAACACGGGCAGCGGCATTGTGGATGCTCTGGACGTGGGCTACTTGAGTGGTGGCACCACCTACAGCGGCACGACGACTGGTGGTTTGGCGGCCGAGGGCAACTTCGACGCCGGCGACGTCGTGGGCACCGGCGGCTTGGACTTCCAGTCGACCGATTACGGGTCGGACATGTTCGTGTCAGTCAAGGCGCTGAGCGGCACGTTTGTCACGGTCGACGAAAACGACGCCACCACGGAGCGCGATTACGGAACCGACATCAACGCCCGCATCAACGGCATTCAAGCAATCGGTAAAGGGTTGCGGGCGACGATCAATACGTCGGTTCTCGATCTCAGTTTTTCGGTAATCGAGTCCGTGACCGATGGGGCGACGACGAGTTTCACGATTACCGGTGGCGGTGCGCAGTTCCAGTTGGGACCCGACGTTGTTTCCAATCAGCAAGCCCGGCTGGGAATCCAGAGCGTCAATACGGCCAAACTGGGCGGTGTCAGCGGGCGTTTGTACGAGTTGCGTTCCGGCGGAACGAAATCCCTGGAAAACGACACCAACGCGGCGGCCCGCGTCGTCGAGGAAGTGATTACCCAGGTCACCACCATGCGCGGGCGGCTCGGTGCCTTCCAGCGAACGACTCTGGAGACCAACATCCGCGCGTTGGCCGATACGCTCGAGGCGCTGACTGCGGCGGAGAGTTCGATCCGCGACGCCGATTTTGCCGCCGAAAGCGCCAATCTCACACGAGCCCAGATTCTCGTCCAATCCGGCCTGTCCGTGTTGAGCATTGCCAACCAGAACCCGCGAAATGTTCTGGCCCTGCTGCAGCAATAGGCCGTCTTATCCGTGCGATCTTGCCAAAGCGACGTCAATCCGCGCCCAGGCCGCACATCGGGAAGAATTGCTAAACCTCCCGCCCCTTCTCCGCCGACGTTACCCGATGCGACGGGATATAGCCCCCAGCCTCGAATTGCGCGCGTACGCCCATGGGACGCATCCAATCCAATATCGGCTTGATCACCGGCATGCCGATCGGCGATACGGTCGATCAACTCATGGCGTTGGCCGCCAAGCCGCGGGACATGCTGGCCGAGCGGACCGAAAAGCTCAAGGTCGAGCAAGTGGCCGTGACCGAGCTGTCGGCCTATTTGCTCTCCGTGCGATATGTCACCGACAACCTGGGCAAGGAAGAGGTATTCGACCAGCGGGCCGTCAGCAGTAGCAACGAGGCGGTTCTTTCGGCCACGGTTACCGGCAATCCGGCCGTCGGCCTTCACCAGTTTACCCCCCTGCGAACCGCCCAGTCGCAGCAGTTGCTCTCCTCGGGATTTCGTAGCGATGTCGAGCCACTGGGTGGCGGCACCCTCTCGTTCCGGTTTGGCGATCACGTCCAGCGCGGGACCGAATTAAGCCGATTTGGCGAAGGCGACGGCGTGGTTCGCGGACGGATTCGTATTACCGACCGCAGCGGTGCCACGGCGGAGATCGATCTGTCGACCGTGCAGACGGTGGACGACGTGCTCGAAGCGATCAACAGCGACGCGCGACTGAACCTTTCGGCGGTCGCCGCGGGGGACGGCATCCGGCTGATCGACCACACGGGCCAATCGATCTCCAATCTCAAAGTTCAGGAAGTCTCCGGCGGCACCACGGCCGCTTCCTTGGGATTGGACGGCATCGACGTCGCTGCTTCGACGGCCGACGGTCGCGACATGCTCGCGCTGTACGAAGACCTGGAACTCGACCTGCTCAACGACGGCAGCGGCGTCTACATCAGCCCCGTGTTTGCCGATTTTTCGTTTCAACTACGCGACGGTACGGCGGGTGAGGTCGACTTCTCGCCGATCGAGTCGGGCAGTAACCAAGTGGACAAAATGGTCACCCTCGGCCAGATCATGGAGGCCATCAACGCCGTCGAGCCCGAGAAGCTCCGCGTGGCCATCGGCCCGGACGGCGAGCGGTTGGTGTTGACCGATTTGACCGAAGGCGACGGCACATTTGCACTGGCCGACGGCGTCGAGCCGGGGACCCTACGCGATTTGGGACTGGACGGCACGGCTGTTGACGGTGTGATCACGGGAGGACGAATTCACGGCGGAATGAAAACCGTTCTACTGGGAAGCCTCAACGGCGGCCGGGGGCTGGGAACGCTGGGGACCCTGGAACTGACCGATCGCAGCGGCGCTTCCGACACGATCGATCTCTCCGCTGCCGAAACGCTCGACGACGTGATCGGGGCACTCAACGCCGCCGGTGTCGCGGTCACCGCCCGGATCAACGCGGCCCGAAACGGCATCGAGTTGCTCGACACCTCGGGAGCATACGCCGGCAACTTCATCGTCGCCAACGGCGATTCCAGCGGCACGGCCGACAAGCTGCAGATCGCCGCGGATGAAGCCGCCACGTCGGTCCAAAGCGGCGACATGCACCTCCAGGTTATCTCCCACAATACCCTGTTGAGCGATCTCAACGGCGGGGCCGGCATGGCCCGGGGCAGAATCTCGATCCAGGACAGTCAGGGAAACTCGGCCCAGGCCAACTTCTCCGGCTCCGCGTTTTCGACGGTCGGAGACGTGATCCGCCAGATCAACCACGCCCCGCTGCAAATCCACGCCGAGATCAACGAAACGGGTGACGGGATCCGGATCACTGACCTGGGTGGCGGCCCCGGCAAATTAAAGGTCACCGACGTCAATTCCACCACCGCGGCCGACCTGCACCTGCTCGGAGATGCCGTCTACCAGCAGGTCGACGGCGAGTCGACCATGGTCGTCGACGGTTCGACAACCTACACGGTCGAACTCGACGACACCGATTCGCTAGCGGCTCTTCGGCAAAAGATCGAGGATCTTCACGCCGGTGTTGGTGCCGCGACGTTCGTCGACGGATCGAACAAACCGTTCCGGTTGCTGTTGCAGAGCCAGCAAGCCGGATCGGCCGGTGAGTTGATGATCGATGCCTCGGGCCTGGATTTCTCGTTTCAGGAAACGGCCCGTGCCCGAGATGCGTTGTTGGTACTCGGCGAAGCCGGTACGTCGTCGGCCAACGTGTTGATTTCTTCGTCGTCCAACACGTTCGACGAAGTGCTTACCGGTATTTCGTTGCACATCAACCAAGCGTCTACCTCGCCGGTCATGATCTCGGTAGCCCAATCCGACACCGATCTGGTCGCCAACGTTCGGGTCATGGTCGAGAACTACAACAAGTTCCGCGAGCGGCTGAACGAATTGACCGCCTACGACGAGTTGAACGACGTGCGGGCGATACTGTCCGGAGATAGCGCCGCGCTGCGGTTGGATACGGAACTTTCCTATCTGTTGAGCGGCCGGTTCACCGCGGCCGGGTCGATTCAATCGCTAGGCGAGTTGGGCATCTCGTTCACCGATACCGGAACGCTGACCCTGGACGAGACCAAGCTCACGAGCCGGTTTGCCAGCGACCCGTCGGGCGTAAAGGCCTTCTTCACCGAGGAGAATTTCGGCTTCTCCGCGAAATTCGACCAACTGACCGAGCAGCTCTCCAACCCCGACCAATCGCTCTTGACCCAGCGTTTCAACACGCTAAGGGACAAGATCGAGCGCCAAGAGCAACGGATCGAGTTCCTCAACGCCAGACTGGAAAGAGAACGCGAGCGTCTTTATCTGCAATTCTATCAAATGGAGATGGCCATCGGAAAATTGCAGAGCAATATGTCGGCGATCGACTTGATCCAGCCGATCACGCCTCTGGCTTCCGGAGGATCGGGCGATTGAGTAACCGGTCGCCGGGTACGAAAAACCCGCCCGTGCTCCGGCGACCGCTTAGCACCCCCCCACCCCGCGATTTCCCCATGCGTAGTGACCCAAGACCCAACCCGCAACCACGAAGGAGCCGTCCATGGACAGCTCGGCCCGAGATCAGTATTTGGAAACGGAGGTGATGACCGCAACGCCGCAACGACTGCAAGTGATGTTGATCGATGCTGCGCTGCGTTCCATCGAACAAACGCGATGCCTCTGGCAGCAAGGAGACGACGAGAAGGGCAGCGAGGCGCTGATCCGCGCCCAACGGGTCGTCACCGAATTGCTCGGCGGCCTGGACAAGGACAAGGACCCGGATCTGGTGAAGAAGGTGGCCTCGATCTACCTGTTCCTTTTCCGCACCTTGGTCGATGCCCATACCCAGCATAGCGAGCAGAAGCTCGACGAGGCCCGGCGCGTGCTGGAAATCGAACGCGAGACGTGGCAGCAGGTCTGCCTGCAACTGGGCAGCAGCAGAACGACCGACGATCTCGACCTCAGCACGGAGAGCCACCAGCAGACGCCCGTCTCGCCGGCGCTGCCCGTCCCTCCGGCGCTGCCCGTCCCGCATCTGCCGCTTCAGACCGAAATGATCGTGGAACCGCCCGTCGGTGGGTTCTCGATGGAGATGTAGTCTCCCCATCGGACAGATTCCAAAGGGCCCCCGCCTTGCACAGCGGGGGCTTTTTTTGTGCAATGGAACAAGTGCCTTTGTCCGTCCGACCTCCCTGGGAATCCGCTCGTGAGCCAATTGATTCGCGTGGGCCATAGCCCCGACCCCGACGACGCCTTCATGTTCTACGCCCTGGCCCGCGACAAGATCGACACGGGTCGCTACCGTTTCGAGCACGAGCTGGTCGATATCGAGACGCTCAACCGGCGGGCGTTTTCCGGCGAATTGGAACTCACGGCCGTCAGCCTTCACGCCTACGCCCATCTGACCGAACACTATATGCTGTGCCCCTGCGGCGCCAGCATGGGCGACCGTTACGGACCGATGGTCGTGGCCACCTCGAAATGTTCGGTAGAGGACCTTCGCGGCCGGACGATCGCCATCCCCGGCACACTGACCACCGCGTATCTGGCGCTGCGAATGTGTCTGGGCGCCGATTTCGACCACGTGGTCGTGCCCTTCGACGAGATCCTCGACGTCACCGTCGCCGGCAATTATCAAGGCAAACCGGTCGGTGCCGGGCTGATCATCCACGAAGGCCAACTCACGTACAGCGACCAGGACCTTGAGTTGATCGTCGACATGGGCCAGTGGTGGTTCGACGAGACGAGCCTGCCGCTGCCCTTGGGGGCCAATGCCATCCGCAAGAACCTCGGCCCCGAAACGATCGGCGAAGTGAACCGTCTGCTCAAGGCCAGTATCCAGTTCGCCCTGGACCATCGCCAGGAGGCGCTGGACTACGCGTTGAGCTTCGGCCGCGGCCTGGATCGCGCCAAGGGCGATCAATTCGTCGGCATGTACGTCAACGACTGGACACTCGACTTCGGCCCCCGCGGCCGCGAAGCCGTCGCCCAACTGCTGGTCCGCGGACACGCCGCCGGCGTCATCCCCAAGCCGATCGTGCCGGAGTTCGTCGCGTAGGGCACATCCGTTTCCCCCTCTCCCGCTGGGAGAGGGGCCGGGGGCGAGGGCGGCTTGACCATGCACTCAGTAACAGCGGGCTTGTCGCGGAGTACTCGATACCCGCGGGTTCAACGTGGAACATCTTCGGAAGGCCTCGCGACCGGTTCCCCACCCAGCGGCACACCGTCGATGCCCATCTGGTACAGCGTGTCCATTTCTTCTTCGGAGAGCGCCCGCGTGAAGACGGCCACTTCGTCGATCAGAGCTTTGACGTAACGTCGCGGGCCAGTCCCCGCTTTGGCCTTGCCCACCAGGTCGACCGGCTCCGGCTGTTGATCGGCTTTGAGGGTAATCACCCGAACGCTTGCGGGGAAGTCGGGCCGCGATCCGTCGCCGGTCGACTCGACGGCAACGCGATACTTACCCGGCGAGAGTCCCTCCAGGACGTAATTCCCCTGGTCGTCGGCGACGACCGTCCGCCGGGCGAATCGGTGTAAATGCACGGCCCCGACGCCATGTCCCCGGTTGTTGTTTACCGGAGATCCGACCAGCAGGTACTCCTCGTCGACCGCGGCCAGCGCAAACCCAAACCCACCGCTATTCCGGGCAACCGGGATCGTCAGCGTTTGCAGCCAATCGCCCGTGATCCCGTCGAACACGTACGTGCGGTCGCGCGCCGGACAGGCCACGATCAGGAGGTCTCCCAGGATGGCAACCGTTCGGCCAAACTGATCGCCCGTGTCGGGCTCCGGGCTGTCAAGCATGAAGCGAAACTCCCCCGTGGCGGGATCGAAGACGTACGCCTTGCCGCCGCGGTCTGCTTTGCCGTCGAGAGCCGGTTCTCCGATCAGGAGGTATTGGGCGTCGATTGCCAGGCCATCGCCGAAGCCGGTGTAACTTTGCGGCGTGGGACTGGCAATCGTGTGTAGCAGGGCCTTGGTATGAGTATCAAAAACGTAGACCAAGCCCGTGTCGTGGTATACGGTGTCGTCGTAATGCACGCCCACGGCGATTCGGCCGCCACCCCCCGCGACTGAGTTGCCGAACCAATCGAACGTCTTGGGGGCGGGGTTGGCAAAGGCGTGTATCTCTTTGCCCGAGGTGCAGTCGATCAGGTAGGCCGCGCCGCTGTTTTCCGCTCCGATATCGTCTTTGTGGCATCCGATCAGCAACTCCCCGTCGGCCGCGGCCATCGCACTGGCAAAACGATCGTCGTAGCTGGGGGTCGGGTTGGGGATCGAGTGCAGCAGATCCCAGATCTTGGCGTCAAAGATGTAAGCCGAACCGGCGTTCCTTTCGCCCGTGTCGTCGGAGGAGGCTCCAATCGCCACGGTGTCGCCCATCCATGCCACACTGTTGCCAAAGCCGTCGCCGTTGCCGGGTTCTGGGTTGTCAAACGTGTGCAGTAGTTTGCCCGTATCTCGATCGAAAAGGTACGCCGCTCCGCTTTCGTGCTTGGTCGTGTTGCGGGTCGGAGCGCCGATCAACACCCGATCGCCGGACCCGGAAACGCTTGCCCCAAAACGATCTCGAAGTACGGGATGTGGGTCGGTAAACGTCCGGACCGGCCCGGACTGCGAATCCAACCGCTGCCATACAACCGTGCATCCGGCAAGCGGCGGTTCGCCCGGGTCGCGCTGGCCGTTGCCATTCTGATCGTCGTGCACGGTGCCCTGGGCCGTCTCCGTGCCACGGTCCCAAACGACCGGAAGCTGGGGTGTGGCAGAGTGTCCCGTCGACGAAGGCTCGAGGAGAGACCGTTCTGGCAGATTGTTTTCCGGTGGAGCCAATGTCGGAGACGTGCTCTCCCGCGGGCCGGTCCCCGCCGGGGGTCGCTCGGGGACAACGGGACTTGCCGGAGCCTCTTCACCGGGAACTGACGCCGACGGATTGCCCCGCGGCGTCGGGCCAAACCAATGCAACGGGTCGAGTACCAGCAGAACCCCGACCGCGGCGCCAAATGCCACGGCTGCAAGAAACCGTCGGCGGCCAGCCGGCTTCTTCTCGCACACTTCCTTGCCGACCCCGACCTTCGTGACGGGTCTGACGTTCACGTCGATGTCGAAGCACTCCTCGGGTTCAACGTCCGCGTCGACCTCGGTGTCCGCAACGACCGCGACGTCCTCATAGATCTCGACGTCCGCATCGGCCGGAGGTTGAGGGTCTTCGGTGTCGCCGGTTGGCTCCTCCGCCGGTGGCGGTGGAGCCGGCGTCGGATCCGAGGTGTCTCGCGGGGCGATCGGACCATCGATGGGCCGTCCCATGCGATAGGCCTGTATGTCGGACAGTACCGCGGTGCAATTGCGGTAGCGCTCGGCCGGCCGTTGGGCCATCATCCCCTGGACGATGTCGACCGCCGCACTTGGCAGATCGGGCAATTCTCGGGCAAGCGGATACGGTTCTTCGGAGACAATCCGACGGGCCACGTCCGACGAGTTTCCCCCCGCAAACGGCGGATACCCGGCGAGCATCCGGTACGTGACCGCGCCGAGGGAATAGATGTCCGATTGAACGTCGGCCGGCTGCCCCTGCACTTGCTCGGGCGATCGGTAGGCGAGTGTTTTGGTGTCGTCTTCGGATGCGTTGAGCCCGATTACGGCGGCCAGCCCGAAATCGGTCAGCATGACCCGATTCGTGCGCGCCAGCAGAAGGATGTTGCGCGGGCTGATATCGCCGTGAATCACGCCCTCGGCATGGGCACAGAGAAGGCCGGCGAGACACTGTTGGACCACCGTGAAGACGTCGCTGACGGGCACCCCTTCACGGGAAGGCAATCGCTGGGCCAGCGACCTGCCCTGGACGTCTTGCATCACGAGGAAGTGGCGGCCGGCGTCCTCCCCGGCGAAGAAGACGGGGACGATGTTGTCGTGGAAAAGCCCGGTGGCGGCCTCGGCCGCGGTCTGAAACCGTGCCAAGCAGTCTTCGTCTTCGGCCAACTCCGGCGCCAAGACCTTGATCACCACCGGCGCGCCGGCCGACTCGTCGCGCCCCTGGTAAACGTCGCCCAAACGGCCCCGGCCCATTCGGTTGATGACGCGATACCGGCCGAGCTGCTCAAAGGGCAACTCCTCGGCCGGTTCCAGCAGGATGATCTCCTCTTCTTCCTCGACGGTGACGGTCAAATCCTCATCGTTTACGGCCGGTTCGTCGGCGGATACGACAAACTCTTCGCCCAGTTCGAGGAGTTCCTCGTTATCGGCGGCCGGCTCATCGGGCAACTCCGTGGGGACCGGATCCAGATCGTCCTGCTTGCCGGACTTGCTCGGGCGGTCGTCCATCGTCTACCCCCGGAAGAAGATGCCTGCTGGTGGTTGCACCAGTGAAACGATTGTAACCGAACTCGGCCGCACCGTGCAATTCCCCCGTGCCATGGTTGGGAGACCCGCGCCCAGCGCGGCAACAGAGCCTACTCCGCTTCAAACCGCCCTCTCCCTAACCCTCTCTTAGAGGGAGAAGGAATCACGCCAGGCCGAACAGGCGCCGGGCGTTGGCGGTGGTGTGGGTGGCGAGTTGGTCCAGCGGCGTTGCGCGCAGCTCGGCCAGGCAAGTGGCGGTGTGGATGACGTTGGCCGGTTCGTTACGCTTCTGTTTGCCGCGCAGAGGATGGGGGACGAGGTAGGGGCTGTCGGTCTCCAGCAGCAGCCGATCGTCGGGGATTGCGGCGGCCGACGCGCGGAGTGCGTCGAACTTCTTATTCGTATAGGTGACCGGGCCGGCCAGGCTCACGTAAAGGCCCAACGCCAGACATTCGGCGGCCAGTGCCGCAGTGCTGCTGAAGGCGTGGAGCACGCCGCGTACCGGCCCCCGAGCGGTCGCCTCGCGAAGCATCGCCAGAGTGTCGTCGTCCGCCTCGCGGCAGTGGATCACCACCGGCAGATCGCGCTGTTGGGCCAAACGCAGATGCCGGTCGAAGTAGTCTTGCTGGACGTCCATTGGGGTGAATTCCCAATGACGGTCCAAGCCCGTCTCGCCCAGGGCGACCACTCCCGGCCGATCGGCCAGCGCCACGATGCGGTCCCAATCGCCCGGCGCCGCCTCGGCCGCGTAGTTTGGTTGGATGCCCACGGCGGCCGACAGCATCGAATGCGCAGCGGCCAAGTCCGCAACTCTTTCGCTGGAATCGGCCGTGATACCGGGGCAAATGATGGCTTCGACGCCTGCCTCGCGAGCCCGGTCGAGCACCTCGGCCAGATCGGCATCGAAGGGCTTGTCGTCGAGATGGGCGTGTGTGTCGATCCAGGAGAATGGGGGCATGTTTGGCAGCCGGATTCGTGAGAATTCGGGCGATTCGTGGTATCCCCCGAAGTCTCACGACTCCGGCTACGGGGCTACTCCACGGAAGCGAGTACCTGCTGATGGCTCTTTGCGTTGGCCAGGATCTCTTCGGCCAGGGTGCGATACAGCGGGGCGGTGGCCAGATCGTCGATGCAGCGCTCGATCAGCGAGATTTCCTGCCCCAGGGACTCGGCGACCCAGATCGCGACGGACTCGACCGCGAGATCGTGCCGGGAGGTAAACTCCGCGGGAAATTGCCCCGGGCTGGGCCGGCCCCGATGTTCGTAAATGGCTTCGGTCACGCGCTTGGCAAACTGCCGGCGATCGGCGGCGATTTGCGTCAGGGCGGCGGCCGGTTTCTCGGCGGCCCGGGACGTCCAGGGCCGGGCGTATTCCAAGTAGGCCGGCAGTGACCGGACGAGAATCCGCAGCAGCCGGTTGAGCACGACGATCGGATCGGGACGCAACGGTTCGTTCATGGGGTCTTCTTCGTTCAAACGAGAACGGCCACGGAGTCGTCCCCCCGGCAAAGCCGGGGGCTAAAGTAACGTCTTGGCGGCGGCGGTGGCCAGATCGAATAATCCTCCCCACCAGAGGCCCAACACGAGCAACGGCATGGTCACCACCAGCAGATAGCCACCGGGCAAAGAGGAAGCGGGAATCTTGGCCGTCGGGCGGTCTTCCGGCTCCACGCCCATTGTGATCACCCGGACCACGCGGAGATAGTAAAACAGACTCAGCACCGTATTGAGTCCGCCGATCACCAGAAGCACGATCAGCCGAGCATCGGCCAGCGAGGCGAAGATGGTGAACTTGGCGGCGAACCCGGCCAGTGGCGGCAATCCCACCAGACTGAACAGAACGATCGACAGGCAAACGGCCAAGGCGGGCGAACGGCGAATCAGGCCCGCGTAGTCGGCGATCTGTTCGCTGCCGATGGAGTTGCGGAGAAAAGCCACCGCGGCAAACGCGGCAAGGTTCATAAACAAGTAGACACCCATGTAGAAACCCAGAGCGGCCACCGCGCCAGCGGCCGACTGGGTCGTGTCGACCAGGGCAACCGCCGCGGCCACGGCCATCATCATGTAGCCGGCATGGGCGATAGTGGAATAGGCCAGCAGCCGTTTCATGTTCGTCTGACCGTAGGCGGCCAAATTGCCGAACGTGCAGGTAATGGCCGCTAGCAGCGAGATCAATCCCACGGTGAAGCTTCGCACGCCTTCCAGCGAAGCCAGATCGACGGGGTTCTCGATGAAGCCAAACCCGATGGCCAAACGGGTGAGCAGGGCCAGGGCGGCGGCTTTGGAGGCGATGGAAAGGAACGCGGCTACTTCGGCCGAGGCCCCCTCGAAGACGTCGGGTGTCCAGAAATGAAAGGGAACGGCGGAGAGCTTGAAGGCCAGCCCGACCATCAGCATCAAACCGCCCAGGGCCAGCACCATGGTGCGATCGGCCGCCGCGCCCGACTGGAGCATGTCGACCAGCCCGGCGGTCATCGTGGGCAGATGGGCCGACCCGAGGGTGCCCACCAGCAGGCTGATGCCGTAGAGCATCACGCCGGCGGTTCCCGCGCCGAAGACGGCGAATTTCAGCGCGGCCTCACTGCCGGCGCGACGCTGTTTCAATATCCCGGCCAGGGCGTACGACGGTACACTGGCCATCTCGATACCCAGGAAGACGATCAGCATGTGGTTGGCCGAGACCATCAGACACATCCCCAGCACGGCACCGAGCACCAGCACGTAGAACTCGGTCGCCGTGGCCCGATCGGGAACGCCGGAGATGCGCGTGTAGACAGTAAACAACAGCACGAAGGACAGCAACAAACATCGCATGAAGACCGAGAAGCCGTCGAACACCAACATCCCGGTGAATATTTCTTGCGGCTTGCCGACGGGCCACTGTAGAACGGCCAGCACCAGGGCCACGCCGGTTCCCAGCAACATGACCCCCAGCGCCGCGTTCCGCTGCCGGGGCAAGAGCATGGCTGCCAGCAACAGGACGACGATCGTCGCGCACAAGGTCAACTCGGGCGCGAAAGCGCCGAGCGAATCTCGCGTGTTGTCCAGTAGGTATTTGATCTGATCGGCAAAGTTCACGGCTATGGATGTCCCTCAATGTTGGGAGCGGGTGGAGAGGGGACCGGCGGGACCGGGTCGTTCGGAGGCGAGCCGGCAGCGTGAGGCGCGGACGGCGCCGCGATCGGGGGACCGGCCACGGGAGATGCCGCCGACGTTTCCTCGGCTTCGGCCGCCTCGGCGGCAAGTCGCGGCGTCTTAACCGTTTCGGTCCAATCGGCCAGATCCTCGGCCGTCTTCGTTACCGTGGGCTCCATGTAGTTGAACACGGCCTTGGGATACATGCCGAACAGAATGGCAAACACCAGCAGCGGCACGGCGATCGACAGCTCGCGGGGGGAAATTCGCGTGATTTCGTCTCCGTGTGGGCCGGTGTACTCGGGTCCCAGGTAGACGCGCTGCAAGGTCCAGAGAATGTACCCGGCGGTGAGGATCACCACGAAGGCGGCGACCACGGCCAGGGCCATGCTGTACTTCCAGACGGCCAACACGACGAACACCTCGCCGATGAACCCGCACAAACCGGGCAACCCCAAGCCGGCGAAGAAGATGCCGAACGACAGCCCGCTGTAGACGGGCATCCTGGCGAACAGGCCGCCGAACTTGTTCAGGTCGCGGTGATGCACGCGGTCGTAGATCACGCCGACCAGGAAGAACATGCCGGCGGAGCTGATCCCGTGGGCGATCATCTGGAACATGGCCCCGTTCATCCCCATGGCCCAGTAATCGGCGTCGTAGAGATTCCCCGCCGTGGCGCTCCAGGCGCCAATCCCCAGCAGCACGTAACCCATGTGGCTGACCGAACTGTAGGCGACGAGGCGTTTGAAATCGGTTTGGGCCAGCGCGGCAAACGCCCCGTAGACCATACTCACCGCCCCGAGCGTACAGACCAACCAGGCCAGATCGTAGCCGGCGTCGGGACAGATCGGATAGCAGATGCGGATAATGCCGTACCCGCCCATCTTCAACAGCACACCGGCCAGGATCATCGAGATCGGCGTGGGCGCTTCGACGTGGGCGTCGGGCAACCAGGTGTGGACCGGGAACGAGGGGAGCTTGACGATAAACCCGACCAACAGCAACAGGAAGGCCCACCACTGGAGCGAATGGCCGAGGAACGTACCGCGGGGAATTAGATTCTCCCAGGCCGCGGGCCGCGGGCTCTCAACGGGTGTCGGTTGCAGAGTGGCTTCCGCTGGCGCGGGCTCGGGAGCCGGCTCGGGTGGTTCGGGGCCGGTCGCCCGGCGGAAGTCGAACGGCGATTCCTTCAACTGGCCCATTTCGGCCATCGCCAGCATGTTGAATGTATGGGCGGATCGATCCCCGGCCGCGATCTCTTTGTACAATTGTTTCTTGGCTTCGTGAATCTCCATCTTGTCGAGATATTCGTCGAGCACGCCGGTCCGCTCAAGTTCCAACGGAGAAAGCGAGTCAAGTGCCGTCAGATCGCTGGAGAAGTAGAGCATCAGCAGGGCGATCAGCATCAACACGCCGCCGACCAGCGTGAAGAGGAAGAACTTGATCGCCGCGTAGAGCTTTCGCGGACCTCCCCAGACGCCGATCAGGAAGTACATCGGCAGCAGCATGACTTCCCAAAAGACGTAGAAGAGGAAGAAATCCAGGGCCATGAACACACCCAGCATGCCCGTCTCCAACATGAGAAACAGCACGCAATAGGCTCTGATGTGTTTGCTGATTTTCCAACTGGCGCCCATGGCCAGCAAGCTGATGAACGACGTCAAGATAACCAGCGGGAAACTGATCCCATCCAACCCCATCGAATAGTAGATGTTGAATGCGGGGATCCACGGGACGCTGAACATCTGCGGCGTCGCGTCGGGGTCGGGCTCGAACCAACCGTAGACCATCCAGGCGGTGATCGCGAAAACGACCGCCGTGGTGATCAGCGAGAACATCTTGACGAGATCGTCGCGGTCCTTGGGCAGGAAGCATATCAACGCCGCCCCGGCCAATGGCAGGAAAACGACCAGGCTTAGCAGCACGATGGGACTGGTGAGGGCTTCAGACATCGTTCTCTGTTTTCACTAAGTAACAGGGTGGTTTCGCAGTGCTATCCCGCCAATGCGGGATCCCATTGAAGGCCAATCAGCACGAACATAATGACGATAAACAGGACCACCGTGCCGACGGCGATCAGCATCACGTACTGGCGGAGGTTGCCCGTCTGGACCCGCCGCAGCCAGAGTCCCACGGCATGGGTATGCCGGGCGATGCGGTTGATCAGGCCGTCGACGAACCAACGGTCGATCAGGTCGTCCAGCCGCGACAGGGCCCGCGTCCAGCGCGCCAGGCCGTCGGTGAACCAGTCGATCCCTCGGCGGTCAATCGCCGCCACCCAGCCGGCCACCTTCAGCGCCGGGCGGATGAAGAGGAAGCCATATAGCTCGTCGAACCACCATTTCCCCAAGAGGAAGCGGTGGATGGATGCAAACTGCTTCCGCACGTCGCCCGGATCCAGGCTGCGAATGCCGTAGAAGGCCGTGGCCAGCACGAATCCCAACAGGGCCGTGGCAAAGGCACCCAGCGTGGCGGCCGTGTGAATCTCCTTGTTGTCGTGCGTGGCGTGTTCGTCGGGGATCGTCAAGTTCGTCGCCCAAGCACCGCTTCCCGCGGCACCGCTTTCCACGACGCCCGTGGTACCGGGCAACCGGGCCTGTTCCAGCCACACGCCCACCGCCGGCTTCTCCAACCACGAGTCGGTAAAGGGCATGCTCCAACCGACAATCACCGCGAAGGTGGCCAAAATGACCAGCGGCGCGACCATCGACCGGGGCGACTCATGGGCGTGTTCGTAAACGTGCTTGTCGCGGGGCTCACCGGCAAAGGTCATGTACCACAGGCGGAACATGTAGAACGACGTAATCGCCGCGCCGGCCAGCGCGACGTAACACAACCAACCGTGGATCGGGTTGTCCGCGCGGAAGGCCATCGCCTGGGCGATGATCGCGTCCTTGGAGTAGTAACCGCTCAGGCCAATCACGAACGGGATGCCCGCCCCGGCAATCGCCAGACAGCCGGCCAGCATGGTGTAGGCCGTCCAGGGCATCTTCTTCCGCAGGCCGCCCATCTGCGGCATCTCGTTGGTCCCACAGGCGTGGATCACCGACCCCGAGCAGAGGAATAGCAGGGCCTTGAAGAAGGCGTGTGTGATCAGGTGGAACAAACCGGCCAGCCATCCGCCCACGCCCAGGGCCAGCATCATGTAGCCCAATTGGCTCACCGTCGAATAGGCCAGCACCCGTTTGATGTCGGTGGCCGTGATGGCGATCGTCGCCGCGATGAACAGCGTGATACAGCCCGTGTAGGCGATCACCAACAGCACCTCGGGCGTAAAGACCGGATAGAACCGGCCCACCAGGTACACGCCGGCGGCGACCATCGTGGCCGCGTGGATCAGGGCACTAACGGGCGTGGGACCCTCCATCGCGTCGGGAAGCCAGACGTGCAGCGGGAACTGCGCACTCTTGCCCACGCAGCCGCAGAAGATGCCCAACCCGGCGATCACCAGCAGCCAATAGCCGTAGCCCTCCTGTCGCCACCCCTCGATTTCCTCGTCGCTGGGCTGGTAACTTGTTTCGTTCTGGGCCTTTACGGCGATTTCTTCCGCCGCATCGGCCAGCACCATGCCATCGGGCACGATGGGTGCATGACTGGCATGTCCGGCTTCTTCGGCATGACCGGTTTCCTTCGCGTGTTCGTCACCTGCAGCTTCTTCGGTGTGTTCGGCCATCTCCGGCCGCACGGTGCTGAAGATTCCCGCAGTGACGTTCCCTTGGTCGTCCTTGGAATCGCCGAAGTTAAAGGTCCCCAATCCGGCCCAGAGGGCCATCAGGCCGATGATCATGCCGAAGTCGCCGACCCGGTTGACGATGAACGCCTTGTTGGCGGCATTGGAGGCACTTTTTCGCTCGATGTAAAATCCGATGAGGAAGTAGGAGCAGATGCCCACCAACTCCCAAAAGACGAACACCATGGCCACGTTGCCGGCGATCACCAGCCCCAACATGCTGAAGCAGAACAGCGATAGGTACTGGTAGAATCGGTAGAAACGCCCCGGGCGGCGCAGCTTGCTGCCGTCGGAGAGCGTGACCAGCGGGTCGGTGAATTCCTTCTCTTCTTCGTGCATGTAGCCGAACGAATAGACGTGGATGCACGAGGCGATGAGCGTGACCATCATAAACATGCCGATGGTCAGGGCGTCGATGTAGTAGCCGATGGAGATGGTCAACTCGCCGAAATCACCCAGCGAGTAGAGCGAGTCGGAAACGGCGAAGCCCTGACCTCCCGCAGTGGCGGGATCCTTGATCAGCCAGGCGATCAAGGCCGTCAGCGAGAGGACGAACCCGGTTACGATGGCCCCGGTGGCCACGAACCCGGCCCCCCGTCCCGCTTTGCCCATCCGCCGGCCGAACAGCACGATGGCGGTGAACGAGACCAGTGGCAGGAGCCAGGCCGTTATCAACAGCAGCGGAAGTATTTTGTCGAGTTCCATCAGCCCTTCAATTCGTCGCCCTCGTCGACGTCGATAGTGGCATGGTTGTTGTAGTAGTTCAGCGCGATAGCCAGCGCCACGGCCGCCTCGGCCGCAGCCAGCACGATGACGAACATGGCGATTAGATGGCCGTCCAGTCCGGTCGCGTAATCGCTGTCCGCCCGCAAGTAGGGTGCGCTGAAGGCGATGAAATTGAGATTCGCCCCGTTGAGCACCAATTCCACCCCCATCAACACCCCCAGGGCGTTCCGCTTGATGGCCATGCAAAGCACGCCGCAGACGAACAGAATCGCCCCGACGACCAAATAGTGCGACAGCCCAACAGGTTCGGTTAGCAGGTCCATGGCGTTATCGGTTGTTTAGTATTGTGGTCAATTCACTCGCGTTACTAATCGCTTTTCTCTAGTCCCTAACCTCTAGTCCCCAGTCCCTACTTCCTTCTTCGCCTCGCCAGATACGCGGCTCCGATGAGCACGACCAGCAGATGAACGGAAACGATCTCGAAGGCCAGCAAATATCCCGACATGCCGAACTTTTCGGCCGGTTGCTGTGGGTCGGGTTGATCCGAACGGGCGCCGACCAAGGCCATGCCCAGCCGATCGGGATTGGTCGTCTCGGGCAGTTCGACCTCCGGGGGCTCTTCGGATTGCTCGGCTTTTTCGGCCACCGCTCCGGCGCGCCAGTCATCGACGCTGACGGCCGTATGCAGCAGCATGACCAACAGCGACGCGCCCACGATGGTGGCCAGCACCCACTGTCCGCCGGGGGTCTTCATCGAGACAAACGGCCCTCGGGCGGTAAGCATCACACCGAAGACCAACAGCACCATCGTCCCGCCGACGTAGATCATTAGTTGCATAGCGCCGACGAACTCGGCCCCGGCCAGGAAGAACAGGCCGGCCACCGCACCCAGCGACATAATCAGATAGAAGCCCATCCGCACGATATTGCCGCTGAGGACCACCGCCAGGGCGAACCCACCGGCGGCCAAGCCGAAGAGCAGGAAGAAAAACGAATGCCAGTTGATTGCTTCCACGATTAGCCGTCTCCTGCATCGAGTTCGACAACAGCCGGCGGGCTCGACATGCTCATTTGCTTCAACTGCTGCAACAAACCGCCGGGGAAGGCGTACAGCCAGAGCGTCGCTCCGACCAGCATCGCCGCGGCAATGGGCAAGCAATATTTCAGACAGGTGGTCATCACCTGATCGATTCGCAGCCGGGGCAGCGACCAACGGGCCCAAATCATCACGGTCACGCCGATATACGTCTTGCAGAGGAAGTTGGCCGCCCCCAGCAGGTTGCCCAGTTGCACCAACACCGGATGGGCGCCGGCGGCCTCCGTCCAGCCGAGCAACTCGGTCACCGGCACCGGGCCGTTCCATCCGCCGAGGAAGAGGGTCGTGGCCAAGGCGCTGACGGCCAGCATCGACCCGTATTCGGCCATGAAGAAGATCGACCAGCGAAAGCCCGAGTACTCGGTCATGAACCCGGCCACCAGTTCGCTCTCGGCCTCGGCCAAATCGAACGGCGCCCGATTCACACTGGCCACGGCACAGGTGCCGTAGACGAAGAAGGTGATGAAGGTAAACGGGTCGTGGAAGATCAGCCAGTTGTGGAGCCAGCCAGACTGAACGTTGCCGATGTCCACCAGATTCATGGTTCCGGCGATCATCACGGGAATGAGCACGCAGAGTCCCAGGGGCACTTCGTAACTGACCACCTGAGCCGCTTCTCGCATGGCCCCGAAGAGCGACCATTTCGAGCCCGATCCGTATCCGCCGAGGATGGTACCGAAGATTTCCAACCCGGCCACGGCCAGCACGAAGAAGGCGGCCACGTTGAGGTTTTGCGCCACCCAACCGTTGGAAAACGGCAGGGCCAGGAAGACGGTAAACGACGCGCAAAACGCAATATACGGAGCCACGCGGAACAACAGCCCGTCGGCATTCTTGGGAACGAGATCCTCTTTCGTCCAGAGTTTGATGCCGTCGGCCAGTGGTTGCAGCCAACCGAAACGGCCGCCCGTCCGGGTGGGACCCAGCCGATCCTGAATCCGCCCGGCGACTTTCCGCTCCATCCACGTGAACACCGCCACGCTGACCATCACAATGGCCAGCAGTATGCCGCACTGCACCAGCCCCACGATCAGATAAACCAACGCGTGGACGATCCACTCGGGCAAGATCGGGATACTCAGCGAATCCAGATATTCAATAAAGAACTTGGCCACGGATCCTTCGGCCCTATGTCAGTTGTCTGTTATCGGTTATCGGCGAGGTCGTGAGACCCGCGCCGAGCGCGTTACTAATCGCTACTCCCTAATCGCTAATCGCTGCTCCCCTACCGATCAATCTCCCCCAACACCAAATCCAACGAACCGACCACCGCCGGCACATCGGCAATCAGGCCGTCGCGACATAGCTCGGCAACGACCGAGAGGTTGCAGAAGCTGCTGCTGCGAGCCCGTGCGCGCCATGGCTTGGCCGTGCCGTCGCCGATGACCATGAATCCCATCTGCCCCTTGGGGGCCTCGGTCTCCAGATACACCTCGCCCTTGGGCAACTTCTCGGTCACCTTGATCGGGGCGCTCATCTCGATGTCGGTCTTGCGGTAATAGTCCATCGACTGACGAATGATCCGCATCGACTGCACCACTTCGAGCATTCGCACGTAGTAGCGATGCCAACTGTCGCCCAACTTGACCGCCTCGGGCACCGGCGGATACTCTTGATCTTCCGGATACTTGCCGCCGACCTGGGCGATGACCTCGAACTGGTAGTCGTCGTACATCCGCGTGTACCACGGGTCGCCGTCGCGCCGCAGGTCCCACTTCACGCCCGATCCCCGCAACACTGGCCCGGTGCATCCATAGTCGATCGCCATCTCGGGCGAAAGCACGCCGATGCTGCCGGTGCGCCGGATGAAGATCGAGTTGTTCGTCAGCAGGGCGTGGAAGTGATCGATGATCGGCTCGAATTCCTGGAGAAACGTCTCGCACCGATCGAGCCAACCGGCCGGAAAATCGCCGGTTACTCCGCCGGGGACGATGTAACTACACGTCAGCCGAGCGCCGCAGACTTCCTCGAACAGGTCGAGGATCTTCTCCCGCTCGCGAAACGTCCAGGCGTAGGGCGTGAAATTGCCCAAATCCAACCCGTAGGCGGCCACCGCCACCAGATGGTTGGCAATGCGGTTCAATTCCGAAACCAACACCCGGATGTGGCGAGTTCGCTCGGTTACCTCGCGCCCGAGGAGCTTCTCGATCGTCAGCGACCAACCGAGATTCATGTTCATCGCGGCGAGGTAGTCCATCCGATCGGTGTACGGAATCCACTGCCGAGCGGAGACGTTTTCGCCGATCTTCTCGGCACACCGGTGCAGATAGCCGATATGCGGCGTGACGCCGGTGACCACCTCGCCGTCGGTGCGCAACAGCAGCCGCAACACACCGTGGGTGCTCGGGTGCTGCGGGCCCATGTTGATCAGCATCTCGTCCGTGCGGACGTCGAATTCGACCATTTCGGGATCAAGCCGCTCCAACGACATCGATTGCTACCTCGCTCGGATCCCGTGATATTCAGTTGGCATTTCGTAATCTTTTCGCAAGGGGTGTCCCTCCCAATCCTCGGGACAGAGCATTCGGCGCGGGTCGGGATGGCCGACGAATCGCACTCCCGACAGGTCGAACACTTCCCGTTCGTGCCAGTTGGCCGTGTTCCAGAGGTGGCTCACCGTGGGTACCTCGGGCAGTTGGCCCGGCGTGTCGTCCTTCCAGCGAGGCAGCGTTACCTTGAGGACCAACCGGTGCCTGTGGGTCATGCTGGAGAGGTGATAGATCACCTCGACGTGCGGCTCCCAGTCGACCTTGGCCGCCTTTTTCTCGTCGGGCTCGAAATAGTCGACCCCCGTAACGCAGTGCAACAGGTCGAACCGCAACTGGGGATCGTCGCGCAAGAACTGGGCCACCTCGGGCACGCTCCCGGGCGTGATTTCCACCCAGGGGTCGAACGTCTCGAGATCGCTGCCGACGATCTCGGCGGCGAACTTCTCGCGTAGTCTGTCGATGATGGCTTGCGTTTCCATGATTTCCCGATAATTCCCGCTCAACTTCGCACCGTCGCGGTCGACGAGGCTTGTATCTCGGCCGCGGTAGGCGGCCGAACCCAGCTTATGTCGCCTCGCCACCAGACGTAGGCGAATCCGACCATCAGCACGGCGAAGAAGAAGCCGATATCCGCCAGCAGCACGAGGGCCAGGCGATCGGAAGCTTTGATGTATTCGGCTTGGCCGGCGGAGTCTTCGGCTTCTGGGGTGGTGATCCCCAAGTCGGTGGCATTCTGATGCTTCTGCTCTTGAAGCGTGGCCACTTTGTCGGGGTCCTTCTCGGCGGACAGACGCTGCTCGATGTCCCTCAGTTGGGCCGTCTTGCCGTACACGGTCGCCCAGGGAAAGAAGAAGGCCACCTCGACGTCGAAGATCAGGAACACCAGGGCGACGACGTAGAAGCGTAGATTGAACTGCACGAAGCTCGACCCGATGCTCGGTTCGCCACACTCGTAGGTCTCGAGCTTCTGCGGCGTGGGATCCTTGGGGCGCGCCAGCCGGCCGGCCAGCAATGCGGCAAACAGAAACAGAAAACCCACCGCGGCAAAGAGCACCACGTAGGCGACGATAAAAGTCGGATCCATCTTCGACCGAGTGCTCCCCACGTTTTGCCCGACGCGGGCTGTTTGCCCGGTGCGGACGGTCCAATCGGCTCGCCACAGGACGCAGGACGGCTATTCTAGGGCAGGGGGCAAGCCGTTTGCAAGACGCCCCACCCGTTAACAGGTCCTGCCGCAAATGGACCATTGTTTCCGCCGGAGGCTGGCGACGCAAGCCCTGGCCCGGGAAATCACCGCGCGGACGATTACCGGATCAGGAAACGCCAACTCGACGCAGGTCTCTCTTCGGCCGCTCCCTGGGGGGAATTCCGTGCGGAACCCCCTTATAGGTGTTATTTCCCGGAATTCCCCTGCTCCGCCAGGACACGATGATGCCTGCCCGTTTTCCTCTTGTTTCTCTTGCCGTTTCGGCATAACCCGGATTATTTATGGCCCTGCGAATTG
>CAYUIQ010000030.1:0-49326 GCA_964444795.1 uncultured Planctomycetaceae bacterium
TGCCCAGGGGCTGGCCCGGGAATTGATTCTGGCCAAGAAGCTGACGAAGTATCAGGCCGAGGCCGTCTATCGCGACCGGCTCAAAGACCTCGTCATGGGCGAGTACGTCGTTCTCGACCGGATCGGCGCCGGTGGGATGGGCGACGTCTTCAAGGCCCGCCATCGGAAGATGGACCGGCTGGTGGCTCTGAAGGTGTTGCCCGATCGGGCGATGGAAACTCCCGACGCCGTACAGCGATTCTATCGCGAGGTCCGCGCGGCGGCACTGCTGACGCATTCCAATATCGTCACCGCCTATGACGCCGGCGAGTACGAGGGCACGCATTTCCTGGTCATGGAGTATGTCGATGGTCAGGACCTTTCCCAAATCATCAAACAGCACGGGCCGTTGACCGTCGAGCAGGCGGTTGATTGCACGTTGCAGGCGGCCCGAGGGCTGCAGTGTGCTCACGACCAGGGGGTCATTCACCGCGACATCAAGCCGGCCAACCTGTTGCTGGATAAACAGGGCACGGTCAAGATCCTCGACATGGGGCTGGCCCGGTTCGCACAGGCGGCGGCCGACGATGCCGAGCGGCTCACTTCGACCGAACAGGTGATGGGCACCTGCGACTATATGTCGCCCGAGCAGGCCGAGAGTACCCACGAGGCCGATCACCGGTCCGATGTTTACTCGCTGGGCTGTACGTTCTATCGCATTCTGACCGGCAAACCGGTCTACTCGGGCGAGACGCTGGTCAACGTGTTGATGGGCCATCGCGAGGGCCGGATTCCTTCGTTGCGGGAAGCCCGTGAGGAAGTACCCGAAGCGGTCGACGCGGTCTTCCAGAAGATGCTGGCCAAACAGCCCGAGGATCGTCAGCAGTCGATGGCCGAGGTGGTCGCCGAGTTGGAAGCTTGTCGCGAGCCGGAAAACGACACGGGCGACGGGTTGCGCCGCGAGTCGTCGGGCAATCTCGAACTGACGTCGTTTTTCAATCAACTCGCCGGCGGCGGCTCGACCGGCACCAAACAACGGGCGGCAACGGTGTCCGACGACACCACGCCCTCGGCCCCCGAGCAAGACACGGGCAATCGCCAGAAAGCCAAGGCTCCCCACTCCAAGCTCAGTCCCGAGGCGCGTCGCAAGCGAGTTCGTCAAATCACGATCGGCGGCGGAGCGATGCTGTGCGTTGTGCTGCTGGGCGTCCTGATCGGTGTACTCCGCGACGGCAACTCCCCTCTCCCTCCGGGAGAGGGTCAGGGTGAGGGGAGCGAAGCGCAGACTGGTCCCCCACTCCCGGCCATTGCCCCCTTCGACGCCCGCAACGCCCGCTGGCACCAACAACAATGGGCCCAGCACCTCGGCCTGCCGGTCGAGTGGACCAACTCCGTTGGCATGGAATTCGTGCTGATTCCGCCGGGTGAATTCATGATGGGTTCGACGGAAGCGGAGCAGCAGGCGGCGATCAAAAAGGCCAAGGCAGACAACGACACGAGTGTCATCGACTGGATACAAACGGAGGGGCCGCGGCATCGGGTGAAGATCACCCGGCCGTTCTACCTTGGCAAGTACGAAGTGACACAGGCCCAGTGGGAGACACTGATGGGCAGCAACCCGTCAAATTTCCAGGATTCGAGCAGCCCGGTCGAGCAGGTGAGTTTGGACGACATTCAGCCCCTTCTGGCCAAGCTCAATGTAGCAGCCACACTCCGTGTGCCGTCCGTCAAGACGCCGCGTGCCGCGTTCGAAATGAAATACGCGTTGCCGACCGAGGCCCAGTGGGAATACGCCTGTCGAGCCGGCACGACGACGGCATATGTTTTCGGCGACAATCCAGCGATACTTGGAGAGTATACGTGGTTCAACGGCAATGCCGACGACAAGACGCACCCGGTGGGCCAACGTAAACCGAATGCGTGGGGGCTGTACGACATGCACGGGAACGTGTGGGAGTGGTGCGGGGATTGGTCTGATGGCGAGTACCACGCGGATTCCCCGACGGATGAGCCGGCGGGGCCTAACGGAGGCTCGGACCGCGTGCATCGCGGCGGCAGTTGGCGCAACTTCGCGTGGGGCTGCCGGTCGGCGTATCGGCTTGGGATTGTGCTGGGCATCCGCGGCAGCAACATCGGCTTCCGCCTGGCCTGTGAGATCCCGAGCGACCCGGTGGAGCTTGCCAAGTTCGCCGCGGCGATCAAGGGGGCAAAGCCAAAGCCGATAGCGGAGAGCGGAAAACCCGAGGTGAACGTGGCTCCCGACGGCATGGTCACCCTCCCCAACGGCTGGCGCGTCGGCAAACCGGTGAATCTTGGGTCGGTGGTCAATAGCAGCTCATGCGAATGGGGCTCCTGTATCTCGGTCGATGGCCTGACGCTCGTGTTCAGCTCCGACCGCCCCGGCGGGCAAGGGGACCAAGATCTGTGGATGTCAACTCGGTCGTCGTCTAGCGACCGCTTCGGCGAACCGGTCAACCTCGGCTCAACGGTCAATAGCAGCGAATGGGACGGGCACCCGGCGTTGTCGGCCGACGGTCTGACGCTCGTGTTCGACTCGGAACGCCCGGGCGGAGAAGGCGGCTTCGACTTGTGGATGAGCCGTCGGGCTCGCGTGACGGATCCGTTCGGCGCGCCTGTCAACCTCGGTCCGACCGTCAATGGCGGCGGGAATGACGGTCAGGCGACGCTGTCGTCCGACGGACTGACTCTCCTTTATTTCACCAGTCGCCCGGGTACGCTGGGCCAGTCCGATATATGGATTTGCCGTCGCGCCTCTACCAGTGACCCCTTTGGCGAGCCTGTCAACCTCGGACCAACCGTCAATAGCAGCAGTACTGACGGTCGGCCGGCGCTTTCGGTCGACGGGCGGACCCTCTTCTTCCAGTCCAGCCGCCCAGGGGGACAGGGCTCTAGCGATTTGTGGATGTGCAGTCGTGCCTCCCCCGACGAGCCCTTCGGTCAGTTGACGAATCTAGGTCCGACTGTCAACAGCAGCGGGCTTGACGCTGCGCCTGCGCTATCGTCAGACGGCCGGGCGCTTTTCTTTACGGCGTATCGTCCTGGCGGGCAGGGCGACGCCGACCTCTGGATGGCGCGCATCGAGCCGCCGGCGGAGCGGAAAGCGGAAAGCGGAAAGCCGGAGCCGCCTCCGGCTGTCGCCCCCTTCGACGAGAAACAGGCCAAGCAGCACCAGCAAGCCTGGGCCGATTACCTCGGCCTGCCGGTCGAGTGGACCAACTCGATCGGCATGAAGTTCGTGCTCATCCCGCCGGGGGAGTTCATGATGGGCTCGGATGAGGCGGAGATCGCCGACGCAATCAAACAAGTCGAAGCCAACCAGTGGCACGAGCGGGTGTCCGAGCGGGTTGTCACCGAACGGCCGGGACATCGTTTCACGATAACACGTCCCTTCTACCTGGGTGTCTGCGAGGTGACGGCAGGCCAGTTCGGGCGGTTCGTCGAGGCGTCCGGGTATGTAACCGACTTGGAGAAGGGTGTGGAGGCCGCGACGGGCTTCACCGTGTCGGCAAAGAACGGACCACGGAACCCGAACGACTCGTGGCGCAATCCCGGGTTTCCCCAAAGCGACGACCATCCCGTCGTCCAGGTGACCTGGAACGACGCGGCCGCGCTGTGCAAGTGGCTCAGCGGTCGCGAGAAACCAACGTATCGCCTGCCCACGGAAGCGGAGTGGGAATATGCCTGCCGCGCCGGGACAACCGGGCCGTGGAGTTGTGGGGGCGACGCGGCCACGCTGCGCGCCGCAGCCAACATCGCCGATGCTTCCTACAAGAGCACGGCCCCGAAGGCTCAGGGGGCCTCGTGGGACGACGGCTACGCGTACACGGCCCCCGTCGGGCGGTTCAAGCCAAACGCGTTCGGCCTGATCGACATGCACGGGAACGTATGGGAGTGGTGTCGGGACTGGTACGCTGCGGACGCTTACGAGCGTTACAAGCAGGGAAACTCGAGCCCGCCGGCTTCCGGCACGGATCGCGTCCAGCGCGGTGCCTGCTGGCTCGACTCGATTCCGTTGATGCTTCGCAGCGCGTATCGCGAGCACCGCCCGCCCAACTTCTGCACCGACGCGATCGGCTTCCGCGTCACTTGCCAGATCCCCGCCGACCCGGCGGAGCTTGCCGAGTTCGCCGCGGCGATCGAGGCGGCGAAGGTCGAACCGCCCGAGTAGATGACCGAATGGGACGTGATCGAGTGGGTCTACAGCGTAGGCGGGAGAATCCAGCTTGATGACAGAAGCGGTGGTTGGAAGAAGTGCCTGACGGCCGACGGACGGACTCTCCTGTTTGACTCGTCACGTCCGGGTGGGCAGGGCGACTACGACCTCGGGATGGCCCCGATCAAACCGCCCGCGGCGGCAAGATCGTCGGGGCGAAGCGGCTGAAGATCGAGCCGCTTGCCAGCCGAGCAACCAGTCGCTATGGTTAGTGTGGGCTTGAAGTGGACTGGACGGTCGCCTGCCGTGATCGACGAGGGTCGCCATATCGACCCGGCGGTCGCCGCGGTGGGAGGAAAGTCCGGGCTCCGCAGGACACGGTGATGGGTAACACCCACCGGCCGCAAGGTCAGGGCAAGTGCAACAGAAAGCAAACCGCCGCGCGGGAGTTTCGACTCCCCCGAGGTAAGGGTGAAACGGTGAGGTAAGAGCTCACCAGCAGGTTGGGTGACCAGCCTGGCTAGGTAAACCCCACGGGGAGCAAGGCCAAACAGGAAGCTGTGGAAGGTTCGAGCGGCAACGTTCGCTCGGCCTTCCCGCGGGTCGGTCCGGTCCGCTATCGACTTCCGGGTAGGCCGCTGGAGGGGTCGAGTAATCGGCCTCCTAGATAAATGATCGTCGGCCCGCCGGGCCAACCGCCCGACGGGTACAAAACCCGGCTTATAGGTCCGCTTCAGCCCACTTTTTTCTAGGTCATATCCGGTACGCGCTGCTGGTCGATGAACTGCAGCAGCTTGGAGATGCAGAGCTTGTTCATGCTCGTGCAATGCTCGTGGGCCTCGACCCGCAAGGCATCGTGCAGGCTCTTGGGGATGCGGACGGTAATCATCTTCGTCGGCTCGTCTTCGCTGGCGGCCACCGGCCCCTTGCAGCGCAGCCCGACGAGTAGCTCTTGGATTCTCGCATATTCCTCCGTCTGCTCGAATTCCTCCAACGACTCGCGCGAGGGATACATCCGTCGCACCAGACCACCCAGTCCGAGGACCTCCCTGTAGAAGGAGACCCAGTCGGGGTTCTTGGTGTAAAGGTCTTCGGCCTTTCGGGCGATCTCTTGTTTCTTTTCGGTCGAGTCCATTTCTCCGTAGCTCCCGCTCAGATTCCATTTGAGATTCGTTCGGTCAACGGCCCATCCGCTGTCCGTCTGCTGGAATCTTATGATGCGGTCAATAGCTCGCCCGATGTGCTTGCAGTGACAGCAGTTACGTCAATGCATTCATGTGCCTATTTTTCAGGCACAAACGCCGCGAATTCAGGCAGCCTGAAAACTGCCTAAGAATCGCGCAGCCGGGAGATTACTGTTTTCCAAGGTGTCCAATAGAAAAGAAGTAAGATATGGACCGCCCTTACCCAGACGCGATCCACTTCGAACGACCGATCGAGCGACGGAACATTGAGAAAATGGCGTGCGGCGGACGACCGAAACGCGGTAGCATGGCCGAAGTTTGACGTCTCCACCGCCGCCAGTTAAAATACAGGGGCCGGTGCCTCTGTCTCTGGAACCTCCGTCTCGGGGAATGGCGACCGAATTCCCACGTCCGCGGGCGTTCGCCCAACGCAACTCGGGGAAAGGAATCCCTCGGTCCGTTCGATTCCACCGGAGGGATCCCGATGCGCATGGGGATGGTGAGGCGAAGCCGGTTGCGTACGACTCGGACCGGGTGGCAAACCAGGTGGCAGAACATCCATGAGCGATTCGGCTTCGCAGGATCAACCGCTGGAATCTTCCTCCGTCACGGCATCCTCCGTCACGGCATCGGCTGGCGATCCGTTGGTGCCGGAGAAACATGCCGCCGCCGAGGGCAGTTCCACGGGCTCTTCGTTCCCCCCCGCCGAGCTGGCCTCCGACGACCAGTTGACGGTCATTTCCAGTATTCCCCCGTACGCGTCGACCGCCTCCGAAGGTGCCCCGCGCGATCCGGCCGAACTGATTCTGGGTGAGCGCATCGGGCACTTCGATCTACTGGAGTATGTTGCCGGTGGGGGAATGGGGCGCGTGTTTCGCGCGCTGGATACGCGTCTGGCGCGAACGGTCGCGTTGAAGATCCTGTTGCCCAATCAGGCAACCGACGCGGAGACCATCCAACGGTTCCAGAACGAGGCACAGTCGGCCGCGCGACTGGACCACGACAACATCGCCCGGGTCTACTACGTGGGTGAGGACCGGGGGCTCCATTACATCGCGTTCGAGTTCATCGAAGGCATCAACGTTCGCGATCTCGTGCAACAGCACGGTCCCTTGCCCCTGACCGACACGGTCAGTTACGTACTGCAAGTCGCCGGTGCGCTGGCTCACGCGGCCGAGCGCGACGTTGTGCATCGCGACATCAAGCCGTCGAACATTCTGATCACGCCGCAAGGTCGGGCCAAGCTGGTCGACATGGGCCTGGCCCGACTGCAAAAATTCGACCACGTCGCCGACGACCTGACGGCCAGCGGCGTGACCCTGGGAACTTTCGACTACATCTCGCCGGAACAAGCCCGCGATCCGCGCGCCGCCGACGTCCGTAGCGACATCTACTCGTTGGGATGTACGTTCTACTTCATGCTGGCCGGGCACCCACCGTTTCCGGGCGGCACGGTGCTGCAGAAGCTCCTTCAGCACCAGTCGGAAGAGCCCGCGGAACTGCGGCAGCTTCGTCCCGATCTGCCCGACCCGCTGGCCGCCGTGATCCGGAAAATGCTGGTCAAGGATCCTCGCCGGCGGTACGCCCATCCGGCAGAGTTGGTCGAGGACTTGCTGCCGGTGGCTGAGGAGTTGGGTGTGCCGGGAACGGGACTGGAAATCGAAATCCAGGCGAGAAGGCGTCGGCAAGCACCGCTTTGGGCGCGTCATCTTCCGTGGCTCTTACCGACCGCCGCCCTGCTGGTCATGGTGTTCCTGCTGAACCAGTTCTGGTCGGCTTCGGCACGCCGCAACCAGCCGCATCTGCCGCCGCTGCTGAGCGAGATGGGAAACGAGGCCGACGCCGCGCCGCGAGCCGACCGAGAAACCCACCCGGACACACAGCCCCCTCCGCCGCGGGACCCCGATGGCCAGCCGGACGATAAGCCGCCGGCCGCGTCGCCACCCGAGGCTCCGCAAAACACAAACGGCATTCCACCTGGGGAAACACCGCCTGGGGAAACACCATCGAGCGGATCCGGCGATCCGGCGGGACGCCTGGCCGCCGGCAACGAAACGAAACCGCCGGGTGAGCCGACGAACGTCTCCCCAGGCGCCGTCGGTCCGGGCACCGGGCGTCGAGATGACTCTCACGGGCCGGGGAGCACCGAACTGGGAATCCCGCCGACCGGCGACGGTATCTCGCTCGCAGCGGCCGGAGGAGCCGGACTGACGGCGGCCGGAGACAACACATCGGTGGGTGCGGCACTCACGCTAGCCGGTCGCGATTCGACCTCGCCGCCGGTCCCGGACACCCCTTCGGTCTCCGACGGGCCACGATGCCTGGTCGTGTCTCCGGGCAGTGAAGCCCCGGGGACGTTCCCGTCGCTGTCGGCCGCCCGCGGTGAGGCGGAATCGGGAGACGTGATCGAGTTGCACTTCGACGGCCCCCAGGCTGAGTTGCCGGTGCATATGACCGATCTCGACTTGACGATTCGCGCCGGCGAGGGATTTCGCCCCGTCGTCGCTTTTCGGCCCGACCCGCAGTCCGCCGCCGACGATCGGAGCGTGCTCACCGTGATCGGCGGCCAATTGACTCTTTCGGGCGTGGCGTTGGAATTGGATCTGTCCGGCGAAGTCATCACCGACCACTGGTCGATTATCGAAGTGCAGCGTGCCCGAGCCGTCCGTCTGGAAAAGTGTTCGCTAACGATCTCCAACACGTCGGCCCAATTGACGGCCCTTCATCCGGGCGCATCGTTTATACGAATCCGCTCGTCGACCGATACGGCCGACGGCGCGTCCCTTCCCGAGGAGACCGATGCCGAGGGCAGCACGGGGCCGTCGAGTGTGGAAATTCAGCTAACCGACTGTATTGCCCGCGGCGAAGCCGCCTTTGTCCACATCGATTCCGGGCAGCCGGTCCAACTGGCCTGGGAGAACGGGCTGGTCGTGGTTACCGAGCCTTTTGCGATCATCGAGTCGGCGGCAACGGCCGTTGGCCCCGACGATCGTCTGCAGATCGATCTACGCCACGTAACGGCCGTGTTTCGCGGCGGATTGTACCGCGCCAGCAGCGCCGCCGTTTCTCTCCATCCGCCGCTTCCGGTGCATGTCACCTGCTCGGGTAGCATTGTGATGGGTACGGCGGAGGTCCCGTTGGTCGAACAAGCCGGTTCGGGCAGCGTTGCCGATTTACAGAGCCGGTTCACATGGAAAGGCGACCACAATTTCTTCGAGGGATTCACCACCCTGTGGAAAATTGTCGGGACCGACGACATCGTCTCGTTCGATGCGACCGCCTGGATCGGGGCATGGCCGGCCGAAGAGGAAGCGGGACCGGTTTTCGGCGGCGTCCTTTGGCAGGAACTCCCGCCCGCCGGTTCACCGGTCTGCATGCATGGACCGGCCGGCTACGCGTTGAGCCCGGTGGCCGATAACCCCGCCCTGGCCGCGGCCCGATACGGACGCGATGTGGGCATGCAAGCCAACCTCCTGCCCATCCCGCCGGAGCCGAAGTCGCCGCGGGTGCCGTCCGCCAACGATTGACACCCCGGACCACCGCCCGGTAGGATAAGGGAATTGGCATCGGGCGATTAGCTCAGTTGGCTAGAGCGCCACGTTTACACCGTGGATGTCGGCGGTTCGAGCCCGTCATCGCCCACTCCCCCCCTTTGGTTACACATTGTCGGCGTGCTGGTCGGCATGTGATAGCCGCTCTCTTTTCCCATGGCAGGAGTTCTCCCCAACGATGTCCCGTGCGATTGTTCTCTTTTCCGGCGGTTTGGACTGTATGCTGGCCGCGCGGCTCTTGCAGGACCAAGGATTTGAAGTCGAAGGGTTGAACTTTCGCACCGTCTTTACCTGCTGCCAGGCATTGGCCGGGCAAGCGGCGGCCGAGTTGGGCATTCAATTGACCGTGGCGGAAGTCGACGACCGATACCTTCAGTTGATTCGCGAGCCGGAGTACGGCTACGGACGGGGGTTGAACCCGTGTATCGACTGCCGGATCTACATGTTTCGCCTTGCCCGGACGATGATGGAAGAGACCGGCGCCGACCTGGTCATCAGTGGTGAAGTGGTCGGCCAGCGTCCGATGAGCCAGAAACGGCGCGATCTGGACATCATCGCGCGCGAGTCCGGCTTGCAGGACCACCTGCTGCGCCCGCTGTCGGCCAAACTCCTTGAGCCAACCCTACCGGAACGCAACGGGTTGGTGGATCGGGAAGCGCTGTGCGACATCTCGGGCCGTTCGCGTTACCGGCAGATCGCCATGGCCCGGGAGTTCGGTTTCCGTCTCGTGCCGGATCCTTCGACCGGCTGCGCGCTGACCGAGCCGGGGTTTTCCAAACGGGTCGGCGATCTCATCAAATTTCATCCCCAGGCGACGCGATGGGATTTTGAATTGCTCAACACGGGCCGCCATCTTCGATACGACCGGCACACCAAGGTCGTCGTGGGGCGCAACGCGGAAGAGAACGAAGTGCTCGCCGCGTCTTTTGGGCGAAGTGAGGCCTCGCCGTCGGCCATGCTGATACCAGAGAACTTTTCCGGACCGACCGCCTTGATCGTCGGACGAATCGGAGAAGAGACGATTCGGTTCGCCACGGGATTGATGCTGCGTTTCTCTCGCCGGCACCAAGACGGCGACGCGCGAATCCGAGTGGAACACGACGGCACAGTCGAAGTGATCCGAGGGCACGCCGACCCGGCCGCCCAAACCGTATCGACTCTTTAGCGGATCGTCGCCATCTCGCCGCAGCGCGATGTCGCCCGACCTCGTTCCCGTGCTCCGCGTGCCATCACACGGCTTCCGACGCGGGCGCGTCGGTGCGCAAATGCCGGCTTCACTGCCACCTCGACTAAATGCCTGCCAGACCGACCTCGGACGCGGCTTGCGGCCCCGAAGGCACTGTTGCCAAACGACTTGCGACGATTACCGGCAACTCGGCGAGGGGGCCTCCGGGCCAAGGAGGCGGGCCAAGAAAATAGAAACGCCCGGACACGTGCCCCGGGCGTTTCTTTCTCGTCGTAGTCAATCACACGGCTAGAAGATGGAATCGCCCGCGAGGGCGAAGCCACCCGGCATCCTACTTCTTCTTCCGGGTCGCCTTCTTCTTCTTGGTCGCCTTCTTCTTCTTGGTAGCCTTCTTCTTCTTGGTAGCCTTCTTCTTCTTGGCTACCTTTTTCTTGGTAGCCTTCTTCTTCTTGGCTACCTTCTTCTTCTTGGCTACCTTCTTCTTCGTAGCCTTCTTCTTCTTGGCTACCTTCTTCTTCTTCGCTACCTTCTTCTTCGCCGCCTTCTTCTTCTTCTTGGCCACCTTACGTCCTCCTAACTAGCATTTCGGGCGACATCCATGCCGATAGCCGGGCTGGGGCGGTAGCTCGGCAGGTTCGCCACTGAAACAACACAACGCACTCACCAACATCCTTGCCTCGACGCAAAACCGCGCCGAATCGGGTTGTGGTTGCCGTTGACCCGTCCTGACTTTTATCTCCCTTGCCTAAGGGTTTTCAGGTTCGTCTTCTTGTCTCAAGGTCCCACATCGCCTCAATGCCGTATAATCCTACAAATTCCGTGGAACTTTGCAAGCACAATTTGCACTTTACGGGAAAAAAAGTTTGCGTTGTAGGGTGCGCGCAGCCGCGCCACAACCGTTTCTCGCATCGCTTCCGCAAGACGAAAATTCTTTTCAACCCGCTTTTCTTCGCGCGCGTTTCAACATCCGAAAATCGTATCTTATCGCGCTTCCATCACCACGCGCAGCGTGTGAAAAGGAGAGCGAAGTCACACGAGAACTTCTTTGCCTCGCACCATCGGCCGCCTCGCGCAGGCGCGCATGTCGACACGCTGGAACCTGCTCTCACCACAGCCACAACACGTCGCGAACCGAGCGGCTCAACGGAAACGCGGGCCGAGGAGATGCCCACCGTGGCGGGGAAGGCCCGTCTCTCACGGGCCGTTCCTTACGGCAGATGCAACTCGTTTCTCTGCAATACTTTACGGCATTATTCGCGGGCAGATCCGAGGCGGAATTCATCACCCACGACCGACCGATTCCGGCGAGAACAGTGCCGCTTGCCGTAAGATATCCCATGCACTCTCGTTGCCGCGAGTCTTGTCTGGCGGAAGCTTCGTCTTGGGGTCGTTGACCTGCCTGCGCAAGTGGAATCGATCTTGCTTCCTGTCGGTCATACCACCCCGGACCACTTCGCCAGGCGACGAGCAACGCATTGCCCGCAAGGGGCGATCGAACGACTCCGGCGCGCTGGAGAAAACGCGTGCGGCGGCACCTTGCGCGAATCAACGCGCCGGTGCATCGGAGGGTGCTCGACCGTTTCGCGGCCGACGACGTGACTCCAAAAAAAACTCTCCAGATTCTTTTCCCGGCGGGACACTTTTCGCGCGAAATCGACCTTCGCGACGTGCGAAATAGTCAGTGGCCGGTCATACCGGGTTCAGTTTCCCGGTGTCAGGTGGACTGGCCGTTCGGCGTCACGGTGAAACAGAAAGTCGACCCGTGCCCCGAGCCCTCCGATTCGATCCAGATGCGTCCGCCATGCACTTCGACAATCCGCTTGACCAAGGCCAGGCCTATTCCGGAGCCTTCCACGCTCTGGTCCAGTTGATCGAACAGTCCGAAGACTCTCTCGTGGTATCGCGGCTCGATCCCGATTCCGTTGTCGCGAACGTAGCAGATCGCCTGATTGCCGCCCCGGCGCGAACCGATTTCGACCCGCGGCTCAGAGGTATCGCCCATGTACTTCACTGCATTGTCGATCAGATTCTGCAAGACCTCCAAGAGCCGCACCCGGTCGCCAAAGACCAGGGGCAAGTCCGGGGATATCTCGACTTGCACTCGGTTCTCCTTGACTTGTCCGCCGACAAGCTCAAGCGCCTCGCGGGCCACTTCCTCCAGCGACACGTTCTCCGAGGGGTTGATCAATCGGCCGATCCGCGACAGTTCCAGCAGATCCCTCAGCAACTGGTCCATCTTGTCGGCCGCGCTGGAGATGCGGGCAAGGTCATCCCCCACGGTCTCAGAGCCTCCTCGGGCCAGATCTCGCCGCAACATCCCGACGTATCCCTGGATGGTAATCAGGGGGCTCTTCAGGTCGTGGGAAACGGTGTAGGCGAACCGTTCCAATTCGGCGTTCTGGGCCTCCAGTTTGGCGATCAAGGCTTCTCGCGCCTCCTCCGCCTGCTTGCGCTCGCTGATGTCGCGGCCGATGGAGATAAGGTGTTTCGGTACGCCTTGCTCATTTTTGACCACCGAGACATTATACTCGGTGGGAATCCTGCGACCATCCTTGCATATCACCTCCAGCTCGATCACACCTTTCCCCGTCTCCAGGACCTCCGGGATGAAGAGGCGTGCCCGTTCCAGGTCCTCGGGGCTGTAGTAGGAATCTGGCGATGTCATCGCGGCTATCTCTTCATCGGTGTACCCGGTGGCATCACGGAATGCCCGATTCCAGCGAATGGCTCTTCCGGTGGCAGACTCGAAGAGGAAGAATGTATCCTGCTGGGAACTCAACGCGGTCTCGGTGAACTCCTTCTCGTTGCGCAGCGCCTCTTCAGCCCGCTTGCGCTCGGTGATGTCACGCCAGGTGCCGAAGAGAGTTCGCTGTCCGCGATACACTATCGCCGTCGCCGCGACCTCGACCCAGATCTCCGTCCCGTCGAGGCGACGATGCACCCACTCGAAGAGGCCGCTCCCCGTCTCCATCGCTTCGCGAACACAAGCAGCCGCTTTGACGGCCGACCGAGAGCCGTCCGGCTGGAATTCCGGCGACAACGCGACGGGGCTGAGACCGACGACCTGCTCGCGACTTCCTCTCAGCATCGACAAGGCGGCTTGGTTGCAGTCGACCAGGATTCCGTCCGCGAGCAGCATATTGGCGTCCGGGGCGTCTTCGAAGAGGTTCCGGAACCGGGCTTCGCTCTCTCGCAACGCCTCGTCCGCCCGCTTGCGTTCGGTGGCAATTCGACCACTGACAACGAACCCCTTAATCTGTTGATCTTCGTTCGTATACGGGGAATAGCCGATGTCCATGTACTGCCGCCCGGCAACGGGAAAGTCGAACCAATCTTCGTACCGGACGTCCTCCCCAGCTAAACAACGTTCGGCATTCGGCCTTACGGTCGCATCGAAGAATTCCTGTCCGAAGATTTCAGCCGCTGTATGCCCAATCAGTTCGTCGTGTGTCTTGCCGAACGCTTTCAGATATGCCTCGTTGGCAGCAAGGTAGACGTGGTTCTCATCCAGCATCGCCAGCATATCGGTGGAACCGGAGACGATGTACTCCATTCGCCGCAGTTCGTCCTCCGCCTCTTTACGCTCAGCGATTTCTGCTTTGAGCGTCTCATTGGCCTGTTCCAGTTTGGTGATCAGTTGCTCCCGTTCTTTCTCGATCCGCCTCCGCTCGGTGATATCGCGATCCACCCCTCGATAACCGGCGATCTTCCCTTCCGCGTCGAGAATCGGAACGCCACTTGTCTCAATGACAATGCGCCGGCCATCTCTGTGCAGATTGACGTTTTCCAGTGCGACGATTGGTTCGCCCTTTCTTGCCGCGTCCTTGAAAACCTCCTCAATTCGCGCCGCCTCTTCCGCCGGCATCAGGTCAAACGGGGTCTTGCCGACGACCTCGTCCGGCTTGTATCCCAAGATGGCCTCAACCTTCGGGCTGGCATGCGTGTAGACGCCTTCCGCACCAACTTCCCATATCCAGTCGCCGTAAGCCTCGACAAGTCCCCGAAACTTTGTCTCGCTCTGGCGCAGAGCCTCCTCCGCCTGCTTGCCCTCGGTGATGTCGCGGGCAACGCACTGAATCTCGCGCAGGTGGCCGGCCGGCCCGTAGGACAGCCGGCCGACCGTCTCCACCCAGATGCATCTGCCGTCCTTGCGCTTCATGCGGTGCCGCACGCGGTAGTGCTCATCGTGTCTCTCGACCGCGTGGTTAATGGCGGCAATGACCGCCCGCAGGTCATCGGGATGCACATAGTCGGCCGCGCGTGTGCGGACGAGTTCCTCTGGTGTGTATCCCAGAAGGACGCGGCAAGAGGGGCTGACGTACGTGAAGGTGCTATCCGGGAGGTGTCGGGAGATCACGTCTCCCATATTCTCCACGAGCAGCCGAAGCTGCCTGTCATTCTCACTTAGCTCGTCCTCCGCCATCCCTTGCGGGTGGCTGTCGTTCGCATCGCTCAAGATGTGCTCCTTTCTCATGACCCACGGCCGGACTCGTCACTTCACCGGCTTGCCCAGCCACTTGCGCATTTTCCGGTCCGCCTGCGTGGCCACCAGCAGCGCCAGGAAGAGGGGGATCGTCAGCGCCCCCTTGGCCAACACGCGCCAGTGCAGGAGCCGCGCCATCTTGTTCACCACGTGGACCACGTGCCGCGGGCCGTGAAATCGCTTATCGATCCGCTTGCGCAGGGCGGCGATGTGCTGCGACGAGTAGTCGTCGCTGTAGATGAAGCCTTCGGCGTCAATGTGGTAGCCCGGCGTCTGCTCGACCAGTTCGCTCAGGCCCGAGTGCGGCTCGTTGCGCAAGCGGGAGACGTGGATCAGGTCGACGCCGATCGACCGGGCGAACGACGCGGTGGAGAGCATCTGCTCCTCGGTTTCGCCGATGTTGCCGACGATGAAATACGCGTTGATGATCATCTTCGACTTGCGGAGCACTTCGAACCGCTTGCGGACCATCTCGATGTTGAACCCCTTGCCCATCGACTTCAGCGTCGCGTCCTGCGTCGACTCGACGCCGATCAGCAGAGCGAAGAACCCGGCCTGCTCCATCTTGCGGATGACGTCGGGACGCTTGGCAATCTCCAGCCGGGCGTTGACGATGTAGTGCTTGCGAATCTTCTTCTCGATCAGCAGATCGCAGATCTCGATGACCCGGTCCGGCTGATGCGTGAACACGTCGTCGACGAAGATGACCAGATCGGCGTCGATCTGTTCGATCTCTCGCACAATCGACTCGACCGACCGCGGCGTCCAGCATCGCTTCACGCCCCACGGGTTGACCGCGAAGTTGCAGAATTTGCAGTTGAACGGACAGCCGCGCGACCCGGCCACTTTGTCGATCGTAAGCCCCGTGCTCACGCCCTTGCTGGTCAGGTAGTACGGCTTGCGGCGCAAATCGCGAGCGGGCAGCAGATCCTCGTCCAGCGGCGCGTTGGCGCGCGGCGGATTGTGGATCAATTCACCGTCGTCCCCGCGGTGGGTCAGACCGGCGACCTCCGACCACGGACGCCCCTCGGCGATCTCCACAATCGCCTGCTCGCCGTCGCCGCAGACCACGGCGTCCACGTTCGGACACGCCTCGAGCCAGTAACGCGGATTCTCCGTTGCCGTCCGCCCGCCCAAGATCGTCGTCACGCCCGGCGGCATGGAGTTGATCTCGTCGCGGATCGAATCGAGATCCCTCCGCCAGTTGACGCTGTAGCAGATCAAATCGGTCTCCGGCCGGAGAAAAGGCCGTGCGCTGGGCTCGCGTTCATGCCGGAAGTTGATCAGATCGATCTGCTCGGCATACGGACGCAGCGCGGCGGCGACGTACTCCAACCCCAACGGCGGGAAGGACGTCATCGAACTGCTCGTGCGTGGATAAGGAAAGACACAGAGGACGTGGCGATACATGGTTTGATCTCGGCTTCCTTGCGCGGACGCATCAATGGGAGAAGACCCAGACGGGCCATGGCTCATGGGGCGCGGCCCGGAGGGAAGTTAATTGTCACCCGCCGGTCATGCGGAGACAAGCCCAGTTTGCGATTCCCCGGGTGGTCTCTTAGCCCCTTAGCAGCCCGTTGAAGAGGTCGTGTGCCACGGCTTGTTTGCACGCAGTGCGGCCCTTGGCAGCGGAGAAGCACGGCTCACGAGTAGGCCGTGCCGGACGCTGAAGACCGAGACCGAACCGTGGCCGACTTGCCCTCGACTGGGTGGACTCGAGCTTGCTCCGGATAACACCTCGGGACGCGCCGATTGGCTGCGTCCACGGGAAAGCGAGGAACGATCAAGATTCGTTGATTTTTGGCGGGCGTGTCGCGGGGAGCCCCAGGCCGAACCCGCAGCGCAAAGAAAAACCCCGGTCTTGCCGGGGATTAGGGGTGGTTGCGACTTAGCGCAACCCACCCAAGTGGCGGGGGCAGGACTCGAACCTGCGACCTCTAGGTTATGAGCCTAGCGAGCTGCCAACTGCTCCACCCCGCGTTATGCGGCTCCGTGGCGGCTCCCCATCGTGGGGGAAGTCGCCGGGCCGGATAAGCATTATTGTATCACGATTTCGACAATCGTCGAGGCCCTCGCCAGTTTTTGTCCGCTAATTTGATGCCAACCCAACCAACAATCCGCCCGAACCCCCCGCCGGTCGGGGCGGATGGGAACAGGCGTGGGAATACTCGGGCAACTTCACCACGAAACAAGTGACGGAGAAGTGGTAGCCAATTCCCAAACGGCCAATTTCCGAAGCGGTATGTTCCGCACGACCGGCACTGGGGACCTCGTTTCCTTGGCGCTGTGTTGGGAAGCTGATAGACTCACAGGCGCCGACGTATCTTTCGGCTATGATGGACAATAGATAGCGCCGTGGGTGGCACAACGGCGGGCGGTTTGAGCGAATGGTATTCCCGCCGACCGATGAACAGGAGGAATCTGGATGGCGGGCCCTGACCCTACCAATCGAGGGCAAGTTCCCCCACCGCAGGGCACGCCCGTTGCGGGACAGGGAATCCCTCAAGGCGCAATTCCCCAGGGGCAAGCCGCGCCGGGCCAGATTCCCCAACAGGCCGCGCCCGGCGTTTCGCCGACGCCACCTCCCGGACAACCGATTCCCACCGCTGCGCCACAGTCTCAGCCCGTGGTTCGACCCCAGGCGGCCGTTGTCGGGCAACCGGTCCCGGTCGGCTCGGGGACTTCGCCGGCTGGCGCCCGGCCGATTCCGGTTCAGCGGCCGGGCACCCTGGTGGCGACAACGCCGCGGGACGACGAAGACGAGCCGGCCGAAGAGCTGACGACCGTAGCTCTGAATCACGCCCCGCCGTGGCTCGTCAGCACCGTGTTCCACATGATCGTGCTGATCGTGCTCTGGCTGATCGTCTTCGTGATCGAGAAGCCGCGCAAGATCCAACTCATCTCCGAGATGGATCCCGAGGAGGAGAAATGGGCGGAGGATCTGGGTGAACAACTCGAGCTGAACGCTCCGGGGTTCGACAATCAAACGGACCCCGATCCGGCCCAGGTGCTCAACGATCTGCCCGAGGTCCTCGATCCCATCGCCGAACCGCCGAACATTCCGCCGATGGATTTCGTCGGTACCGCGCTGGTCACCGATATCGACTCACCGCAGATCGGTCTTTCGCTCAACGGCCGGAACTTGGGTAGCCGCAACGGGCTGTTGGGCAAGTACGGCGGCAACCGGCTGACCGAGGCGGCGGTCGAAGCCGGCTTGAAGTGGTTGGCCAGGAACCAGAACAGCCGCGAGGGTTATTGGAGCCTGATGGGCCCCTACACCAGCGGCGTGGGCGAACAGGACGAAAACCGCGTGGCGGCCACCGCCATGGCCCTGCTGGCCTTTCAAGGACACAACGAAACGCCTACCCGAGGGAAGTACAAGACCAACGTAAAGAAGGGCTGGGATTGGCTCTTGAAGCAGCAGGACCAGAAGACCGGCAGCTTCTATAGCGGTGATGAAGGGGCCATGAACCACCGCTTTTACACCCAGGGCCAGTGCGCGATCGCCATCTGCGAACTCTACGCCATGACCAAAGACGCGAAGTATCGCGAGCCGGCCCAACTGGCGATCAAGTATCTGCTGGACACGCAAAGTCCGCAGGGCGGGTGGAAGTATTCGGCCAACGCCGACAGCGATACCTCGGTCACCGGCTGGATCGTCATGGCCCTGCAAAGCGCGCGGATGGGCGGTCTGGAAGTGCCCCAGGAAGCCTTCGACAAGATCACCAAGTTTCTCGAAAGCGTATCGCGGGACGGCGGCACGCGCTATTCCTACATGAAGGGCGAATCGGCGCGCCGCGCGATGACGGCCGAAGCCCTGCTCTGCCGGCAGTATCTCGGTTGGACTCGCGACGACGAGCGGCTGGTCAGCGGGGCCGACTACCTGATCCGCGACGCCAATCTCGTCGACTTCCAGCGCGGCCGCGACGTCTACTACTGGTACTACGCCACGCAAGTGCTCCACCACATGGAGCGCCATCACTGGGATACCTGGAACAAGATCATGCGCCAGGCCCTGCCGACCGAGCAGGTCCGCTCGGGCCGCGAGGCGGGCAGTTGGGATCCCGACCGGCCGACCCGCGATCAGTGGTCCGCCCAAGGCGGCCGTCTCTACACCACCTGCCTGTCGATCTACATGCTCGAAGTCTACTACCGCCACCTGCCCCTCTACAGCAACGTGTACCATCTGCTGCGCACCGAACAGCAGTAAATGAGATACTTCCACGGAATTTCCCGGCTTTACTGCCCACGGGGCGAGCAAGGATCCGATGCCGTGGTCGTCCCTCCGGAGCACGCCGGAAAGAACGGCCGCGAGCGTCATTGGCCGTTGCGTCCAGAGAACGTTGGGTCACGGTGCTTCTCCATTGGCACGGTTGTCCGTTCGCGCCGACCTCTTCAACCGCTGCGAGTTCCGCACTTCGAAGATCTCCTCGACCGCGACCGCTCCGATCCCTGGAATCGCGAGGAGGTCGTTCGTTTCAAGCTGCCGCAATCGCCTCCACGATTCAATCGAGGCCCGGCGAAGTGCGTTATACACCCGAGGACTGAAGGCGTCGCAATCGATCTGGTCGCTGGTGATCGTCTTGGTTTGCCGGCGCAGCTTGAACTCGCCGCAGGCAAGCGTGCCCGCCGGCACCAGCGGCCAACACGTTTCCCAGTGAATCACCACCGGGGCCGATCGTCGGCAATCTCCTCGATATCCATCTCTGGGAGTATAGAATTGGCAGTCGCCGCAGGTTCTCGTGCTCTTCACACTGTTCCTCATTATTCCTCTGGTGTTTTGGCTCGGTCGATCGTACTGCCTCTTGGACGTGGTCAGCCCAAGATGAGTTCCTTACCTCTCCACGGCCGGATACAAACCGAGTCTCGCGTGTATCTAATGGGCGTCGTACGAGTGCATCGTCACACGCACCTTCGGCGGATCGCCGCTTTCGACTACGTCGACATCGGCCGTTCCGGTCCATTTCGGCAGTCGCCAGCCCGAGAGGCTCATTTCTCCCGGTGTTTCCTGCTTGTACGCTTCGACAACGACTTTGTACTTACCAGGCGGGATGCGCTCGGTCTTGAACGAGCCGTTGCCCTCCAGGGCCAGACCGTCGAATGTGCGTAACTTCCAGTCGTCATCATTGCGAGGATCCCCACTGGCTCGCTGGTCGCGGACGTAAAGGAAAACTCCGCCAACGCCTTCTTTCGGCAGGCCGGCCACCTCGCCGGTGATTGGCATGCCCGTCTTGCGCACGAACTCGTACGCGGCCGTCTTGCCGGAGGCGAGCGTCAGCTTCAACTCGCGATCAAGCATCATGTCCTTGCCCGTGTCGCCGGCCTTGGTGTGCTTGATCCGCGAGATGTCATAAATGCCTGAGGGCAGGTTATTGATGACGAGGCCATCCTCACCCGGCTTGACGTCGACCCAGCGGACCACGTCGACCAAAGCGTTCCACTTGGGCATGTCCCAGGTGCGAAGCTCGATACGAACCTGGGCGGCCGGTGGCCCGCCTTCGATGTCGTAGCGAATGTGCAGCTTGGCCGGCTCGGGCAGACGGATGATCGCCTCCTGGCCCGGTTGGGGCAAGTCGGCTCGCCAGACATACAGCGACGGCGAGGTAACGAAGATCGCCTTGCTATCCTCGCCACGGCCGCCGATCTCGAAACGGCCTTCGGCGTCGGTGTGGACGGTTGCTTGTTGAAGCTCGTCCCACGGTCCTTCGGCCAGGCGAATCACTCCGCGCCCAGCCAGATAGACGCCCGCTTTGTCAACGGGCTTTCCGGCGTGATCAAGCACGTGGCCGCGGATCGTGTCGCCCCGTTTCAGCCGGATGACCACGTCACTCACGTCCTGGCCCGGCGATGGCGGCTGGGTTAGTATGGGTTGCGGAAGGTAACCGGGAGCGACGATCCGCGCGGTCCAACCCTCCGACCAACGGACCGTGGCGGAGAACTGGCCGCTCGTCCGGCTGCTACGTGTCTCGCTGTAACCCCAGACAACCTTTGCGGGATCGGCCGGATCGAACTTCCCACTCTCGATCATGAAATTCCCGACCGGTTTGCCGGTTGCATCATCGACCACTTTGCCGCGAACGGTCGTCTTGGTGGGCGCCGCAGCGGGCTTCGCTGAATCCGTTTCCCTTTCCGCGTCGGGCTCGCTGGTGTCCGTGTTCTCTGCCGCCGCAATCTCAAGCTCGACTTCCACAACCTGCTTGTTCTTGACGATCACATCGAGTTCGCCGCTCTTTGCCACAACACCGGCGTCTTGCCCCGGAGCAGTGACGGCCCGCGCCCGCACTTTGCACTTGCCGGCCGGTACGTTGCGGAACTCAAACGGCTCGCCAACCGCGACGACCAGATGGGGTAACTCGCCAAGTCGGTTCGTCCACTCTTCGTGATCTAGCGTCACGGAATAGGTGACGACTTCGCCACGATTCTCGGGGCCGATGACCTTGCCGCGAATCGTCCCGTCGCGCCCGGGGCCCGGATCGAGGGCGAAGACCGAGCCGAGCGGAAAGACGGTCAACGACACGTCCTTCGCGCCGACAACCTTCAGTAAGTCGAGCAGCTCGGCAACGTGTTTGTGTGGCATCGCCCGGTCAGCGCGGACGACGACTTCCAGTCCCGGCGACGCCTGGAGAAGTCGCGTCGTCCGCTCGCGCAAGGCGTCTTTGTTGAGTTGTTCGTAACCGATCCAGAAAGAGGGCGTTTCGCGCAAGTTGCCCTCGGCGCGGATCAGATCGACGGTCAACTGCTCGGAGTCGCGATGATCCGACGCTTGATTGTCGGCGACCTCGATTTCGACCGGGTTACTCAGTACCCGCGTTAGCCTGTGGCTAGTCGGTATGTCGCTCTGGGCAATGGCGTACACGATCGCCTGAACGGTGTGTTTGCCCGGTTTCAATTCCAGCATCTTCGATCTGTTGCCGAAGCCGAGCGAGCCACTCGGCTGGTCGATCGACATCCATTCATTCTGCGGGTCGACCGCCATCCATTTCTCGTCCAGCTTGAATACGCAGTCGGTGATTCGCTGCCCTGGCTTGCGGACCGGCAGTTGGAGCACGCTCTTCTCCGAAGACTTATACATGACGTTGTCGATAAGAACGAACGTCGGCATGCCGCCGGCGCCGAGATGGACAGATTCCTCTCGCGAATCATTGCGTAAGTCGAAGCTCAACCACTGATGACCATCGCGAAACTCGCCCGGCCGCAATCGCGCTTTGACTCCTTCGACCGCCTTACCCCAGGCGGCGTCGCGATTGTCTCCAGTCACGGCCGGCACGGCCTCACCCCGGGCTTTCTCGACCGCCGATCCATCCTCCGATCCAGCGGCCTTTCTCTCCGGCGCGGCCATAACCTCGACATCCACGGCCTCGCTGGTAGCGCGTACGACGCCATGGAAGGGAGCCCGCGCCGACGGGCACGCCACTGCCACTCGCACACGGTGTTTACCCGGGGTCAGAACGAGTTCCTTGCCGTAGTCGTCTTTCGCGGTGGCGTAACCCGCGTATTGCCTCGCGGCGTATTCCTTCTCTTTTCCTTTCGGGACAGCCCGCCAGTTTCCGGCAACATTTACAAGCATATCTCGATGGCGGCAACCGGGTTCAAAGTCCAAGGAAACACCTCCCTTTGACGAGTCAACGGGTCCGCCGGATTCTATCGTCTCAACACGAGGGTCGACCCACTCGTACCACTGACCATCCACTTCGACCTGATGGCTCAGTCCGTTCTTGGGCAAGTGCAATACGTAGTCGCCTTCGTTCTTGGCGTCGTATCGCAGAAGAAGGCGAGCAAGTGACTCGCCAGGTGGCTGCCGATGCGCGATCGCCTTGGTCAGGCGCACGCTGACTCCGTCGACCGCCTCGCCCCAGGCCGGTTCTTCTGGTGGCGTCGCCTCCTCGATCACCGACTCGACCGCTGAGTCGTCTGAAGTGGAGTTGCCCGTGCCCGAGTTGCTGCCGTTGATCTTCAGCAACTTCCGGTGCTCGGCCGCAACGGGTTTTCCACGCTTGTTGCGGGGTAAGAGGTAGATCGTTTCCGGCTTGTCGCCGTGTCGATAGATCACTTCCGCGAGCTTGTCGAGCTTGGGGTTGTGGGTTGTGCCGTCGCCTTGGGGAGTGAAGAGGAGGAGGTATTTGTTGTCGTCGTAAACCGAGTCGAACACAACCGCGTGATCCTCATTTGCGAGGTCCGGTGCGGACGGAAACAGATGCTTCACTTCCTCCGTGCTCATACCCAACGCGACGGTGGCAGCTTTTGCTTTCTCAAGGCCGAGTGGCACCTTCATCGTGACGAAGTCGCCGTAGGTCTTATCTTGCATCGTGCCGGGAAGAAGGAACGTGCCGTTGTCTTTCGAATCGGTTGGATAGCGGAGTACCGCGTAGAGCTTGTCGCGACGGGGATCGAGTCGCCCTCGCATCTCTTCCGGTGTACCTTCCGCGGCGAAGAGGAACACGTACGAGCCGCCACCGGCCGCCATCGCGGCAAGCCAGGGATCGTCGTCGGCACAGACCTTGGCCGGTCTACAGAGATTGTGGATATCGACGGCGCTTTGTCCCAGGGCCACCGAGATGGTTTTCGTTTTGTCGCTGCCGAGTTTCAGTTCGATCTTGGCGGTGTCCTCGTTCTTTGCGTTTGGCGACGGGAGATCCGTTGCAGGCGGCGGACTGCCGTCGATACCGATGACCTTGCCGAAGAACACCTTCGTGTTCGGCAGCACTCGCTTGAGTTTCTCCGCGCCTTCTTTGGTGACACGGGTCGAGTCGAGGAATAACGATTTGAGGTTGGTCAATCCCTCCAGATGTATCAGTCCAGCGTTGCTGACCTGGGTACCCGTCAGTTCCAGCCACTCGAGCTTGGTCAGCCCGCTGAGATGCGCTAGTCCAGCATCGCCGATGCGAGTGTTCTGCAACCGCAACTCACGGAGATTGGCCAAGCGGCGTAGATGCACCAGGCCGGCGTCCGTGAGTTGGGTTCCTGTCAGAGACAGCATGCGCAGTTCCGTCATCCCCTTTAGAGGCGCCAGCCAGGCATCGGTGACGTCGACATCGCGGCTGGGAGCAAAGATGTCAATGCTACTGATCCTACCTCCGTTGTCCCATATCAGGTTGGTCTTTTCCATCGGCCTCCAACCCAGCTTCTTCAGCGATTCGACGTCAAGGTTGTCGTCCGGCGCAATCTCGATCTCGACCGGCAAACTTACGATGCGGGGTCGTTTCTCTCGGTGATCGGGGCCGTCCGGAGTGAAGGCCACGCGGAGCGTGTGCTTGCCGGGCGTGAGATTCAAGCGTAACGAATCGTCGACCGGCCTTCCGTACATCGGCTCGTCGGTTCTTGCCCAGGAGCGCGTGAGCGAAATCTTCACCGCCTCGTCCCTAGACTGACCGGCCTTGAGCGATAGCACGGCTTGTGTGATTGCGACCGTATCTGCCCAGCGGAACCACTGGCCGTCGACTTCGATCTCGCATTCGGCCTTCTGCTGACCAAGGTAGAGGAACTTCTTGTCCTGGCTGCTATCGTTCCAAAGGTCCAACGCCAGTGTGGGCGTGTTGCCAGACTTCCATTGCCTCTGTGTTGGTCGCAAACGAGTACGCAGGCCGTCCACGGGGTTGGACCAGGCGGCCATCGTCTCCGCCGCTTGCAACAGCTTGTAGCGAACCGTGACACCGGCAACGTCTTCGGCCGGTTTGGTGAACTCGGCGATCTGCAGCAACCCCACGCCGCCTTCACGAGTCTTGAACATATACACCGCCGGCAAGTCGGCCGGGCGTTTGGTGATGTTGCCGAAGCCCAACTCTCCATCGCGCAACTCCCGATTCGTCAGCACGTCGGCGGCAGTCGTCTTTCGCCAATCGGTATCACGCGATCGCGTAAGGAAGCAGTCAATCGAGCCGAGATAGCAGACCGGCCCGGTGCGAACGCGGACACTTAGGTCAATACCGTTCTTTCCTGCCCACGCGAGCATCTTCTGGCCGGAGTTGTCTTTTCTTACTTCCTCCGGGACTTGGGCGGCCTCTCCCGTTTCCAGGTCCACAAACGCACCGTCCTTCGGGGCATCGACGTCAAACATCCGTTCGATCACATGGCCATAGACGGCCGACGGGGCGGCCTCGGAACCAGCCGTAGCGGACGTGGGGAGTTTGATGGCGACCGGATTGCTGATTACCTCGATTTCGCCCACCCAGGGAGTCAGCCCGTGCTTCTTGCAGATTTCGTCGTAACCGGGCAAGTGTTCATCGATCCGATTGATCTTGTTGATCTCGGCGTGTAGGAAGTATCGGCCGGGCTTGGGCCAGTGCTCGGGATGCCGCGAACTCCCGATGACCTGGCGGAATGAGGCCGTGTGTTGCGGTTCAAGCGTCACGAAGTCCGCAAGCTTCAACGGGGGCCGTGTTCCGGTGCCATGCTGCCCCGCCATGACGCTCCGCCCCTCTGCCGTCTTCACCGACACATGAATCCAGGTATAGAGGGGATCGGGGCAGACACAGACCGTGACGGGCTCGTCGGACACGTTTCTATACATGACGTCTACTACGACATCGTCGCCGGGCGCAAAGGATGCCTTCACGGGTCTAACCGCACACGCCACGCCTTCGACGGGTTTGCTCCAGGGCACTTCCGCGAGCCCGTCTTCTTGATCCGCGACAACCACCATGACCGTGCCTTCTGCAACATCGTCCCAATTGTCGGAGATTTCCATTTCAAACCGGCAATTGATCTTGTAGGTGTCCGGCTTGGCAAGATCGAACCATTTCGCGATATCGATCTGCTTCTGGAACACCTCGCCGGGCTTGAGCGTTATGAACGTCCCCAATCCGCCGAAGTTCGTCGGATCGCCGGTGTCCGGCACTTCGGGGCCGGTGCCGCCGTTGCGGAAGGCGGTGAAGGCGAACTGGTTGTTCCGCGGTCCGCGCTGGCGTCCGCCGTCGACGAATGAGATCGGCCGGTCCCCGACGTTCTTGACGGTCATGTTCAGGACGATCGGTTCTCCCGGCTTGAAGGCTTTCTTCGTCGGCGAGAAACTCGCAGCCATTTTGTGGCCGGGATGCTTCCGCAGGGCTGGCGTGATTCCCAATTTGGCCGCGATTCTCGCCGGGACTTCCTTACCGCCCAGCCAGAGCCAGGCCGTCAGATCCATTCGGCGGTCTTTGTCGAGGTTTTGCGCCCCGGCCATCACGCAGAGGCCGTCGATCAACAGCGCCAAGTGGCTGACACCGGAGTGTTCGGCGAACGGCCCGGCCGCATGAAAGTCGATGCGAAACCGCGAATTGTCATTGGCGATCGAAGCCATGCTGGCGGTTCCGAAATTGTCGGTCAAACGATGCAAGAGTACGACGGTTCCGTCTGCATCGCTCCTCGCTACCTCCACTCCCGGCTCGGTCGAGTTGATTCCGCGAATGCTATAGATGCCATCCGGAAGGTCAGGCACGATTTCGATCTTCACCGGGTTGCTAATCACCCCGTCGATGTCCACTCGAATCGTGTGTCGTCCGGGACCGAGCAATTCGGAGAACTTCGCCGGACCGCCGGGCTCGGAATCGGTGCCGGCCATGTAGTATTGATTGTCCTCGAGTACAAGCGGCACGTTGATCCACTCCTGTCCTGGAGTAAGATGGCCGACCGGTCCATCGACCGACATGGGCGCGATCTTGCCGGTCCATTTGCCGTCGACTTCCAGTTTGAACGCCAAACTGTGCCAGCTTTGTTCCATTGCCCGCTTCGTATGGTGATTCTGCAGATCCACCAGCAGGATCGGCGGTTCGCCCGGTCGAAGTCGGGCCTTGTCGACGTTTAGGCGGCAGCGAACTCCCTCCGTCTCCCGGCCCCACGCGATGCCCGGGAGTGAAAGAGGCTGGTTCCCGGTATGGACGTACAAGTCTAACGCGCCGGTGGTCACCGTTCCGCCCCAGTGTTTGCCGCCTTCGTCGCCGAATCCGTGCGACATCGAGACTTGATGCGTGCCGGGCCCAACAAGGTAGGTCAGCAGATTGACCGTTGTTCCCTTCCAGCCTTCCGGTCTCAGCGGCAATCGGGTGGTGGTCATGGTAATCACTTCACCCGGGGCAATCGTCCGCTCGACGGCGCCCGGCAGGCCACGTCCGCCCACGCCGGAGGCGGGAAATACTTGTTCGCCGTCCGGGTCCAGCAGTTGCGGACCGGGAGGTCGACGATAGTTGTTCCAGTTGATGAAGACCGGCACGCGGGCATGGGTCAACGTAATCGGCTTATCGGTCGTGTTGCGCAGGAGAAACTTAAGCGGCACGTTTGTGCCGACTTTATAAGGTCGCGGATACTCGAAAGCGGTGGTGACGCCTGCCTGCAAGCCGTCGACGGTCTCGCCCCAAGCGACGTTTTTCTTTCCAATGTTCTTGGTTTTCGGTTTCTTTCCAATGTTCTTGGTTTTCGGATCGGCGGCAATCTCGATCTCGATCGCGTTGCTCAGTACACGCACCTTCCGGTCGCGATTGTTCTCGTCCTTGCCTGTGGCATAAACGGCGGCCTGCACCGTGTGTTTGCCCGGTTTCAACTCCAGCGTCCCAGGCCCGCTGACGGTCTTGGTCGGCGTCCAGTTCTTGTCCAGCTTGAACTTGCCGCTGGTGATGCTTTGGCCCGGCTTGCAGTCGGGGCACCGGCCCGCGATCTCCCCCGAAAACGCGTACGCCACGTCGTCGACGAGAATCTCCGTCGGCATTCCGCCGGGGCCGAGTTGGACGGACAGGTCGCTCGAATCGTTACCCAACTCGAAAATCAACCACTGCTCGCCGTCGCGGAACCAGCCCGGGTGCAGCCGCGATCGGACTCCCTCCACTGCCTTACCCCATGGAGGCACCTCGGGAAACACGCCGGCGAGTTGGCCGGTTTTCAGAAACGCCCGACACAATCGCCCGTCCTGACGCGGATCTTCCGACGGTTCTCCTTCTTCGAGAGCTTGGCTGTTCTCGATGCGAATGGCATTGACGGGCAGATAGTTGGGGTGGCTCTCGGGCAGTGCTTCGTAATGCCTATCGAGAGAGATGGTCGGCATGTCGGCCGTGTAAGACGAAACTCTCGTCCAGAACGCGCCCATGTAAATGGGTTCGCCTCCCATCCGCACCACGAACGGCACTCCCCAGACGCTCGGCTTGACCGTCTCCATGAGACGCTTGTACGCCTCGGGCGTAAGTTGGACGAGGTGTCGCTCCCAATGGTAGGATGTGACGTCCGATTCGGTGATCAACGGCGTTCCGTCGAGGACCAGATCTTTCAGCGGATAGCGTTCGGGCTTCATCGAGTCAAAACGTTCCGGGTTGCCGCCGTCGCGGAAGATGATCGTGCTCGTCCTGCCCGGCCGGTCGCCCTGCTTGCGATAGCCTCGGACGCGATGGATGGCGAACTTCGGCTCCGCCGCGATGCGCACCGTTACCGGCGCGGTTTTCAGCACGCCTTGCCACTCGCGCGGATCAGCGCGAAAACTCATTGGGAAATCTTGCTGGAACTGGACGGTGTAAACGCCCGGTACCGCTTCGACCGAATGCCCGACGGAACCCGCCCACGGCCGCTTGCCTGGCGCAACGAAAACCAGGCTGGTGGCCGGATGCGCGGCGGTCCCCCCCGGTTTCAGGGTATGCTGTATGATGGCAACGGTTCCGGTCCCAAAGGCGCCGCCTCGCTCCTTAAGCGGCTGGCCGGCCGCGTCATGAATGAGGGCCGTCATGTCCTGCCAGCCGCCCGTCTGCAAACCGACTTGGATCGCATAGTCGGCCGCGTTACGAACGTGAAACCGCACGGCGATCGTCTCGCCGAGAGAAAAGGCCTCTTTCTTCGGCGACAGCTCAACGGCCGCCTGCAAACCGTCGACAACCGGGCCCCACTTCAGGCCGTCATCCTTCGGTTCCGCCCGTGGCAACTTCGGTCCCTTGGCCGCCAGATAATGGGCCAATCGCTCGCCTTTGAGGTGCCGCTTCATGCCCTCGTCGGCCAGCCAATGCCAATCCGAGTCGCCGACTCGAATCTCGACCCCCAAGTCACCGTCGAGCGGCAGTTTCGTCGAATCGATTTGCCGGCCGCCGTCCCAATCGCCGTCGGGGCCGACGCTCCAAACTTGCACTCGACGGGAATCATCTTTATCGTGAATCAGACGCAGCCGCTCGCCCGGAGCAAACAGATCGATGCCGAACGAAGCGCGGCTTTGCTCTTGATAGCGGGTCGCCTGGTCCGGCACATCTTTTGGCAAGCGATCGCGGTCACGGTAGAACGACTCGCAATCGTGCGCCACGCGTTGCACTATGCTGCCCGCGCGGTATATCTTAACGAGCATGTCATCGTCGAGCCCCAGCGGATTGGGGTCGCTTGGCTCGTCGCTGACCTCCTCGGCAAGAGTTTCGTTCACCGCGGGCGAAACGACACTTGTAGTCTCCCACTCTTTGCGATGCCCCGGCAAGCGAGCGATAGATTCTTCCGATTCCGTCGTGGAGGCATCGCCATCCGTCCGCTCACCTGCAACCACGAAACACGTCACCAGCGCGACGATCATTGCCGAGGTAATCAATCCGCCGGAAAGTGAACGACGCCAACGGCGCGGCCCGTTGCCGGCAAAGCCCAATATGCGGCGAATCCGGCCGAGCGTGCTGCTGTCTGCTTTACGGGCGGCCATGACCATTTTCGGTGCGCTGCGGCCCGCTTCCACCGCGGCAAGAGCCGATGCGTAATCGATCTTGTCGCCACAAACGGCGACCGCCATGTCGTCGCAACAGTGCTCGCGTTCGGCGCGGATCTGCCGCGAAAGCCACCATACGCCCGGATGATAGAAGAGCAGCGTTTCGATGACCGTCTGTAACAGGTTCACAAGATAATCGTGTCGGCGGATGTGTGCCAACTCGTGGGCTAGGATGGCGTCGAGCTCGGCGGGTGTAAGACCTGTCAGGATGCCGGCGGGAAGAAGAATCATCGGCCGCAGCCATCCCACGGCGACCGGCACTTCCACCATGAGTGATTTCATCATGGCAACGGATCGGTTGATCCCCGAGCGCTCGGCCAGCGTGGAGAGTCGGCGCAAGAGTTCAAGAGCGACGGGAGTCGTGCCGAGATGTTTCAAGCGTTGCGCCGCGATCCATCCGCCCAGATTCCACACGGACACCACAAACACGCCAACAAACCATGCAACGACACACCAGGGCATCCATGGTGATAGGACCGCCGCAATCCGTTGCAGCGACGACTCTTGAGGTTTGTCCGTTGCCGGTTCTTCGGCGGTCGGCTGTGGGGCGGCGGAAGCGACGGCTGTTATGGGCGGCGAAGTTACGGGCGGTTCCTCGCCAGGGTGCCCAGAGACAAAAACCCCCGTGTTCTCCATCCCCTTTTCGACAGCAGCGATGTCTTCAGCCGGGACAGCAGCGATGTCTTCAGTCGCAGCGATGTCCTTTGGAGTGGTCTCTTCGGCAGGCGCAGCCGCGGTAATGTCCGGAGCTTGGGACTCGGGAAGAACACTGAATGTGAGTATTGGCACAATCGCCATGATGGCCAATCCGCCGCACGCGGCCAGATAGCGCATGTTCGCACTGCCGCGACGCAGCGCTGAAAGCAGCAACGCCAGAACCGCGGCGACCAGAGCGATCTCCCACAGCGAGTGCAACAGGGTCCAGCCCAGGCGTGTAATCCAATCCGCGGCCAGTATTTGATCGAGAAAGTTCATTGGTCTTCCTCCCGCGCCTTTTGGATCAACTCTTGCATCTTCTCCAGCTCTTCCGGGGATACCCGATCCGCCGAAATCATTCGCATCACCAGACTCGCCGCCGAGCCGCCGAAGGCCCTTTGTGCCAGATCGTCGAGCATGCACAGTTGCGTATGCTCCTGGGTTTCCGCGCTTCGATAAAGCTGCGGACGGACGGAATCATCGCGGGTGATGAGTCCCTTTTCTCGCATCACCTGCATCATCTTCAGCGTGGTCGAATAGCCCGTGTCGCGCTCGGCAGCCAGTTCGTTATGCACTTGGCGGACGGTGCAGGGGCCTTGCCGCCAGAGTACGTCGAGAATCTTCAGCTCGACGTCCGTCGGCTTTGAAGAAGGATGTCTGGGCATGGCTCTGTTTCTCCCGAGAGCGGGTCTCCGTTGACGTCGCGACTCGCCGTGTTTCGAGCCGTCTGGATGTATGACGAATTACTTCGTCGAATAGTTCCTTGATTCTGACGAAAACCTTCGTCATGTCAACAGAGATCCCGCGGAAATGCCTGCCGCAGAGCCGGAAACATGACCGTAACGTATGTTACTCCAGTGACTTATGGCATATCTCCTCTCTGACGAATAAATTCGTCTAAAAGCTGGAATTCACGACGGGAACGCGGCTGAAAGACAACTAAAAAGGCGAAAAGGGGGGGCCGTCCAAATATGGGCGGTAAGGCTCAAGGACTTGGCGATCCACCTCCGTCTTCGCCCTTGGTGACGACATCTTTCGAGGTCAAACCCAGCAAGTCGGCCTTTTCCTTTCCGAACGGCACGACGGCGCGAAGCTCGTTGGTCTTGACGTCGTACTGCCAGTCGCCGGAACCGTCGCCGGCCACGGTCGAGCCGCCGGTGAAGGGGTTCTTCGGTTCGCCTTTGAGAAACGGACCCTTGTCCCCGTCGGTCCGCGTCAGCTCCGCCCAGCCGTCACGCAGCGCCGGGTATTTCCCATATTCCACGTGATACATCTGGACTGCAAGCTGCAGGATGCGTTTACTGCTCAACAGTGTTTGGGCACGTGCGCGGTCTCGCTGCTCAACCGTCAGCGGCACGCGAGCGTCATTGGGGACGTAAGGCCCCACGCCCAACAGTTCGTGGGCAGCGCGTTTGGCAAACTCGACGTCGAACTGGCCGACGAACTCCACGACGGTCTTGCCCATCAGGTGACAATAGGCCGGATCGCCCTTCATCTTCAGCACGCTCGCGTGAATCTTCTCCGCGTCCTCAGCCATCGGACATCTCATGACGTTGACCTGAATCTCCACGCCGTGCGCGAGATAGATGTCGTTGGAGAGCTTTTCAATCCGACCGCCGAGTCGTTTCCCGATTGCCGCCGTTTGGTCTGCCGGGACCTCGACTCGTTGTACGACCTTCCAGCCGGGCGGGACGTCTGTCGCCGTGTCGGACGAGCGGTCGACCTCGCCGAGCCCAGGTTGCGCATCAGCTTCCTGGAACTTGGCCTTGTATTGCTTCACGTGTTCCGCGAGTGGAACGTTGGGTGGTGAGTTCTTCAGTGAGCAGTTTCGCCAACCCTCGGAAGTTCGCTGGAAGAACAAAACAAGGTAGCCCTGTTTGACGTTGGCGGCCTTGACGGCGGCCAGATTGCCGTCGACGACAACTTCCTCGATCTTTGTCAGCGGGTCCGTACTCTTCGAGAAGACCTCCAGGTGATGACGGAGTTCGGCTGCGAACTGTGGCAAGGCCTCCTTCCAGCCTTGGGTTACGGCATCGGTCGCCAACGCCTTGAGAGCCTCATCGTCCTTGTCACGCATTGCCGTCAGGAAGTCTGTTGCGACATCCCTCGCCGTCCGAACCAGCTTGTAGCGGATTTTCACCGACGGCGACTCCTCGCCGCGACCTACGACTTGCAGCACGCCCATGCCGCCTTCGCGGGTTCGGAAGGCATATAGGGTATCGCCGACGACGGCTTTGTCCGAAGGGTCGACGACTTCGGCCAGCGCGTCGCGCACTTGCTGCTGGGTAACGCTTTCCCACGACGCCTTATCCACGACGGCGAGAACACGTTCGATGAATTGCAGTTCCCCGCCTTGGGCTTTGATTCCCGTTGCGTCAATCCCCTGCTGGCGCACCCAGGCCAAGAGCTTCTTGGTATCCGCCTGGGAATTTTGCTCCGGGTCGAGTTCAGTCGGCGGCGTGTACAGCTTGCCGGTATCCAAGTCGATCATCCACTCTTTGCCCGTTTTGTCATCGTTGACCACCCGCTCGATCGGCGGGCCGAAGGAGAGCGGCCCAGTCTTTGGAGGAGGAAGAGGGATTGCGGCGTCGCCAACGCCGGGCACGTCGTCGGCCGGTTCCGGTCGCGTCATTCCGATCATTATTGTCCGGGCCAATCGGCCGGCTTCCTCAATGTCGAACGAGCCGCTGATCTGAAATCGCGTCGTGATCTTGGTCCGAACGGTCGGGGCGAAGATGACCCGATCATCAATGAGAATTGCCAATGGAAGATTAAGGTGGGTCTCGGTAAGCTCGCCGAACTGGCGTCCACCAGCCTCGTCCAACTCCACGCTGACGGCGGGACGTCCCTGGAGTTCATGGTGAACGGTAACGCTGGCTATGCCCCAAGGCCGCGTACTGGCGCGGAGCATTGTGTGCTCCGGCGTATTGGCCAACAGCACGAAGGTTTGGCCTCCATGGTCGGCAGTGATCAACGGGGGCCGAGGCTTGTCGTTCATCGGGAACCAGGCAAACGGATCGGCGCGCCGCCGTGCTGGCTGCGGTCCGTTGGTCTTGAGGTCATTGATGTAGTTCTCGACGTCCTTCTCGTTGAGCATCGCCTTGCCGTCGTCGCCGCGCGTGGCGGCAACTCGGAGATCCAGTCGGCCGGGATCTGGACTATCGTAATCTATCCCCAAGCGAATATCATCGTCCGTGCCGTCTCGCTGATCTGGCCCAAGCGACCAGATTGTAGTTTTCGTCCCGTTAGGCTCAGTGACACGTCGATATCGGTAAGAGCGACCCCAAGGATCTTTCGGCAGTTTGGATAGGTAAGGGCCGCTCCACTTCCCGTCCGACTCCGCGTTCTTCGGTTTCTCAACGAGGGCAGCGAGACCGGCTTCGGTTGTTGGGTAGGTTCCCATGTCAAGTCTATACATCTCCATCGCAGTCTCCAGTTCGCGGCAACTCGCATTTGCTTGTCGGCGAAACATCTCGGCCTGCTCCCGCGAGCCTTCCGCTTCGTTGGGTGTCTCGTTCTTGAAGCGGTGCATCTCGTCGGCCCGCCCCTTTTCGTCTTCCATGTCGATGTCTTCAATGACCCAACTTTCGCCGATCTTGACCAGAGTATAGACCGTGCATGCGAGAGTTGTGGACTTCCGATCGTTGATCGGGGCCAGTTCCGTGGCGACCAGTGCGCGATCGCCGCGGACGAACACCGAGTGGATCTCGGCCAGCTTCAATCCGGCGTGGACTGACTCGGCCGCCTCGTCCAATCTGTCCGCCATGCCGTACATCTTCGGATGAAGACACTTGGTCACGGCCGCCTTGTCGCCCTTGACGACCGCCTCGGCGAACTTGGCGATCACGTCGCGGACCTTCTGCTCGACGGACGTATCGGTCAGATTGGCCACCGACTCAGCTTCCGACACGACTTCGGGGTCGGCCAATTCGTATCTCAACCTGATCCCGGAAATGTGCCTCGGGACTCCCGTGTCGCCTTCTCCCGGCTTGCCGGCCGAGAGGATCGTGACAGCAAAGACCTTTTTCTCGGCCGTCGTAATCAGTAGACGGCACGGTAGGGGCGGCAAAAGGTAGACGGTAACGTCCTCCCGTTTCTGGCTCGGTTCCAGTGGACGAGCAGGACCGCCGTCCTGGATAACCGCCGTGGCTCCGCGCATGCATCCAATAAACGCGCCACCGTCCTCCTCGTCGTAGCCGTAGTACAGGTCCCCTTTGCGGTACTGTCGCGTGAACTCCCGGACTGCAAAGAACCCTTTCTCGCCGTCAATCGCGAGTATCTCGCCGCTGGCCAGATCGAGCACGCCGCCCACGCCGGGAGTGTGGGCGTCTGGCAGGAAGAACGTCTTGGCTTTTGCAGCCGGCTCGTTCCCGTTTGCGGGCTCGGCCTTTAGAACCGACTGGCCCCCAAATTCGGCGTATGCATAGGGCACGATCATCAAGTCGGCCCATTCGTACTTCAGTCGGATTCCGGAAAGGCCACCGGGGATTCCCTTGTCGTCTTCTCCCGACTTGCCGACCGAGAGGATCGTGACGTCAAAGACCTTGTCGTCGGCCGTATTGATCAGCAGCCGGCAGGGAAGCTGGGGCAATGTGTAGGCCGTGCGGCCCACAAGCTTATGCTGCTGTTTGAATTGAACAAAACGCTTGCCGTTCCAAAGCGCCATACTGGCGTTACGCAGGCAGACCACCGAGCCGTCGAACGCGCCAACGTAGGCCAGATCGCCTTGATCCAATTGGGCAAACTCGCTGGCATCGGCGCTTGGCAGCCTCGCGCCACTGGCCAGATCCAGTGCGACGCCGACGTCGGGCGTCCCGACGATGGGCAGGAAGATCGTCTTGGCAACCGGCGCCGCCGTGTCCTCCTCAACTCCGTTGATCGGCGCGGCCCGCACGACAATCGCTCCCTCACGCGTCTCATATTTCAACCCCAGCGGCTTCAGCACCGCCTCTAGGACCTGCGCCAGAGTGGTCTTTTGAAGCTTCAGCGTGATCGGCGTATATGGGCTAATCCCCGCCGTCGACAGCGACCGTCCGTCGACAACGATCTTCACGTCGGCCGTTTGGGCGAGTCGGTGGAGCATGCCGAGCAGCGGTATCCTCTGGAAATTCACGTCCAAGAGCTTCATGGCAAGGAGTTTCTCGATCTCCGTCTGCCTCTCTTTCGCTTCCCCCGTCGAGCCGTTTCCCATATTCGCGGAAGGGACAATGCGCTGGAGCGTCAGGATCACTCGCTCAACTCGGGTTGCCGGAACGACAATATCCCGTTTGGCCGATCTGTGGCCCTCCAGGACGGCGAGCAGTTCGTGCTTACCCTGTGCGACGTCGAAGACATTGGGGGCTTTGCCCAGTTCTTTACCGTCCAGGAAGATGGTCGCTCCGGGGGGAGTGGTCCGGACGTTGAGTTCCGTCGGCGGAACTTCCGCCGACGGCCAAAGAAACAACCCCAGCAAGCTAGAACCAAAGACTGCGATCATGGCGATAACTCCCAAGGAACGGCGCGAGCTTGAAAAGAAACGATTTCCACTGGATTCCGTCACGAGTGAAGCCGGCAACGGCACGGTGGTAGGCTGCTGGACGTGAGCGAGACATTCTTCCAGCAACTGGGCCACTTCGGCCGCCGACTCGTGGCGGTCGCCGGGTTGTTTCGACATGAGCCGGGCAACGATCCGGCATAGCCACTCGGGAATGTCCGGATTGAGCTGGCGGATCGGCCGGGGCTCTTCATCCGTGATGCGTCGCAGCACGCCATAGCTCGTTTCGGCGCGGAACGGCGCACGGCCGGTACACATCGCGTACAGCACGCTGCCCAGGCTGAACAGATCGCTCCGCTGGTCGACCGACTCGCCACGCGCCTGTTCGGGCGACATGTATTGCGGCGTGCCGGCAATGACACCGGTCCGCGTCAGACTGGCATCGTCCGCCGCCCGGGCGAGCCCGAAGTCGGTCAACTTCACGCGTTCGACGCCTTCTTCCAGGAGGATGTTGGCCGGCTTCACGTCGCGGTGGACGAGCCCCTGGGCATGGGCGGCAGCCAACCCCGTGGCGGCTTGCACGCCGATTCGCAGAATCTCGACGATCGCCAGCGGCCCATCGTCATCGAGTCGGCGCTGCAAAGACGGTCCTCGCACATAAGGCATGACGAGATAGGGGAGCCCACCTGCATCCGCCACGCCGTGGATTTCCATCACGTTCTCGTGAACCACCGCGGCGGCCGCTTGGGCTTCACGCGAGAAACGCTTCCGTGCCGATCCACTGCTGCCGAGATGCGGCGCAAGAACCTTGATCGCAACGTACCGATTCAACGCCGCATCAAACGCTTTGAGCACGACGCCCATTCCACCGGAGCCGACGACCCCCACGACTTCATACGTCCCCAAACGGCCGAGCATCCGATCGTCATCCGTCGGTGCCAACAGCTTGAGCACGGTGTCGTGGCTGAACGACGCATCACCGGCGGTCGTCGAATCGAGCCCCGGATCGAGTGCCGGGGCGTCCGACGGCGGACAATCGGCTTGCTGGCCCAAGAGAGACTCGCGAACGCCCGACCAAATGTCGTCGCCGGCCGCGGTCGCTTCGAGTCGGCGACGGCAATTGTCGCAGTCGTCCAAGTGCAACTCGAATGCGGTCTGTTCCTCATCGCTCAACTTCTGTTGGAGCGACAGTTCGATCCGCTCCGGGTCGCATGTTTTGTGGTCGTTGTTCATTCGCGTTATTTCCTAACAACCTATACACACCCGCGCGGCGAAGTCTGACACGCGCCGGCCTACACTTCCTGCTCGTACTCGGTCACCTTTTCCTGGATTCGCCGCATCACGCGGCTGCGTGCGGCGTAAATCGCCCCTCGATTCTTCGCGAGTTCTTCCGCCACGACCTCGACATCGCGTCCCTCGACGGCGGTCCGCCAAAACGCGTTCCACGTGGCCTGATGGAACTCCTTGCGGACCTGTCTGGCGGCCCAGCGAAACACTTCACGCCGGTACTCCAACCGTAACAGGTCCGAATCGGGGGCGGTGTGCGACTCGTGCCTGCCCAGCAACGCCAGCATCGCCGAGTCGCCCGAGCCGCGATCCGGCTTTCCGCGAGTCAAAGCGTTGAGAATTGCGTTGTGCGCCACACGCCCCAGCCAGGTGCGGAACTTCGCCCGCTTCGGATCATGCCCCCGCTGCTCCACCGCCTTGGAAACCGCCACCAGAACCTGTTGAGCGACATCGTCCGCATCCGCTTCCTGCATCCCCTTTTGCCGGGCCAGGCGCAGGATAATCGGCCGATAGATTTCGACGAACTCGTGCCACGCCGCCTGATCCGCCGGATCGCGGACGCGGATCAGCAGGCTCGCTCGTGTTTCCGGGGTTGAGTTCATCAATGCGTACCTTCTCTATCCTTTATACACAGGCGAGGCCAATCTCTGACATTCGCGTCGACCTCCTCCTTCTTGGGTTTTTCGAATTGCCATCGGAACATACGTGCCCTGAGTCCTCGCTCACTGCCAGTCCTGACCCCTCGTTGCAGGGGGCACCTCCGTTAATCTGGAGTTCTGCCTCAATCGCGAAGTAGCCCCCTGGTGGAAGATGCCTTTCAGCAACTCGCATTGACGCACTCTGCCTACATGCCGCCGCACGGAAGATCGAGCAAGGCGAACGCCCGCTGCTGGTGCGGCGTCGGACCGGTCGCCATGTCAAATCGATAGTGCCCTCCCCGTACGCTATCCACTCATCGTCACGAGTGGTCCTTGCCAAGGACATACAGGTGTGGATGGAGCCGGGCTACGAGTAACGAAAGAGGCCCTCGCCACAAAGAGAGGGCGAGGGCCAAATAACTCGTCTTGCGATCCAAACTGCTCCCCCCGCAAGTCGCCTCCGGCTCAGTCAAGCAATGCCCATTGTGGGCGTATCTCGCACCGCAGTCTAACTGGATGCAAAGTCACCGTAATCGCAGGATGAAGCCCGAGTCGAAATGCAGCGGACGAACAACTCAAATCCAAGCGGGGCAGGAACCGAAAGTGCAAACGCTAAATATCGCTACGACAAAAGGTCCCTGCCTGACTTCAACAAATAGGGTTCACTCTTGAGGAGCCAGAACAGTTCAAGCCCCTCATCGAAACATGTCCGATGGTTCTTCCATATATGCCCTCCATACAAGGACGAAAAGCACACCAAGAACGCAGTATTCCGGAAACGGAACACGAGGTTCTTTATTGTATTTTAGTCGCCGTTTCGCAGGCGGTCAAGCAAATTTGTCTAACCGGTTTTGCCACTTCTCTTGTCGATTCCGCATGACGTAATTTTTCGATCCACCGTGCCATTCCTCGGCGGCGGGAGTGGCTTTCGTGCCACAAGCACCCCCTCAGCAGAACCGGATTAAGTCGAAGATAGACGAACTAAACAAAAGGGGGCGCAACGGTTTGTCTGCCGTAACCCCTTTCTGATGTCCATCGAGAGGTTGCCAACCAGCGTCCCCCGGCAGAGCCGGAGGCTGACGGGGATATTGGCCAGTGACCGAAGCTACGCACCACTCGAGCCGTTGGTGCTGAACATCTTCAGTGTGTCGTCGATGGCCGACTTCTCGACCAACGCGACGACCGTGTCGCCGGGGCAAAGGCGGTCGTCGGCGCCGGGTACGCGGACGAAGTTTTCGTGAATCACGGCGCCGATGAGACACTGCGGCGGAAGCGACAAACCGGCCAGCACGTGCTCCGTCGCCGGTGCGCCCGGCAAGACTTCGATTTCGAGAATCTCGATGGTCGCTCCGGTCGAGAGCGGCGCGCGGGAGATCAGCGCGCCGGAGTTGAGGAACCCGAGCACCTGCTGGGCAACAACTTTTCGCGGGCTGACCGTGTGGTCGATCCCCAACTTCTCCATGACGTTGGCGTAATCGGGGCGGCTGATGATCGACGCGGTCCGCCCGGCGCCGAGTTCCTTGGCCTCGACGCAGGCCATGATGTTGTTCTCGTCGTCGCCGGCACAGGCAACGAAGACGTCGGCGCTGCCGACCCGTTCCTCTTCGAGGTTTGCCCGGCGCCGCGAGTCGCTGTGGACCACGGTGGTGTGTTTCAAATGGGTGGCGAGAAACTCGCACCGCTGTCGGTCGCGTTCCATCAGCACCACGGCGAAGCGCCGGCCTTCCAGCGCCCGGGCCAGATGGTAGCCGGTTTCACCTCCGCCGCCGATCACCACGCCCTGTTTGGACGGCGACTCGCTGCCGAACTGCTCCTTGACGTCGTCGATATCTTCCCGCGTGCCGATCAGCGTGAGCCGGTCGCCGGGGACGACACGATCCTCGGCCGTGGCGATCGACATCGTATCTTCATGGCAGATCGACCCGATGCGCACGCCCGGGGGCAACTGCATGCCCTTCAGCGGCAGGTCCAGCACCGGCGCCTTTTCCTCGACGGCCACCTCCTGCATTTCCAATTCACCCCGGGCGAAATTCTCCACGGCGATCGAACCGGGGTTGCGAATACCGCGCGCCAATTCCATGGCCGACAGGTGTTCGAGGCTCATCAGCCGATCGATCTGGAAATGACGCTGGTAGTCGAACGTGCTGAGATCGCGGAAGACGGGGGCGTAGACGCGGGCGACCGACCGGCGGGCGCCCATCGCCTTGGCCATGCTCGCGGCGATCATGTTCACTTCGTCGGAGCCGGTCACCGCCAGGCACAGATCGGCGCCGAGGATTCCCGTCTGAAAGAGGACACTCGATTGGGCGGCCGATCCGGTGATCGCGCGAACGTCCAACTCGTCGTTGGCCCGGCGGATGACCTCCGGATCGTGATCCACGACGGCGACGCTGTGCCCGTGGTGACACAATTCGTCGGCGATCGATGTGCCGACCGTGCCGGCGCCCAGGATGACTACTTGCATTGCAGCGTTCTCACAGCCACCAGGACTCAATCATCTTAATGACGAGAAGCACCACGGCCAAGAATCCGACGATCCAGGTCGCGCAGCCCAAGGCATGCCGAAGAATCGGGCGCATCGCTTCGTGCCGGGTCGCCGCATAGACCAAACTGACCGCGACGACCAGCGGAAACGAAAACCATAAGTAGTTGATTCGGGCTGCCGATTCGCCGGCTGCCAGCAGGAGGCTGTTCATGGGCGTTGCTTCTGATCGGGGGTATCTTGGGACAACTCGGGCGAATCTTTTCCTTTTTCAGTTTTCTTCAGATCTTCTTGCTCGCCGCCGTCCTCTTCCCGGACGGAAAGAACCGGACCGGCACAAGCATCGTAGATGGCCAGTATGTTGATCAGCCCGGCAATCATCGTATAAACGGTTCCCAACTCGAAATATCGATCCAGTACGTCGTTCAATTCGTTCAGGGTCGGCCGGTTGTGGAGGCTTTGGGACTCGCTGAAGGAGGGCGGTGCCATGAACCCGCCCCAAATCGCCGCCTTGCCGCTTCGGATTCTCATGGCCTGGACCAGCGCCGGCATGGCGGGCAATCCAGCGCCGATCTGACAGAAATAGGGGAGCCGGACGTTGCCACGCTGCAGCGACGCGTACACCACCCGTCCCCAACCGACGTCCGAATTGCCACCCAGGACGACCCCGTATGAAAACGTCCCGAAAATGCAGACGAAGAACAGGATGCCCTTGGCGGTCCGTCCCTGGTAGAAGTGGCCCAGGCCGGGAATCAGCCAGGCCAGGAAACCGGCCAAGACCGGGTCTTTCAACGAGATCGTCTCGCCGGTTTCACTCGTCTGCGATTGTTCGGTCACGGATGATTCACCTTTCGCCCTGATGTGCCCTGTCTTCCCCGATCTCCCGCGGCCCGCCGACAGTGGTCACACCGCCTCAGACAGGAAAGCCGCTGGGCACCCCACGGCTCCACCCGCCCAACGCATGTCCCATTCTAGCCCCACCGCGCGGTTTTGCCAGGGCATTTTGGATTATGCCAGGCCTGTCGGGGGGGCCGGTGTCAGCCGCCATCACCTCCCCTGCCGGTTATCTCGAACCGTCGAACGCCGGCCCCGCATTATACTGCCTTGCTTGTGCCATAACGCCTTTTCAGTAAAAGCTTTACAAGAACCTGGGCCTCCGTCTCCTAAAGACCGTTTTAACGCCGCTCTCTTCGTTAAAATATCTGGGGGAAAATTTTAATCGCGCCCCTGTGTCGCCATTATTTCGGCGGGGTGCATCATGGAAAGAAGCCGTTTCGGGCCGGATGACCGTCTGGCGAAGGCTGGAATCTTGAGAGAGTTGAACGGCGTTACGCCGAAAACGTTCTACGCCCCGGAGGTCTACAACGTGGCGTATGAGGAAATGGAGTAACACGGGATTGGTGTGGGGGAAAGAAGGCATGCCACCCCCTAATCGCTAATCGCTAGTCCGCTGCAATACTCGCCCGCCCAGAGTACGGCCTCCGGGGGAGTCTCGTAAGGCAGGGCACCGGTGCCGACGCAGACGTTCTCGCGGCCGGCGGTGAGGCGGGCGATGCGGTCGATTTCCTCGCGCAATTGGGCGTGGGTGCCGCGGGAGATGATCTCCGGGGAGGTGTTGACCCGAACGCGCACTTCGGTCCGATCCCAGACCCCGCGCATGAAGGCCGCCTGATCGGTTTCGGCGGGACAGATCACGTAGCCCGTGCCCGTCGAGAGGATCGCGTGGAGAATGGGGGCCGTGTCGCCGCCGATGATGCAGGGCACCGGATGGTCGACGATGCGGGCCGTTTGTTTCAATAGATCTTGCAGGGCGGGCAGTTCGACGGCGCGAAACATGTCCGGCGACAGCAGGGGCGGCGCGGCAGCCGACTCGAAAAACGCGACGTCCAATCCGGCCGCGCGGATCGCCCGGCAGAATCCGACCTGCCCGCCGACAAGGTGCCCCAGCGCCGCGGCTGTCTCCCGCGGATTCACGAGCGCCTCGCAGAGAAGGTCATCGAGCCCCAGCAGATTGGCGGCAATGGAAAACGGACCGCTCAGGGGCACCCGGACGTCGGCCTCGGGAAACTCGCAAGCCAGCCGACGGGCAACGTCGACGACCATCGGCACACGGCCGTCGCGAGCCGGATCGAACGGTTCCAGGCCGGACAGTTCGTCGACCGATCGGCAGACGGGCGTTCCAATGGCCGGGATGCCCGTTCCGCTGGGCCGGTCCAACACACCGCCGTAGGCCTCGGCCTCGAGGTTGTAGATATCGATCCCCACCACGACCGGCGCGTGACGATAGCGGCGGTACGCCTCGGCGTGGGCGTCAAAGAGAAGCTCCGCGTCGCGCGAAACGTCCCACGGCGTGCGGCCGATGAGAAACGCGGCATGTTCGTAGATCGCAGGCGAGAAATCCACCGCACGTCCCCAGCGTCACTGACTTTTGAGTTTAGCCAACTCGGCCTCGGCGGCGGTGATCTGGTCTTCCAGGCCTTTGAGTTCGTCCGGATCGTCCATTTGTTGCTTTGAGCCGGCCATCTGCTGTCGCAGCTTCTGCAGCCGGACGTTGAGCGTTTGGATCCTCTTCTTCGCTTTCTTGTCCATGACATCAGCCTGTTTCTTCGAGAATCCCCTTGGCCAGGGCCATCGCCTCGGCTTTGGTTCGAATCTGTCCGTCCAATTGGGCGTCGCGCACGCGAGCCAGTAACACGCGATAGATCGCCCCGCGGGGCACACCATAGCCGATCAGGTCGTCGCCGGTCAACAGCGGCGGGGGATCCAACTCGGCGGCGGGACGGCGGAGCATCTCCCGGCAATGGGCCGCTTCGGCCAATTCGCCGCAACCGGCGCGCGCCTTGGCCTCGTGGAGTGCCAGCAGATCGCCGATCCCCCGGGCCACCAGCAGGGGTTGCAGTTGCGACCATTTCATGCCGGTCGCGCCGCGCAACGCCTCGTGATGCCCGACCAGCCAGGTGAACCGTTTGGTCTGGTCGTTGGACAACCGCCATCGGCCGCACGGGTTCGCCGCGGACCGGACGTCGATCAGCGGGTGGAGCAAGGCGGCCAGCGCCAGTGGGAAATCGGGCGACGAAAGCCCGTCGAGCACGGCCATCGCGTGGTCGAGCCGCGGGGCGGTCGTGTCGTCGTCCGGCATGATCTCGGGCAGGACCGTCGCGGCCAAGCCGGTCTCCAACAGCATCCGCACGGCCCGGCCGCGGTGCGGACCGGTCAGGGTCCGTTGCATTTCCGCGGCAATCCGCTCGGCACTGACCACGTCAATCCCCTCGGCCATGGCGCGAATCGCCTCGGCAGTCGTCTCGTCCAGGGCAAAATCCAGTGTGGTGGCAAACCGCACCGCCCGGAGCATGCGGAGCTTGTCCTCGGCAAATCGTTCCCTCGCGTCGCCGATCGCCCGGATGACCCGCCGCCGGATGTCCGCTTGCCCGTCGACGAAATCGATCACGCGCTGGTCCAGGGGATCGTAGAAGAGGCCGTTGATCGTGAAATCGCGTCTGGAAGCATCTTCCTCGGCGTTGCTGAAGGAGACGCTGTCGGGATGACGTCCGTCGGTGTAGGCGGCGTCGCGGCGGAACGTGGCCACTTCGACCGGCCCGGCCGGCTTGGGTCCCAACACGGTGATCACCCCGAAGGCGGCGCCGAGGGCCAGCGTGTGCCGACGCCCGAAAAGACGGCGAATTTCGTCCGGCGTGGCACCGCTGGCCACGTCGTAGTCCTTGGGCACGCGATCCAGGAGCATGTCGCGCACGCACCCACCCGCCCAATAGGTCTCGAAACCCGCGGCGCGCAACTGCCGGACCACGTCGACGGCAAATTGACGCTGCTGCGGCGGATCAAGGTCGGGCATAAGGCCGGGCCGTGGAGAAAAGGCGCTGGACAGGACGGTTACCGTGGGGTAGATAACGTGAGTGCTCTGCCCCTGCGCCGCATTCTCACCCAGTCAGCGCCTTTCTGTCAAGAAAGGGCGTCCCTTCCGTAAAGAAAGAAGGTGGTGCCGACCCGGGCGGAGTCAAGACCTGGCAGACCGACCCCCTCATACAGACTACCACTAAGGAGTCGGCAGCCGCGTCTTTGTAATGATATTGGGGGGGATGGAATCGTGGTTCCGTGGTTGGAGTGCCCCATTCGGGGTGTGGCGATATCAAGAGCGGGGGTAAAAAAACGGATTATTGTTTGACAAGGGTTGTGCCGAGAAGATAGAATCAACGGCGGAATGGGCCAAGAATGTTCTTGGGTCCGATACGGAAGGGAAGAGGCTGCGGCGCGAACCGCATTTTTCCTTATCCCCGGTTTTCTCTCGGGCGTTTTCCGTATCGGCGGCCGTATTGGCCGCTCGCGTTTCCTTATTTTTCCTCTTATTTCGAAGGAGTGATGTGATGACTGTACAACATGAGAAGCGAGGGTTTACCCTCGTGGAGCTGTTGGTGGTGATTGCCATCATCGGCATCCTGATCGCCCTGCTTTTGCCGGCGGTCCAGATGGTGCGCGAGGCTGCACGCCGAGCCGCATGCACCAACAACCTCAAGCAGCTTGGTACGGCGATGCACAACTTTGCCAGCCGCAAGAAGACTTTCCCGGCGTCGTGGAAGGTCAGGCGAGACTTGGCCTCGGGCGGCCAAATCCAGAACGAGGAAGGCTGGAGTTGGATTTTCCAGATTCTGCCGGAGATGGAAAACAAGGCGGTCTACGAACTGGTCGACATGCGTACCGAGAAGCCGAGCGGGCTGTTTGGACCGTATGCCGGCAGCAGTAGCTCGCAGGGCGCCCTGGAAGTGCAGAATACGGCGATCGGCGAGTTGATCTGTCCGAGCTATCAAGGGCCTCGATACGCGGATTCCGATAGCAAGTTTGGCGCGCTGACGACCTACAAGGGCATGGGAGCAACCCACCTCGGAAGTCTCGCCAAGAACTACCCGGGCGGCGGCAGTTCCGCCGACTACCTGGATAGCAGCACGAGCAAGCATCCCGATGGGGCCATCTACCCGGGACGCAATCACAAGCCGGAAGACTTCAAGCGGGACGGTACCTCGCGAACGGTCATGGTCACCGAGACCAAGGAAGAGCAGATGGCCCAATGGCCCTGCGGTAGCCAGGCGTCGCTCGTCGGTCTTCCCTCCGGGACCATTTCGAATTCGGTCGGTGGTGGTTCGCTCAACGTTAGCTACTACTGCCCCACGGGGTTTGACCTGGCTTTCGGCGACGACACGCAAGTCTCCCAGCCGAGAACCTACCTCGATATGGACGCCATCGACCCCAACGACAACCTGAATCCTTACGAAGACTCCCAGTACAACGGTATCTGGGGTCCCAGTAGCGATCACCCGGGTGCGGTCAACCACCTGTTCGTCGACGCCAACGTGCAGACGGTGAGCACGGACATCGATTCGGCCCTGTACATGTTCCTGATCACTCGCGATGGTGGCGACCCCACCGGCGAGTTCTTCAAGGACTAACCAGCCGGTCGAGCCAAGAGCCCGCCGCGGTGGGCTTTTCGGGCTCCTCCGCCGGTTCCAACGAAAACGGCCGTCGCTCCTGAAGCGGGAGCGGCGGCCTTTCTTTTGGATCGTTCGTTTAACGCCCAGCCGAAGGCGCCGGCTTCCACGATACGCGGCTTCCACGCAACGGCCGGCGCCTTCGGCTGGGCGTTAAACGACTAGGCCGCACTGCCCAAGAGTGGCGATGCCGTCGCTACGGCAAATCAATGTTCTCGAACTCGTACGCAAACTGCCGCGAGACGATCAGGCCCGGGGTCTTGTAGACAAACGTGTGCTTCTCGGGGGGATCGTCCAGGGAGAAGAAATAGCGCAGCCCGACTTCGCTTTCCGTCTGCCGCGTGGGATGGCAACCGGCATGGGCAATCGGTTTTCCGTCGGCGTCTTCCAGGTAGGCTTCGTTGTGGAGGATCCACGCGCGATGCGATTCCAGGGCCTTGCCCGCCTCGTCGTAACGCACGCGCATGAGAACTTCCCAAACCTGGTTGTTGCGACGCACTTGTTCGAGGATGACCGTCGCGCCGGCGATTCTCGTGGAGCGGTCCTTGGCGGTGAGCAGATCGCCGAATCGAAACGTTTCGATCCGCCCCGGCACCATGGCCGTCAGCGTTCCCCGCAACTTGGCAATCTGCTTGACCTCGCGCGAGGGCAGGGCCAGGGGGATCTTCAATTCGGTTGCCGTGGCGCTGGGGTCGACCCGGGCTTCCAGAACGACCCCTTCGGTATCGCCGTCCAGTGACCGGCCGTTTTCGTCCACCGCCTTGGTATCCGACAGACGCTGCGAGATACCGATCGGCACCAGTCGCGGTTCCCAGGCGACCTCCAAGGCCACTTGCAGTCGCCGGGTTTGCGGATTGCGGAGATCGCGGCGGGCGGTCACGGTGGTGGCCTCAATGCGAAACGGCCCGCTGTAGGCGGCATGGGAACCACGCTCGCGCTCGGTATCCGGGCGGTTGACCACCGCAATGGCGCCCTTCTGGCCGTAGGGATAAACGGTCAGCCCGGCCTCGTCCAGGACCCGGTCCAACGCTTCCCAAAACGGCCGGTCCTTGATCGCCACGGTCAACTCCGGATCGGTCACCGGCTGGCCGAACTGGCCGCGAAAATCGACGATCGGATTGCCCGTCTGTTGGGCGATCGACTCGAAGATCTTCGACAAGCGTTGCGGGCCGGCGGGCAACGAGACGCGGGATTCCCCGGCGGCGGCCAACGCGGCGGCGCGCTGCAGTTTTTGGCCAATCCGCTCCAGCCGCAGGCGGACATCGGCCGGGGTTCGCTGTGTCGGCTGCGGCAGAAGGTCGAGAACGGCCGGACCGAGCCCGATCAGCGCTTCCTCCGCCTCGTCACGCGCGGCCTTGCTGTCGGCCTCAAGCTGACGCACCCACCGGCGGACTAGCAATTCCGATGGCAGTTCCGGCGAAGCAGCCGCCCGCGGCGATGGGGGAGCCTCCGCCGTATCGCTCGGCGCGGGCCCCTGACCCAGGAGCGTACAGCCACTTAGCAACAGAATATGAAACACGACGGCACCTCCATGGAACAGAACGTCAACCACGCCCCCCATCCATTGTAGGGGATTAATCGCCGGATATCCGGTTTTCTATTCCAATCGAACCGTCCCAGCCGCGCCATCCGCCATGACCGGACCCCATTTCTTGACTACCGGGGGATCCTATCCTATACAAATGTTGGAAAGTGGAAACATTTCAGGGAGCCTCCCTGAAACGACCGTTGACCTCTCGCCACGCACCCCTTCGGCGCTGGCGGCAGATCGTTGTTTACCCATGTTTTCTCGATAGACCTTGGACCCGGCGGCCATGGACGTCCCGCTCTCCGCGACATCCTCCCATCCAGACGCTACGGACGAATTCGCCGATGCGCTCGCGTTGCAGCGGGCCAAGGCGCAGGAGTTTCTGGCTGCGCATCGGGAGCGAATGACTCGCGCCGAAACCGATCTGACGGCCGGCGTGCAAGCCTTGGCCGGCCAGCTTGTCGAGCAGCAAGCCGAGGCCGCTCGCACCACCGAGGAAATCGAACAGCGTCTTGAGTCGCTCCAGGCACGGGCCGAGCAACTGGAGACACTCGAGGGCGAACTCCAAGGCCTTCAGAAGAACGTCGACGACGCCGAATCGCAACTGCGTCAAGACCAGCAGGCCGTCGCGGAGACCACCCAAGAGCAAGAGGCCGAATCCCAGCGCCTGGCTATTCTCGGCCAGGAGTTGGAGGAGCATTCGGCCCAACTGCAAGAGCAACAACGCCAACTCGAAGCCGACCAAACGGAAACTCGCAACCAACGCGACCGGATCGCCCAAGAACTCAAGCAGCAACGGGCGGCCCAACGGGAGGAAATCGAGCAGCTTCGCCAGGAACTCGAGCAGCGCGACACGAGCGAGCAAAATCGCCTCGAAGAAGAATTACAGACCGCCGCCGGACGTGCCGTCGAACTGTCCGGAAAACTCGACAAGCTCCGGCCGCAACTGGCCGAGCAGACCGCCGCACGCGAGACCCTCCAGGCCGAGCGCGACCGGCTCGATGAGGAACTCGGCCAGACGCGTCAGCAACTCGACGAACGGTCCGTCGCGATGGAAGCTCTGCAAGCCGATCAGGGCCAACTCGTCGAAGAACTCCAGCAACAACGCGATCAACTCGCCGAGCAGACCGCCGCACGCGAGACCCTCCAGGCCGAGCGCGACCGGCTCGATGAGGAACTCGGCCAGACGCGTCAGCAACTCGACGAACGGTCCGTCGCGATGGAAGCTCTGCAAGCCGATCAGGGCCAACTCGTCGAAGAACTCCAGCAACAACGCGATCAACTCGCCGAGCAGACCGCCGCCCGCGAGACCCTCCAGACCGATCGCGACCGGTTGGAAGAGGAACTCGGTCGGACGCGCTGGCAACTCGACGAGCGGTCCGCCTCGCTGGAAGCCCTACAGACCGATCACGACCAACTGGCCGAGCAACTTCCGCGGCAACGCGATCAACTGGCCGAGCAAATCACCGCCCGGGAAACACTCCAGACCCAGCTCGACAAACTCGAAGAGGAACATGACAAGACTTGTCGTCAACTCGACGAGCGGTCGGCTGCGATGGAAGCCCTGCAAGGCGATCAGGCCCAACTCGCCGGGGAACTCCAACAAAAGCAGGAGTTGGCATCCCAACTGGAGGCCACCGAAGCCGAGCGCGATCAACTCCAACGGGCTCACGAAGCTAGCGAGTCGACCATTGCCCAGCAGGCGGCCGAACTGGAGACTCTCCGCGGCGAAACCGAGCAGGGCGGCGAGGCGCTCGATCAATTGCGTAGGCAGGCCCAGGAGAACGCCGAGGAACTGGAATCGGCACACCGCCACGAGGAAGAACTGAAGACCGAGTTGGCGTCTTCCCGCGAGACGTGCGAGCAACTCGAAGAGCAACTCGAAAACGGGTCCTCCGGCGGCGAGGTGGATGCCGAAGAGCTATCCGGCCTTCGCCAGGAGCGCGACGCTCTGCTCGACAAACTGGCCGAAGCCGAACGCGGCCGAGATGCCGTCGAACGGCAGTTGGAGGAAGCCCGCGAGTCGGGCTCCGCCGAGAGCCAAGACAGCGACGCGCGCCGCCGCTACGAGATGGCGATGGAGGACGTTCGGGAGTTGAAGGACGCGAATCGCGAACTGGAAGCGAAGCTGGAGGCCGCCGCCGCAGCGCCCGCGGCAAAAGCCACCGGCGGTGGTGAGACGCTGGATTGGGAAGCCCAGAAAGCTCGTATCCTCGCCGCGCTGGACGAGGAATTCGAAGAAGAAGACGAGGAAGACTCCCAGCAGAAACTGAAGATCGAAGAGGTCGTCCAAACCACCGAGAAAGCGCTGACCGAGAAGAACAACGAAATCGAAGAGCTCAAGGAGCTATTGGCCAGCCAGAGCGGAAACCTGGGGGCCGTGGCCGTCGGTGCCGCCGCGCTGGGAGAAATGCTCGATCAAGACGCCATCGTTCGCGAGGAACGAGAGAATCTCAAACTCCTTCAGGAGCAAGCTCTCGAGAAGCTCCG